>JAEYAG010000172.1 GCA_023451265.1 Actinomycetes bacterium | reverse complement strand
AACCCGGGGCTTGGGCGCCTAAAGGGGCGCGTGGGCGCGGGGGCCCTCGCGACGCAACCGGCGACCTCGGCGCACAGGTGTGGTCAGGCCACAAGAGGAGGCCCACCCTGCGTTACCCGGGTTGTGGCTTTCCTCAGCCTTCGTGTAGTGGTCTGACCACTGGTTCTATCCTGGGGTCATGACCACCGTCACCCCCACCACTGCCCAGGACGCACAGCCCGCAGCCTGGACCGGCTTCACCGCCGGCCCGTGGCAGGACGAGATCGACGTTCGCGACTTCATCCAGCGCAACTACACGCCCTACACCGGCGACGCCACCTTCCTCGCCGGCCCCACCGCCCGCACCACCCGCATCTGGGAGACGCTCGCGGGCATGTTCCCCGCCGAGCGCGAGAACGGCATCTACGACGTCGACACCCACACCCCCGCCGGCATCACGGCGCACGCGCCCGGCTACATCGCCGAGGGCGACGAGGTCATCGTGGGCCTGCAGACCGACGCGCCGCTCAAGCGCGCCATCATGCCGAACGGCGGGTGGCGCATGGTGGAGGGCGCCCTCGAGACCTACGGTTACGAGGTCGACCAGACCCTGAAGACCGTGTTCAGCGAGTACCGCAAGACGCACAACCAGGGCGTGTTCGACGTCTACCCGCCCGCTGTCCGCGCCGCGCGCAGCTCTCACATCATCACGGGCCTCCCCGACGCCTACGGCCGCGGCCGCATCATCGGCGACTACCGTCGCGTCGCCCTGTACGGCGTCGACCAGCTCATCGCCGCGAAGAAGGTCGACAAGCTGGGCCTGGACACCACGCCGTTCAGCGAAGAGGTCGTGCGCATGCGCGAGGAGCACGCGGAGCAGATCCGCGCGCTCGGCGAACTGAAGCAGATGGCGGCTTCCTACGGATACGACATCTCCGGTCCCGCCACGACCGCCAAGGAAGCCGTGCAGTGGCTGTACTTCGCCTACCTCGCCGCCGTCAAGGAGCAGAACGGCGCGGCGATGTCGCTCGGGCGCACGTCGACGTTCCTCGACATCTTCATCCAGCGCGACCTCGAGGCCGGCACGCTCACCGAGACCGAGGCGCAGGAGATCATCGACGACTTCGTGATCAAGCTGCGGATCGTCCGGTTCCTGCGCACCCCCGAGTACGACGCGCTCTTCTCCGGCGACCCGACGTGGGTCACCGAGACGATCGGCGGCATGGGCGAGGACGGGCGCCCGCTCGTCACCAAGAACTCGTTCCGCTACCTGCAGACGCTCTACAACCTGGGGCCTGCGCCCGAGCCGAACATGACCGTGTTCTGGAGCCCGGATCTTCCCCAGGGCTTCAAGGACTACTGCGCGCAAGTGTCGATCGACACCTCGGCGGTGCAGTACGAGTCCGACGAGATCATCCGCGCCGCGTGGGGGGACGACGCCGCGATCGCGTGCTGCGTGAGCCCCATGCGGGTCGGCAAGCAGATGCAGTTCTTCGGCGCCCGCGTGAACCTCGCCAAGACCCTGCTCTACGCCATCAACGGCGGTCGCGACGAGGTCTCCGGCAAGCAGATCTCGCCGGCCGCCGCGCCGGTGGGTGAGGGCCCGCTCGACTTCGACAACGTCATGGCGCGGTTCGACAAGACGATGGACTGGCTCGCCGAGACGTACGTCGAAGCCCTCAACTGCATCCACTGGTCGCACGACAAGTACGCGTACGAGCGCATCGAGATGGCGCTGCACGACAAGGACGTGCTGCGCACGATGGCCTGCGGCATCGCCGGCCTGTCGGTCGCCGCCGACTCGCTCTCGGCCATCAAGTACGCCACGGTCACGCCCGTGTTCGATGAGCGCGGCATCGTCGTGGACTACGAGACGACGGGCACCTTCCCGACGTACGGCAACGACGACGACCGGGCCGACGCGATCGCCGTCGACCTCGTCGAGCGCTTCATGGCGAAGATCCGCCGCCACCCGATGTACCGGAACGCGCTGCCGACCCAGTCTGTGCTCACGATCACCTCCAACGTGGTGTACGGCAAGGCCACCGGCAACACGCCCGACGGCCGCCGCGCCGGCGAGCCGTTCGCCCCGGGCGCCAACCCGATGAACGGCCGCGACACGCACGGGATGCTGGCCTCCGCCCTCTCGGTCGCGAAGCTCCCCTACGCCCAGTCGCAGGACGGCATCTCGCTGACCAACACGGTGGTGCCCGCCGGGCTGGGCCGGACGAAGGACGAGCAGGTGCACAACCTGGCCGGTCTCCTCGACGCCTACGTCGGGTCGCAGGGGTATCACATGAACGTCAACGTGCTGAACCGCGAGACGCTCGAAGACGCCATGGAGCACCCCGAGAACTACCCGCAGCTGACGATCCGCGTCTCGGGCTACGCCGTGAACTTCGTGCGGCTCACCCGCGAGCAGCAGCTCGACGTGCTGTCGCGGACCTTCCACGGCTCGGTCTGAGCCCTCCCCGGAGCCGACGATCATGGCCGCCACGATGCTTCCCGCCGTCCTTCCCGAGGACGCGGTGGCCCTGGACCTCCCCGTCCAGGGCGCCGCGCCCGGGCGGCGGGCCGGCGCGGGCCTGGACGGATGGACCGTCGAGGACGTCGACCGGCACGAGCGTCTCACCGCGATGCGCGAGGGCCGACTCGGCTCGGTGCACTCGTGGGAGCTCGTGACCGCCGTGGACGGCCCGGGGACGCGCCTGACGACGTTCCTCAGCGGCTGCCCGCTGCAGTGCCTGTACTGCCACAACCCCGACACGCTCGCGATGAAGGACGGCAAGCCGGTCACGAGCGACGAGCTGCTGGCCCGCATCGCGCGGTACACCGGCGTCTTCCGTGCCACCGGCGGCGGCATCACGCTCTCCGGCGGCGAGGTGCTCATGCAGCCCGCGTTCGCCGCCCGCATCCTGCGGGGAGCGAAAGAACTCGGCATCCACACCGCCATCGACACGTCCGGCTACCTGGGCGCCGCGGCATCCGACGCCCTGCTCGATGACGTCGACCTTGTGCTGCTCGACGTCAAGAGCGGCGATCCCGACACCTACATGAAGGTCACCGGGCGTGAGCTGGAGCCCACGCTGGCCTTCGGCCGCCGGCTCGCTGCGCGGCCCGACGGGCCGGAGATCTGGGTGCGGTTCGTGCTCGTCCCGGGTCTCACCGACGACGAGCGCAACGTCGACCTGGTCGCGGAGTATGCGGCGTCGCTGAACGAGATCCGGCCCGGCGCGGTGAGCCGGGTCGAGGTGCTGCCGTTCCACCAGATGGGTCGCGACAAGTGGGAGGCCCTGGGCCGCACCTACGAACTCGCCGACACACCGCCGCCGACCCCGGAATCGACGGAGCGGGTGCGCGCGCAGTTCCGCGCGCACGGCCTCGTCACCTACTGACCGCTCCCCGACGGTCAGTCAGAGCCTCCCCCGGCTCCCGCTCGGCCCGTCCGCCCCCCCCCTGCGCGGACGGGCTGAGCCGTCGGCATCGGGTGCGGTCAGTCGGCGGCGGCGATCGCGGCGTCGGCGGCGTCGCGCGCCCAGCGCTCGGCCTCGGCGAGCGTCTCGCGGGTGAGTTCGGCGGGCGCCGTGTGCGCGTCGACGACGCGGGCGATCGTGTCGAGGATGCCGGGAAAGCTGAGCGCTCCGTCGTGGAACGCATCGACGGCCTGCTCGTTGGCGGCGTTGAACACCGCGGGGTAGGTGCCGCCGGCGCGCCCCACCCGCTTCGCGAGCGCGACCGCGGGAAACGCCTCGTCGTCGAGCGGCTCGAACGTCCACGACTGCGCCGTGGTCCAGTCCAGCGGTGCGCCGACGCCGGCCACCCGGTGCGGCCAGTCCAGCCCCAACGAGATCGGCAGGCGCATGTCGGGCGGCGACGCCTGCGCGATCGTCGAGCCGTCGACGAACTCCACCATCGAGTGCACGATCGACTGCGGGTGCACGACGACGTCGATCGCGTCGTAGTCGATGCCGAACAGCAGGTGCGCTTCGATCACCTCGAGACCCTTGTTGACGAGGGTGGCCGAGTTGGTGGTGACGACCCGACCCATGTCCCACGTGGGGTGGGCGAGCGCCTGGGCCGGCGTGACCGACGCGAGCTCCGCGCGACTGCGGCCACGGAAGGGGCCGCCGGATGCCGTGACCACGAGCCGTCGCACCTCGGCATCCGTCCCGGCGCGCAGCGCCTGCGCCAGCGCAGAGTGCTCGGAGTCCACCGGCACGACCTGACCGGGGGCGGCGAGCGCCGTCACGAGCTCACCGCCGACGATGAGGGACTCCTTATTGGCGAGGGCGAGCGTGCGGCCGGCCTCGAGCGCCGCGAGGGTGGGCCCGAGACCCACCGAGCCGGTGATGCCGTTGAGCACCACGTCGGCCTCGACGTCGCGGACGAGCTGCTCGGCGGCATCCACTCCCAGGGCAGTGTGCGCGACACCGAACTCGGCCGCCTGCGCGGCGAGCAGGTCGGCGTTGCGGCCGGCAGCGAGACCCACCACCTCGAAGCGGTCGCGGCGGTCGCGGATGACGTCGAGCGCCTGCGTCCCGATCGAGCCGGTGGAGCCGAGGATCAGGATGCGGCGCATGACGATCAGCCTATCGAGCGCGACCGGGGCGTAGCGGCCGGGCGCCGTACGCCCGGCCGGGCGCGATCACTCGGTCGAGGTCGGCGTCGCCTGCTGAGCGCCGAGGATGTCGACGACGAAGACGAGGGTCTCGCCCTTCAGGTCGGTCGAGTTGATCTCGCCCTCTCCGTAGCCCTCGGCGGGAGGCATCACCACGAGCACCTGGGACCCGACGGTCTGCCCTTCGAGAGCCTTCTGGAAGCCCGTGACGACGCCCGTCGTCGAGAACGACGTGGGCACGCCGCCCTTGTCCCAGGTGGAGTCGAAGGTCTCGCCGTTCGACCACCGCACGCCCGTGTACTGCACGAGCACCTGGTCGCCGGTCTGAACCGTGTAGCCGTCGCCCTTCTTCAGCACCGCGACCTGCGTCTCGGTGGGCGCGTCGCCGCCGGGCAGGGTGATCGTGGGGGCGCCGTTGTCGGCGAGCGCGACGGTCGGCATCCCCTCGACGGGGGCCTGCTCCTCGCCCCATGCCGCGCTCGGCACGATGCTCAGCAGATCGACCACGTACACCTGAGCGGCCGACGACTCGCTCGCAGGGAAGGCGGCGACGACGCGCTCGCCGGGCGCACCGCAGCCCAGCACCTGGCCGAGCGGGCTGTCGGCGGAGATCTGCGTGGGCATAAGCTGCCCGGGCTCGTAGCCGATCTGACCGATCTCCTCGCCGCTGTCGGCGTCGTACGCCGTCATCGCGTACGAGACGAAGTCTCCCGCCGTGATGGGCGTGCCCGATCCCTCCGACACGACGGTGGCCTGCAGTTCGCTGACATCGAGCGGCGAGGTGAACGCCACCGTCGGGGCCGTCCCCGCGTCGCCCGACACGGTGACGGCGTCGGAGGCCGCGCCGGCGGGGGCCTGGGCGTCGCAGAGGTCGACCGCGGCGGCATCCGTCGCGCTCGGCGACGCGCTCGCGTTGCCTCCGCCCAAGCCGGAGCACCCAGCGAGCAGAACGACCGAGACGGCGGCGGCGGACAGGGCGGCGAACGGGCGCAGGCGCAAGAGAAGACCTCACAGAAGGGGAGACGGGAACCCCACCATCCTGGCGCACTTTCTTCTGTGCCCGCTGGGAGCATCGCCTGGCCCGCCATGCGCGAAGCGGAATGGATTCGGGAGTACCCTCGTCTGGTGACCGCACCGACCCCCGCTGCCGACGCCCCCGGGTCGGAGCCGGCCGCGGCGAGCGACACCGATGAGGGTCAGGTCCCCGGCATCGGCGCGACCTACGTGCTGGGCCGTTGGGTGATCGCCCCGCTCGCACGTCTCATCTACCGGCCGCGCATCGAGGGCCGCAAGAACTTCCCGCGCAAGGGCGCGGTCATCCTGGCGAGCAACCATCTGTCTTTCATCGACTCGTTCGTCATCCCGATGGCCGCTCCCCGCCCGGTGCGCTTCCTCGCCAAGTCGAGCTACTTCGACGGCAAGGGTGTGAAGGGCTGGTTCTCGCGGGAGTTCTTCTACGCGGTCGGTGCCTTCCCCGTCCAGCGCGGCGCGGGACAGGCTGCGCTGGATGCGCTCGACCAGCAGCGCCGCATGCTGCAGGCGGGATGGTCGACCGCGCTCTACCCCGAGGGCACCCGATCGCTCGACGGCCGGCTGTACAAGGGCCGCACCGGCGTCGCGTTCCTCGCGCTGCAGACCGGCGCGCCGGTCATCCCGGTCGGGCTCGTCGGCACGAACGAGATCATGCCGGTCGGGGCGAAGTTCCCGCGGCTGCGTCCGCGCGTGACGGTGCGCTTCGGCGAGCCGCTCGACCTCTCGCACCACGGATCGGCGGAGTCGGGCAAGGCCCGGCGCCTCGCCACCGACGAGATCATGGCGGCCATCCACGCCCTGTCGGGCCAGGAGCTCGCGAACGCCTACAACGAGGCCCCCGCCGCGAACCCCGTGGAACGCCTCAAGCAGGTGCTCCCGCACGAGCGCCGCTGACCGCGGCATCCGCTCGTCTGGCCGCCACTCGTCTGGTCCCCTCGCCGGGCCGCCGCCCGCCGACCAGTCCGCCGCCGAGCGTGCTGAAAGCAGGCGGAATCGACCGTTTCGGCCCGCAGCGCCCGGCAGGCAGCCGATTCCGCCTGCTTTCGTGACGGCTGCCGCCCGAAAGAGCCGCCGCCGCGCGCTTCATCGCCTTCTCCCCAGGTCGCGGTTTCGGCGATCTCTCCACAGTTCGGCCTCTCCGGGCCCACCGCCCTGCCGCCGGCGAGAATGCTGGCCGGCATGTTCCGATCCCGTCCTGTCGATTCCGGCCCGGCCCCCGCCTTCCTGCGCGCGTGCGACCTGACGAAGCAAGGCTGGCGCAGCCGAGACATCCGGGCCGCGGCCGGCACCGGGCGGCTCCTCGCGCCGCGGCGCGGCGTCTACTGCGCGCCCGATACCGACGCCGACTGCGTCGAGGCGGCGCGATCGCGGGGCCGACTCGCCTGCGTCTCAGAGCTGCACCGGCGCGGCGTGTTCGTTCTGGACCACCCGACGCGGCACATCCATGTCGCCGCCGACGCCGCGCGGCTGCCGGAGATGAGCGCGCACGGCCGGGTGCATCGCGGACAGCTGTGGCGAGCGCCGCATCCGCGGTTGATGAGCGTGGACGTCTTCGACGCGCTGCGGCAGGCTGTCCTCTGCCAGCCGCCGCGCGCGGCGATCGCCACGATCGACTCGGCGCTGCACCTCGGCGTCTTCCCACCTGACGAGCTGGACGAGCTGTTCGCGGCTCTCCCTCGCCGCTACCGGCGGCTGCGTCGGTTGCTGGACTCACGGGCGGAGTCGGGGCCGGAGACCCTCATGCGCTTGATCCTGCGTTCGATCGGATGCGTCTTCGACATCCAGGTCGTCATCGCCGGCGTCGGGAGGGTCGACTTCGTGGTGAACGGCTGGCTCATCATCGAGTGCGACAGCGAGGAGCACCACTCCTCGTGGGCGGATCAGAAGCGGGACCGACGCCGCGACCAGGCGGCCGCGGTCCGCGGATACGCCACCTACCGGCCGATCGCCGAAGACATCCTCTGGCACTCCGACGAGGTTCGCGCCGCGATCGTCGGGCTGCTCTCCGGTCGAGCGACGCTCTCGCGGTGAGTTGCGGTTGTGAAAGCAGGCGGAATCGCGCGTTGCGGCCGGCATCGCCCGGTAGACAGCCGATTCAGCCTGCTTTCGGAACGCATCGGGGCCACAGCGCGGCCGAGCGCGCGGCCGAGGCGGCGGGCGGGCGTCAGCCGGCGAGGGCGGTGACCACGGCGTCGTGGCGCACCGGGAAGTTCACCGAGTTGGCGATGAAGCACCACTCGTGGGCCTGCGCGTGCGCGGCCTCGGCCGCCGCGATCATGGATGCCGCGGCCACCACGACCCGCGGGCGCAGCGTCACCTCGGTGAACGCGCCGCCGCCGCGGCCGTCTTCGGTCATGACCCCCGTCGCCTCGTCATCGTAGGAGACGACGACGACGCCCGCCTGCACGCACGCGTGCAGATACGACAGCAGGTGACAGTCCGACAGCGCCGCCAGCAGCAGGTCCTCCGGGTTCCACTTCGCGCCGTCGCCGCGGAACGGGCGGTCGCTCGAAGCGGCGAGGTCGGGCTTGCCGTCGATCGAGATCGTGACCGACCGGTCGTAGTCGCGGTATCCGCTCGTCCCGGTCCCCCGGTTGCCCGTCCAGCGACTGCGCAGCGCGTAGCGGTGTTCACCCAGCATCCGGTCAGTCTGCCACGGCGCCGGGGCGCACGGGCGGATGCCGCGACACCCCGGCCGGGCCGGCGCGCGGCGATAGGCTGGCCGGGTGGCAGAGACCTTTCCGGTGACCGGGGCCGTCGAGCTCGCCGTCGTCGAGCGCAGCGGCTTCGTGGAGTCGCGCCACGCGGGAGCCGCCATCGTGCTCGACCCGGAGGGCGTGGTCCAGACCACCCTCGGCGACGTCGAGACGCCGATCCTCCCCCGCTCCAGCCTCAAGCCGTTGCAGGCGCTGGGCTGCCTCACCGCCGGCGCCACCCTCGAGGGCGAGCGTCTCGCCCTGGCCACCGCGAGCCACGCGGGCACCGACCGCCACGTCGCCGTCGTCCGCGACATCCTCCACTCCGCCGGACTCGGCGAGGACGACCTCGCGTGCCCGCCCTCGTGGCCCACCGACACCGCCACCCGCGATGAGATGGTCCGCGAGCTCGGGCAGCCCGAGCGCGTGCGCATGAACTGCTCCGGCAAGCACGCCACGATGCTGCTGGCGTGTGTGGCGAACGGATGGGACACCGCGACCTACCTGGACCCGAACCACCCGCTGCAGATGCACATCCGCGAGGTCGTCGAGCGCCTGACCGGCGCGAAGGTCGCCGCGACCGCCGTCGACGGATGCGGCGCACCCGTGCACGCGATGAGCCTCACCGCCCTGGCGCGCGCCGCGCACCGCATCGGCACGGCATCCGAACGCTCGCCGTTCGCCCTGCACCGCCTGGCGGGCACGCTCGTGCGGGCGGTGCGCGAGAATCCGTGGGCGATCGACGGCCCCGGGCGCCCCGACACGATCGCCATCGAGCGCCTCGGCGTGTTCGCGAAGGGCGGCGCCGAAGGCGTCATGATCATGACCGCGCCGAACGGCGTGACCGTCGCCCTCAAGGTGCTCGATGGCAGCGGCCGCGCCGCCACGGCCATCGCCCTCACGCTGCTCGTTCGCGCCGGCGCCCTCGCCGCCGCCGACGTCGCCGGCGTGATCGCCCAGCTTCCGTTGACCGTGACCGGCGGCGGAAACCCGGTCGGCCTCATCCGGCCGACGATATAGCCGTCCCGACGCCCACGAGGCCGACGGACTCAAGGAGGAGTCTCATGCGCATCTGTGTCCCCACCGAGATCAAGAACAACGAGTACCGGGTGGCCCTGACCCCCGCCGGGGTCCACGACCTCGCCGCGGCCGGCCACGAGGTGTACGTGCAGCGCGGCGCCGGAGTCGGCTCGTCGATGACGGATGCCGAGTATGAGGCCGCCGGGGCGACCCTGCTCGACGACGCGGCCGAGATCTGGGCGCGCGCCGAGCTGCTGCTGAAGGTCAAGGAGCCGATCGCGGCGGAGTACGACTACTTCCGCGACGACCTCGTGCTGTTCACCTATCTGCATCTGGCGGCCGACCGACCGCTGACCGAGCGGCTGCTCGCCGACGGCGTCACCGCGATCGCCTACGAGACCGTGCAGCTGCCGGGCGGCACGCTACCGCTGCTCGCGCCGATGAGCGAGGTCGCGGGGCGTCTCGCCCCGACGGTGGGCGCGGCGACGCTGATGCGCTCCGCGGGCGGACTCGGACTGCTGATGTCGGGCGTGCCGGGCACCCGCCCGGCATCCGTCACGGTCATCGGCGGGGGCGTCGCGGGAGCCAACGCCGCCGTCATCGCCGCGGGACTCGGCGCCGACGTCACCATCTTCGACACGAACATCCAGCGGCTGCGCTTTCTCGACGACCACTTCCAGGGTCGCGTCAAGACCGCCGCATCGAATCCGCTGGACCTCGACCGCGCCGTCACCGGCTCGGATCTCGTCATCGGGTCGGTGCTCATCCCGGGCGCGAAGGCGCCGAAGCTCGTGACCAACGACATGGTGGCGCGCATGCGGCCCGGTTCGGTGCTCGTGGACATCGCTGTGGACCAGGGCGGATGCTTCGAGGACACCCATCCGACCACGCACGCCGATCCGACCTTCCCGGTGCACGGCAGCGTCTTCTACTGCGTCGCCAACATGCCGGGGGCCGTGCCGAACACGTCCACGTCGGCGCTGACCAATGCGACGCTGCCGTACGTCCGGCGGATCGCGTCGGCGGGATGGCGCGAGGCGCTGCGCACCGACCCCGCGCTGGCCCTGGGCCTGAACACCGCGGGCGGGAGTGCCGTCAACGCGGGAGTCGCGGCGGCCCACGAC
>JAEYAG010000098.1 GCA_023451265.1 Actinomycetes bacterium | reverse complement strand
CGTCGCGGCACCGCCCGCGGCGCCGGCGCATCCGTCGGCGGCGCGTCCGACGACCGCGGCGGCGCGCCCGACGCGCCCCGCCGACCGCATCATCACGGTCGCGCTGCTCGCTTACGGTCTGGTGACCGTGCTGAGCGCCGTGCCGCAGCTGTGGCACTTCACCGACTTTGCGCAGACCTGGATGCAGGTCGCCGGTATCGACGAGACGTTCACCAACACCGCGCAGGGGGACCTCTGGGGACGCATCGGTGCCGTCGTGTTCGTCGTGGGCTGGGTCGCCACCGCCGTCACGGCCTGGCGTTCGCTCGTGGCACGTCGCCTCAGCTGGTGGATCCCGCTGGTCGGCGCGATCGTCACCTTCGTGATCGCGAGCATCTGCCTGACGGTCCCGCTGCTGGGAGACCCCGCCGTCGCGAGCCACTTCGGCGCGTAGCGCCCGCGCCGTGAGACTCGGCATCCGCCCGCCTGCTCCTGCGGGACCCGGGGCGCCGCGGCATGCGCGCCAGAAAACAGCATGCACGCCCGACACAATCGGGCGCGCATGCTGCTTTCGACCGCGCGAACGCGCGGCGCGCGGAATCAGGCGCTGATCGAGTGACCCGCAGAGCCCAGCTGCTGCGTGGCCTCGACCACGCGGGCAGCCATCGCGGATTCGGCGATCTTGCCCCAGGCGCGTGGGTCGTAGGCCTTCTTGTTGCCCACTTCGCCGTCGACCTTCAGGACGCCGTCGTAGTTGCGGAACATGAAGTCCGCGACCGAGCGGGTGAAGGCGTACTGCGTGTCGGTGTCGATATTCATCTTCACGACGCCGTTCGCGACGGCCGTCGCTATCTCCTCGGGGGTCGAGCCGCTGCCGCCGTGGAAGACGAGGTCGAGGGGCTTGGGGCCCGTGCCGAACTTCTCCGCGATACCGGCCTGGATCTCACCGAGCAGCTCGGGGCGCAGCTTCACGTTGCCCGGCTTGTAGACGCCGTGCACGTTGCCGAAAGTCAGCGCCGCGAGGTAGCGGCCGTTCTCGCCGAGACCCAGCGCCTCGACGAACTTCGCGACGTCACCGGTGGTCGTGTACAGCGCGTCGTTGGTGCCCTCGTGCTTGACGCCGTCCTCTTCACCGCCCACGACGCCGATCTCCACCTCGAGGATCGCGTTGATCGCCTTGATGCGCGGGAGCAGCTCCTTCGCGATCTCGATGTTCTCGTCCAGGGGCACGGCCGAGCCGTCCCACATGTGGGACTGGAAGATCGGGTTGCGCCCGGCCTTGACCTCTTCCTCGGATGCCGCGATCAGCGGCAGCACGAAGTCTTCGAGCGCCGGCTTCGGGCAGTGGTCGGTGTGAAGGGCGACCGTGATGGGGTAGTTCTTGGCGACCTCGGTGGCGAACTTCGCGAACGCGATGGCGCCAGTGGCGCGGCCCTTGACCGTGTGCCCGGCGAAGTAGTCGGCGCCGCCGGTGGTGACCTGGATGATGCCGTCGGAGCCTGCTTCGGTGAGGCCCTGCAGCACGGCGTTGATCGACTGCGAGCTGGCGGCGTTGATCGCGGGGAAGGCGTATCCGCCCGCCTTCGCCTTGTCCAGCATCTCGGCGTACTGCTCGGGGGTTGCGACTGGCATTTCTGCTCCTGACGTTCTGCGGCGATTGCACGCTCAGCCTAGCGAAGCACGCCGCCGGCCGGGGCGGGGGTCGCCGGGCAAAACGCGCGTGCGGGGCGCTTGCCAGCGCGGAAAGAACTGCCGATCCTTCGCGCACGCGCGACCGGAATCCTGCACGGGGACGGCGCCCGCGGCCTAGGCTGGCGGCATGGTGAGCCTGAGCGCGGACATGAGTCCTCTGCACCCCGACCGCAACCTCGCACTCGAACTGGTGCGCGCGACCGAGGCGGCGGCGATCCGCTCGGTGCCCTACATCGGCCGCGGGCAGAAGGAACTCGCCGACGGGGCCGCCGTCGACGCGATGCGCGCCTTCCTCACGACCGTCAACTTCGACGGCGTGATCGTCATCGGCGAGGGTGAGAAGGACAACGCGCCCATGCTGTTCAACGGCGAGCACGTCGGTACCGGCCGCGGCCCGCAGTGCGACGTCGCCGTCGACCCCATCGACGGCACCTCACTCACTGCGGAGGGGCGCAACAACGCCCTGTCCGTGCTCGCCGTCTCGGACCGGGGCACGATGCTCGACGCCTCGAGCGTGTTCTACATGGACAAGATCGTCACCGGCCCCGCCGGCGTCGGGGTCGTCGACATCCGCCTTCCCGTCGGGGAGAACATCCGCCGCCTCGCGAAGGCGCTGGGCAAGCCCGTCGAAGAGCTTGTAGTGTCGGTGCTGCACCGCCCGCGCCACGCCCGTCTCATCGACGAGATCCGCGAAGCCGGTGCCGGAACCCGCCTGATGAGCGACGGCGACGTCGCCGGCGGCATCAACGCAGCGCGGCACAACGCCCGCACCGACATGTGCATCGGGGTGGGGGGCAGTCCGGAGGGTGTTGCCACGGCGTGCGCGATCAAGGCGCTGGGCGGTCACATCCAGGGGCGGCTGTGGCCCCGGGACGACGACGAGAAGCAGCGCGGAATCGACGCCGGCCTGCGCCTGGACGACTACGTCTACGAGGCTGACGAACTCGTCACCGGCAAGAACACGGTCTTCGTCGCCACCGGTGTCACCAACGGCGAACTCGTGGCGGGCGTGCGTCGCGACGGCGACTTCGTCTACACCGAGAGCGTGGTGCTGCGCGGCGCCTCGGGGACGCTGCGGCGGATCTCCTCCGAGCACCTCACCTCGAAATGGCTGTGACCGGCTGACGCCTTTTCCCGGGGTGCCTCCAGGGACAACGAGGGGTGCGTCTGGCAGAATGTGAGGCGGTGTCACCGGCGACACGTTCGCATCACGCAATCCGGGGGTCACAGTGTCCGCAGCATCGAGCAGTCCGAGAACGGGGCAGATCGCGGTTCCCGTCGACCCCGCGCGGCGACCGGACGTGCTGTTGCGCCGACGCCTGCCGGAAGGCCATCAGATCAGCGCCTGGTGGATGATCGGCGCGTTCGTGGCCGTTTCCCTCTCCGTCATCGGCCTGCTGAACTTCTTCCCCGGCGGCTGAGTCTTCCGACTCGCGACCCTGTCGCGGATCGCGTGATCAGAGGCGATCGCGGAGCTCGCCGACGTCTGCCGCAATGCCTTCCACGAGTTCGGGAGCGACGAGTTTCCTCGGCGTCTTCTCGATGACAGCCGGGGCTGCGGTCGCCTCGAGCTTCGTGTCATCGATGCCGGGGAACCGTCTCGCGCTGACAAGCACGCGCGACTCCAGCGAACCGGCAAAGCGGTTGTAGCTGTCCACCGTCCGCTCGATCGCCCGCCGCAGGTCCTCGGCGTGGGACGCGAGCCCGCCGAGGCGCTGGTACAGCTCGTTGCCGAGGTCGAACAGCCGCCGCGCCTCGGTGGAGACGTCCTGCTGCGTCCAGGTGTAGGCGACGGTCTTCAGCACCGCCCAGAGGTTCACGGGCGAGGCGAGCGCCACGCGCCGCGAGAACGCGTAGTCGAGCAGACTGGGATCCTCCTCGAGCGCGGCGGCCAGCAGCGACTCGCTGGGGATGAAGCAGACCACGAACTCCGGGCTGGAGTCCAATCCCGTCCAGTACCGCTTGCCGGCCAGCGCGTCGACGTGGGCGCGCACGGCTTTGACGTGCTTCTGCAGCAGCTGCGCGCGTCGCGCGCCCTGTTCTCCCTGGGCGGTGAACGGGATGGCGGATGCCTCGAGATACGCATCCAGGGGAACCTTCGCGTCGACGGCCAGCGCCTTGCCACCGGGAAGGCGCACGACGAGGTCGGGGCGACCCGCCCCGGCATCCGAGGTCAGCGTGGACTGCGTGTCGAAGTCGACGTAGCGGGTGAGTCCTGCCGATTCCACGACCCGGCGCAGCTGCGTCTCGCCCCAGACGCCGCGCGTCGCGTTGGAGCGCAGCGCCCCGGCGAGCGACTCGGTGGTCGCGCGCAGTGCCTCGTCCGCCTCGTGGGAGCGACGCAGCTGCTCGGCGAGCGAGCCGTACTGGGTCTGTCGCTGGCGCTCGAGTTCGTCGACCTTGTGCTGCATCGACTGCAGCGACTCCTGGACTGGCGCCAGCGCCCGCAGGACGAGTTGCTCGCGGCGATCGCGCTCCTGCTGGGCGAGCTGCTCCGCACGCGACTGCGCGCCGAGCTCGCGGGTGAGGGAGCGCTGCTGCTCGAGCTGGTCGGCGAGCGAGCGCGCAGAGGCGTCGGCGGCGGCCACGCGCGCGACGAGGTCGGCGCGCTCACGCGCGGCGCGCTCGGACGCGCGGGCCGCGCCGGTGAACCAACCGGCCAGCAGGCCCGCGAACAGGCTCGCGACGACGAGGGCGGTGACGATGACGGCATCCATGATCACACCGTGCCGCACCCTTCCGACATCGTGGCGAAGGCGCCTGCGACACCGCCCAGACGACGGGTCAGACGGCCGCCGTCACGGCCGGCGCAGCGGCCGGGATCTGCGGCACGCGCAGCCCCAGGAGCATGGCGAGCTCGACGACGTCCTGCGCGCCCGCGCGCTGCGCCGCGTCGATCATGATGTGCGCGCAGGCCAGGGCGTCGGCGGTGGCGTCGTGGTGGGCGAAATCTAGGAAGCCGGCGGCTACTGCGACAAGGGGGAGCCGGTACGACGCGAGGTCGTACGTCTTCCGCGACACCTGCAGGCTGCACACGTAGCGGTACGGCGGGCACTCGGCATCCGTCACCTCGCACGCGCGACGCAGGACCGTCATGTCGAATCCGGCGTTGTGCGCCACGAGCACGTCGTCGCCGATGAAGGCGGTGAGGCCGGCCAGCTGCGTCGTCCAGTCGGCGGCGTCCGCGACATCGGCGGGGCGGATGCCGTGGATGCCGATGTTCAGCTCGAAGAAGCGGTCGTGCCCGGCCGGTGGCTTGATGAGCCAGCCGGCGGTGGCGACGACGCGACCGTCGCGGACGCGGGTGAGGCCGACGGCGCACGCCGAGGCGCTGGAATTGTTGGCCGTCTCGAAGTCGATCGCGGTGAAGTCCAGGGCCACGCCCCCAGCCTCCGTCGCCGACGCGGTCGCCCGGCGGAGGCGCGCCGCGCCGTCTCGAACCTCATCCCGGCGGAGCAGCGGTCGGCGGTCGGCGGGCGGTCGGCGACCCGGAGGCCGAGGCGGCCAGCCGGGGTCTCGGGCACCGTCCGTTCCGAAAGCAGGGCGAATCGGTCCACAGGAGGTCCTGGGGCGGCGTGTGTGCCGATCGACCCTGCTTTCGGCACGCCCTCCCGGGCGAGCCGACGCGTAAGGTCGGGATCATGGCGACACGCGACGAGATGGCGACCAGTTTCGGGGCGGCGGCCGGGGCCTACGATCAGGGCCGGCCCGACTATCCCGCCGAAGCGGTGGCGTGGTTGCTCGAGCCGGCAGGCGCTCACCCACGGGTGGCCGACATCGGTGCCGGGACGGGCAAGCTCACCCGGGTCGTCGCGGCGCTCGGCGCCGACGTGATAGCGGTCGACCCGGATGCCGCGATGCTCGCGCGCCTGCGCGACGTGCTGCCCGGTGTGCAGACGCTGATCGGCGCCGCGGAGACCCTGAGCCTGCCCGACGAGAGCCTCGATGCCGCGGTGCTGGGCCAGGCCTGGCATTGGGTGGAGCCGGAGGCGGGATCGGCGGAGATCGCCCGCGTGCTGAAGCCCGGCGGCGTGCTCGGTCTCATCTGGAACATCCGCGACGAGTCGGTGCCGTGGGTGGCGCGGCTGACGGCGATCATGAAGGGCAGCCACGCGGAGCAGCTGCTGGCCGGCGACGGTCCGGTCGTGGCGCCGCCGTTCGGGCCGCTCGAGACGCGGACGTGGCGCTGGCATCGGCCGGTGACGCGGCAGACCCTGACGGCGATGGTGCACTCCCGGAGCTACATCATCACGGCATCCGCCGACGAGCACGCGCGCATCGACCGCGAGATCGGCGCGCTGTTCGACGAGGTCGGCGCGGTCGGGGAGGCGACCGTCGACCTGCCGTACGTCACGCACGGGTACCGCGCGGTGAGGCCGTGAGCGGCCACGTAGACTGATATCCCGTGGCTCTTACCATCGGAATCGTGGGTCTTCCCAACGTCGGCAAGTCGACCCTGTTCAACGCGCTGACCAAGAACGAGGTGCTCGCGGCGAACTATCCGTTCGCGACGATCGAGCCGAACGTCGGCGTCGTGAACCTGCCCGACGAGCGGCTGACCAAGCTCGCGGAGATCTTCCACTCCGAGCGGATCCTGCCGGCGCCGGTCTCGTTCGTCGACATCGCCGGCATCGTGCGCGGCGCGAGCGAGGGGGAGGGGCTCGGCAACAAGTTCCTCGCGAACATCCGCGAGGCCGACGCGATCGCGCAGGTCGTCCGCGGCTTCGCCGACGACGACGTCGTGCACGTCGACGGCAAGGTCGACCCGGCATCCGACATGGAGACCATCAACGCCGAGTTGCAGCTGGCCGACCTCGAGACGCTGGAGAAGGCGATCACGCGCTACGAGAAGGAGGTGCGCGGCCGCAAGCTCGACCCCTCGGTGCTCGCCACGGCCGAGGCGGCGCGTGACGCGCTGCATCGGGGCGAGCTGCTCTCGGCATCCGGCCTCGACCTCGCGCCGATCAAGGAGCTCGGCCTGCTCACGGCCAAGCCGTTCATCTTCGTCTTCAACGTCGACGAGGCGGTGCTGACGGATGCCGCGCGCAAGGCGGCGCTGGCGGAGCTCGTCGCCCCCGCGAAAGCCGTCTTCCTCGACGCGAAGATCGAGTCCGAGCTCATCGATCTCGACCCGGAGGATGCCGCGGAGTTGCTCGCCTCGACCGGTCAGGACGAGTCCGGGCTCGACCAGCTCGCCCGCATCGGGTTCGACACGCTGGGCCTGCAGACCTACCTCACCGCCGGGCCGAAGGAAGCGCGGGCGTGGACGATCGGGAAGGGCTGGAAGGCTCCCCAGGCGGCCGGCGTCATCCACACCGACTTCGAGAAGGGCTTCATCAAGGCCGAGGTCATCTCCTTCGACGACCTCGTGGAGACCGGATCCGTCGCCGCGGCGCGCGCCGCCGGCAAGGCACGCCTGGAGGGCAAGGACTACATCATGCAGGACGGCGACGTGGTGGAGTTCCGGTTCAACGTTTAACTGAGTTCCGGTTCAACGTATAGTCGCGTTCCGCTTCAAGCTCTCTAGGCAACGTTAGGGTGAGATCGTGGCGCGAGTTGTCTTCATGTGCGGCCCCGCGGGCTCGGGGAAGTCGACAATTGCGCGCCGTCTCGAGGCCGGTGGCATGGTCAGACTTTCATTTGATCGGGAGGCGTGGGATCGAGGTATCCGACACATGCCGCTGCCTGAAGATGTGCATCGCGATGTGGCGGACTACCTCCGGCATCGATTGCTTGAACTCATGGGCGAAGAAAATGATGTCGTTCTGGATTTCTCCTTCTGGTCACGGGCCATGCGTGACGATTGGCGTCGCGTCGTGGAGTCGCACGGAGTCGTCCCGGAGACGATCTACGTCGCAACGGATCGGGCTGCGTGCTTGGCGCGAGTGGCTGCCCGCGCCCACACGCACGGCGACGATTTCGCCTTGGATGAAGCGACTGCTGCAGCCTACTTCGACCAATTTGAACCTCCGACTCCTGATGAGGGACCCGTGAGGTCGGTTGTGACATGACGGAGTCACCGCTCATGGTGTGAAGACGTCGAACTGAGAAGTGTGGCGACGTGTCGGCTTCAGGCCGTGAGGTTGGTACGTGCGGGCACGTGGTGGAGTTGCGGTTCAACGTGTGACCGGGTTGCGCTCCAGCATCTCGGCTTCTACCGGGCCAAGCGCCAGTAGGTCGGTCGCCACCAGTACAAGGTCGTGAGGTCGTCGGGCCACTCTGCGTCGCGGTCGTCGTTGGCTTCGAACGCGTCCTGCTCGTGGTCGATGGGCCGCCACCCGGCATCCATCTGTTCCGCTTCCGAGGCCCGGCGGACGTGCTTGACGAATCGGTCCTCCATTGCTCCGAACAGCGTGTAGCGCGGGTGCTACGATCGTGCTCATGAGTGCAGGCGAGCCGCAGATCGAGAGCCTGTCGCAGCGCGAGTTGCGCAACGAGTCCGGGCGCGTGCTTCGGGAGGTGGGCGAGGGGCATTCGTTCGTGCTGACGAACCGCGGAATTCCCGTCGGCCGTATCGTCCCCCTCGATGCGCCGAACCCCACGTTGCCGATCGTTCGTCATGCGAAGCGCGTCGGTGGCTGGGCTGCGCTGAAGCCGGCGGGAGCCGAGAACGACCGCCCAATGACTCAGATCATCGATGAGCTACGTGAGGACCGCGCGTGAGCGGTGTTCCGCTCGTCTATGCCGACACGTCTGCGCTCGGAGCGCTGCTCGTCCTGCAGCCGGAAACGCGAGCCCTGCTGGATTGGCTCGATCAGACGCGCGCCAGGCTCGTCTCAAGCGATCTGCTCGAAACCGAACTGCGTCGCATGGCAGTGCGGGAAGGGCGGGATCAAGCGAAGGTCAGCGCGATCCTCGATGGCGTGTCGCTCGCGGCGCTCGACCGAGCAACGTACCGATCCGCCGGGTTCTTGCCGATGCCGTACCTACGCACCCTTGACGCCTTGCATCTCGAGGCGGCGATTCGCCTGGATGTCGACGCCATCCTGACGTACGACAAGCGGCTCGGCGACTCTGCGGGTGAGGTAGGACTCGACGTGATCGCGCCCGGCACGTTGGATACGGGCGTGGCCCGTCGGGGCGATGCATGAGCGGCGGTGGAGTTCCGCTTCAACGTCTGAGGACCACTTCCGCATCCTCCTCCTCAAGGTGAGAGGCTTGGACGCGTTCGACCCGGTCGGAGTCCCGCGACCCTGACCCTCGACGGTTCCCTACGCGCCGAGCGCGATCCGCAAGCCGCCGGGGATGAGCGACCGGAACTACTTCGACCTCCTCGACTCGAGCGTGCACAATCCGAACGGCCTCGAGGCGATTTTGGGCAAGTTCCGCGTACCGGGAACCGCCATCTACATCGACGTCGCCGAGGGCCGGATCCCCCCGGCGACGCCTACGACGACTACGGCCGCGGCAATTGGGGCTTCAGCATCGCCCTCGGTGCGGATGCGTGGGTGTCGAAGGTGCTCGGACGGAAGCTGACCCTGTGCGGGACGCGGGACGACGTGAAAGCCGCGCTCGAGACGATCGACGTCTACGCCCGGCTGCGGCTCGGGTCCGAGTGCCTCGAGGCGTACGCGGCGGCGCGGATGCGGGTGAGTCCGCGATCCTCCGCCGTGCCTCGTCGAGCAGCAGCTCGCCTGCCGGTGTCAGCCGCCACGGCGAGACATCCCGCACGATCAGCAGGTGCCCGACCTCGTCTTCGAGCTTCTCGAGCGAGGAATGGATCGACGCCAGCGGCACTCCCAGTGCCTGCGCCGCCCGCGGCGCGTGCATTCCGGCATCCACCACCGCGACGAACGCCGTCAGGTTCTTGATCTTCACGTCGCCTCCGCTCCGCTCGACCGTACCGCGATCGGCGGGATGCTGGTCCGCCGCCCCGCCGCCCCCGTCCCCGCCGCCCCGCCGCCCCCGTCCCCGCCGGGCTCCGAGCGACCGGGAAGGTCCACCTAAGATGGAGAACCGTGACAGCAACCGACCGCCAGATCTTCGAACCCGACGGCCGCGCCGTCCCGTACCTCGACGAGGGCGCCGGCCCCGTGGTCGTCCTCCTGCCCGCCGCGGGCCTCGACTTCGCCTACCTCGGCACGTTGGGCAGCATCCTCGTGGAGGAGGACTTCCGCGTCATCCGCATCGGCACGCGAACCGCGCAGACGGATGCCGTCACGCTGCACGACCTGGCCCAGGACGTCGTCGACGTGCTCACGGGGCTCGGCGTCGACGACGCGTGGGTCGGCGGTCACGCCTTCGGCGGCGCCGTCGCGCGGACCATCGCCCTCGACCATCACGACCGTGTGAACGGCGTGCTGCTGCTCGGCGTCGAGACCGGCGACGCCCCCGCCGATGAGCTCACGGGCGAGCTCGCCGCCGTCTTCGGTGAGAGCTTCGCGCCGCAGGCCGAGCTCGCCGCCGTCCAGACCGCGGCGCTGGCCGCCACGCCGGCCGACGAGTGGGCGCCCATCGCCGACGGCACGCCGGTGCTCGTCATCCAGGGCGCCGATGACCGCGTCACCCCCGCCGACAACGGTGCCGCGCTGCAGGCGACGGCGCCGGGCCTGGTGAGCGTCAAAGGCGTCGAGGGCGCAGGCCACTTCTTCGCACTCACGCACCCCGGCGAGACCTCCTGGTTCATCGAGGACTACCTCGACTGGGACTGACCGACACGCAGACGGATGCCGCGGCGAGATCGATCTCGCCGCGGCATCCGTCTGTCGGTCGCAGGTGTCAGGTCGTCTGACCGGCGTGCTCGCCCTCGGCGATCTCCTCGACGACCTTCGCGTTGAACGCGGGCAGATCGTCGGGCGTGCGGCTCGAGACGAGCCCCTGGTCGACGACGACCTCCTCGTCGACCCACTCAGCCCCGGCGTTGACGAGGTCGGTCTTCAGGCTGGGGTAGCTCGTGAGCGTGCGCCCATCGACGACCTCGGCCTCGATCAAAAGCCACGCCGCGTGGCAGATGGCGCCGACCGGCTTGTGCTGCGCGAAGAAGTCGCGCGCGAACGCGACCGACGCCTCGTCCATCCGCAGATGATCGGCGTTCACGACGCCGCCCGGCAGCACGAGCGCGTCGAAATCCGACGCGCTGGCGTCGCGTGAGGCGAGGTCCACCGACTGCGAATGCCCGTTCTTTCCCTCGATTCTTCCGGACTCGGGGGAGACCAGGACCGCTGTGGCGCCGGCATCCGTCACCGCCTTCCACGGCGAGGTCAGCTCACTGTCTTCGAAACCGTCGGTCGCGACGAACGCGACCTTCTTCCCTGTCAGAGTGCTCATGACCTCGACGCTACGTCCCGGCCTGCCGCCGCGCCCGGGGGTTGACAGCGACGTATCATCGATTCATGGCGACCTCGAACCTCCCCACCCCGCAGCTCCAGCCCGTCAGCGATGACAAGAACCTGCTGACCGTCGTCGAGGACGGCGCGTCCTGCTGCGGCGGAGGATGCTGCAGCACGAACTGACCGCCTCGCCTCACGCCTCCGCGGCGGCGTCCGCCTCCGGTCCTCCGGCGGCGCGCAGCACGCGGCGCAGGTGCGGGTCGAGCCCGGCCAGGTCATCCTCCACAGGAACGGCGAGCGCCTGCAGCGCGCGACTGAAGTAGTTGCGCGCGGCGGCCGCCAGGGCGATGTCGACGATCTGACGGTCGTCGAATCCCGCGTCGCGCAGCGCCTGCGCGTCGGCGTCGGTCATGTCGCCGGGATCGGTCGACAGTCGGCGAGCGAAATCGAGGACGGCGTGGTCGGCCGCGCTGAGCGTCTCATCGTCCGCTCCCGCGACGATGTTCGCCAACTGGGTCTCGTCCACCGCCTCGGCACGCAGCGCCTTGCGTCCGTGGGCGAGCAGGCAGTGGGGTGAGCCGATCGCGGCGGCCGCGGCCAGCGTGGCGAGCTCGTAGGTGCGGATCCCGATCGAAGGCACGATCGCGTGGATCAGCGTCTCGAATGCCTGCAGCGCCTCCGGGTTCACGGCCATGGCACGCGTGTGACTGAAGACGAACCCGTCCGTCTCCAGGTCCTCGCGATAGAGGTCGGCAACGTAGCCGGCGGCAGCAGCGGGGTCCGGGGTCGTGATGATCATGACCGTCTCCTTCTCGCACCGCCGATGGTACGCCGGTGTCGTCGCTGAGAGGAGTGCGGGCAGTGCCCGCCGGATACATCACGCCGCGTCAGTGCGCGGCGGGCATCCCCTCCGGGGCGTCGGCCGGCTTGCGGATGAGGAACGCGCTGATCAGCAGCGGAGTCCCGATGATCGCGGCCAGCAGGAACGCCGCGCGCGCCCCGGCCGCGCCCGCGGCGGCATCCGCCGCACCGGAATCCACGGCGGCCTGCGACACCGACGACATGACGGCGATGAGCACCGCGATCCCCGCAGCCCCCGCTACCTGTTGCACGGTCGAGACCGTCGCGCTGCCATAGGAGTAGTACTTCGGCTCGAGTGAGCCGAGGGATGCCGTGAACAGTGGCGTGAACGACATCGCCAGCCCGATCGACAGCACCGTCTGAGTGATCACGAGGATCCACACCGGCGTCGACTCCGTCAGGGTCGTGAAGCCCCACAGGATCGCCAGCACGACGATCGTCCCGGGCAGCAGGAGCACACGCGTGCCCCAGCGGTCGTAGATGCGGCCGATCACGGGACCCAGCAGGCCCATCGCCAGCGCGCCGGGCAGGACGACCAGACCCGACTCGCTCGCCGACAGCCCGACGGTGTTCTGCAGGTACAGCGGCAGGGCCGTGATGGTGCCGAAGAACGCCATCGACATGACCGCGAAGTGCGCGACCGACAGCGAGAAGTTGCCCGAGCGGAAGATGCGCAGGTCCAGCAGCGCGTCGTCCTTACGCTGCAGCGCGACCTGCCGCCACAGGAAGATCCCGAGCGTCACGGCGCCGATCACGAGGGCCACCACGAGGGTCGTGGTGGCGGTGGTCGCCGCCGCCTGGGCGGCCGGGTCGGTGCCGTGGCCGCCGCCGCCGATCTGGCTGAGGCCGAACACCAGTGCGCCGAAGCCGAGCGCCGAGAGCACGACCGACAGCACATCGATGGGCGCGTGGGTCTGCTCGCCGATGTTCGGGATCCAGCGCACCCCCGCGATGAGCGCGGCGATGGCCACCGGCAATACGATCGCGAAGATCCAGCGCCACGTGAGGTTGTCGAGGACGAGCCCGGCCATCGTCGGCCCGATCGCGGGCGCGAGCGAGATGACGACGCTCACCCGTCCCATCATGCGGCCGCGGTGCTGCGCCGGCACGACGCTCATCAGCGTCGTCATGAGCAACGGCATGACGATCGCCGTGCCCGACGCCTGAATGACCCGGCCGGCGAGCAGGACCTCGAAGCCCGGCGCCAGGAGGGCGACGAGCGTTCCGGTCGAGAACAGCCCCATCGCCGCGCCGAACATGGCGCGGGTCGTGAAGCGGCGCAGCAGGAAGCCCGTGGTCGGGATGACGACGGCCATCGTGAGCATGAACGCCGTCGTCAGCCACTGCGCGGCGACGGCGGTGATGCCGAGGTCGTCGATGAGGTGCGGGATCGCGACACCCATCGTCGTCTCGTTGAGGATCGCGACGAAAGCCGCCGCCAGCAGCAGCCACACCACGCGGTTCTGCGCGGGGGTGAGGATCGGGCCGGTCGTCGTCTTCACGGTGTCGGTCGCGGTCATGGCGGTGTCTCCTCGAGTGTCGTGCAGGCAGGGGGAGCGCGCCGCGGTCAGCCGGGCGAACCCCAACGATAACCGCGCGGTGCGACATCGCATTCCCGCCCGCGGTGGCACGATCGGTCCATGAAGACCCCGGCTCACCACACCCTCCTCCTCCGCGGGATCGTGAGCATCGTGATCGGCGTCGTCGTCGCCGTGGCCGTCGTGCCCTGGCTGGGACTGGCGGCGGCCCTGCTGAGCGGCTGGTCGGCGCTCGCGCTGACGAACACGGTATGGATCCTGCGGGTGACCTGGCCGATGGATGCCGGGGCCACCCGTGCTCACGCGACACGCGAGGATCCGGGGCGCCGGCTGGCGCGGCTGATCGCGGTGGCGGGGAGCCTCGTGAGCCTCACCGCGGTCGGCGTCGTGCTGATCCAGACCCGCGATGCCGGCCCGGTGCTCGCCTCGGTGCTCGCCGGCCTCGCCGTCGTCGCCGTCGCGTCGTCATGGGCGCTCATCCAGGTGGACTACATGCTGCGCTACGCCCACCTGTACTTCTCCCATCCGTCCGGCGGCATCGACTTTCACCAGGACGAGGACCCGAGCTACGTCGACTTCGCCTACTTCTCGGTGGGGCTCGGCATGACCTATCAGGTCGCCGACACCGACGTCGCCTCCACCGCGATCCGCCGCATCGTCATCGCGCAGACCATGCTGGCGTACCTGTTCGGCGCCGTCATCCTCGCCACCGTCATCAACCTCGTGGCGGGGCTGGGCTGACCCAGCCGCGGCTGCGTCGGGGGCACGCTGTCGGCGACCGGTCGTAGGCTGGCCGTCGTGGCGATGGGTGGCGGGCCAGGCGGCCGCGGCGGCGGGATGGGCTTCCGCGGTGTCGACGAGGCGGCCCAGCGGCGGCTCAACGCGCAGGCGCCCGAGATCCCCGACCTCGGCGGTCGCGTCATGGCCCTGTTCCGGCCGTACATCGGCAGGATCGTCGTCACCGGCATCCTCGTCGTCGCCGGCGCCGCGATCGGCGTCATCCCGCCACTGATCGTGCAGCGCATCTTCGACGACGCGCTGTTCCCGACCACCGGCGGCGGCCCCGACCTCGGTCTGCTCATCCGCCTCGTGATCGCGATGATCGGGCTGTTCCTGCTGTCGGCGGTGCTCGGCGTCGCGCAGACGTGGCTGACGGCCACCGTCGGCAACCGTGTCACGGGCGACCTGCGCGTGAAGCTGTTCGATCACCTGCAGGCGATGGAGCTCGGGTTCTTCACGCGGACGAAGACCGGGGTCATCCAGTCGCGGCTGCAGAACGACGTCGGCGGCGTCTCAGGCGTGCTCACCAACACCGTCACCAGCATCCTCGGCAACGCCGTGACCGTCGTCTCCGCGCTCGTCGCGATGATCCTCATCGACTGGCGGCTGACCATCATCGCCGTGATCCTCATGCCGATCCTCATCTTCGTGCAGCGCCGCGTCGGTCAGGTGCGGGCGCGCATCGCGGGGCAGACGCAGGAGTCGCTGTCGGAGCTGACCAGCATCACCCAGGAGACCCTGTCGGTCAGCGGCATCCTGCTGTCGAAGGCCTTCAACCGGCAGCGCACCGAGTCCCAGCGCTACCGCGACGAGAACGTCAACCAGGTGCGGCTCCAGGTGCAGCGCGCCATGAGCGGCCAGGGGTTCTTCGCCGTCGTGCAGGTGCTCATGGCGTCGGTGCCCGCGGTCATCTACCTCATGTCGGGGTACCTCATCGCCGGCGGCAGCGGGGCGATCACCGCCGGCACCGTCGTCGCGTTCACGACCGTGCAGGCGCGGCTGCTGCAGCCGCTCATGGGTCTCATGCGCGTCGCGCTCGACCTCCAGACCTCCCGCGCCCTGTTCGCCCGCATCTTCGAGTACCTCGATCTCGTCCCCGCCATCAGCGACGCCCCCGACGCGATCGACGTCGCCCAGGCGCCGGGACCGGTCGGGCGCATCGAGTTCCGGGACGTCGTCTTCCGCTACCCCGACGCCGCAGCCGACGCGCGCGCGACGCTCGGCGGCGTATCGTTCGTCGCCGAACCGGGCCAGCACGTCGCGTTCGTCGGCCCGTCCGGTGCGGGCAAGACGACGGTGCTCTACCTCGCACCGCGGTTCTACGAGGCCTCCGACGGCAGCGTGCTCTTCAGCGGCGCGGACGTGCGCTCGCTGCGGCACGAATCGATCATCGACCACGTCGGCATCGTGTCGCAGGAGACCTACCTCTTCCACGCCACGATCCGTGAGAACCTGCGGTACGCCAAGCCCGACGCGACGGATGCCGAGGTGGAGGCCGCCTGTGTCGCCGCGAACATCCACCACATCATCACCGGGTTCGAGCACGGTTACGACACGATCGTGGGGGAGCGCGGCTACCGGCTCTCCGGCGGCGAGAAGCAGCGGATCGCGATCGCGCGGGTGCTGCTCAAGGATCCGCCGGTGCTGCTGCTAGACGAGGCGACGAGCGCGCTGGACACCGTGTCGGAGCGTGTCGTGCAGGAGGCCATCGACAGCGTCGCGCAGGGGCGGACCACGCTGTCGATCGCGCATCGCCTGTCCACCGTCATCGGCGCCGACGTGATCCACGTCATCGAGGCCGGGCGCATCGTGGAGTCCGGCACGCACACCGAACTGCTCGCGCTCGGCGGCCTCTACGCCGAGCTGGCCGCGCAGCAGATGGCCGCCGCACGCATCGAAGGTCTCGAAGAGGCTCAGCCCGCGGCGGACCTCCCGGAGCGGCGCGCGGACCGGGCGCCCGCGGGCGCCGCGGGGGCCGACG
>JAEYAG010000116.1 GCA_023451265.1 Actinomycetes bacterium | reverse complement strand
GCGACGAGGTCGCCCTGCTGATCCCCGTCTCCGGAGGCTGATCCCCATGGCCGTCGAGCCCGCGCCCGCCACCGCCGCGCCCCACCGCACCGTCTTCGTCGACACCTTCACCGACGGGCTGCTCGGGCCCGACGTGCCGATGCTCGGCCCGGTCGCCGACGGCGGCCACATCGTCGTCAACACCGCGCCGGGCTGCTGGGGGCCGATGATCACCCCCGCGATCCGCGGCGGCCACGAGGTCGCCCAGCCGGTCGCGGTCGCGGGCGCCGAGGTCGGCGACGCGATCGCGATCCGCATCAAGGACATCTCGGTCACCTCGCTGGCGACCTCCTCCGGCAACGACCAGGCGATGGAGGGCCGCTTCAACGGCGACCCGTACTGCGCCGCGGTCTGTCCCGGCTGCGGCGACGAATGGCCGGCGACGAAGCTCGACGGGATCGGCGAGACGGCCGTCCGCTGCGCGAGATGCGGCGCCGACGCGACCCCGTTCACCTTCACCAACGGCTACACGATCGCGTTCGACGAGCAGCACTCGGTCGGCGTCACCGTCCCGCAGGAGGCGGCCGAAGGGTTCGCGCGCGACGCGGCCCGCGCCGCCGGCCTGCCCGACGGCTCGCAGCAGAACCCGATCCTCACCTTCGCGCCCCACCACCTCGTCGCGCTCGCGACCCGCCTTCGGCCGTTCATGGGGCAGCTCGGCACGACCCCCTCCACGACGATCCCCGACTCGCACAACGCCGGCGACTTCGGCTCCTTCCTGATCGGCGCGCCGCACAGGTTCGCGCTGACCGCCGAGGAGCTGCAGCGGCACAAGACCGACGGCCACCTCGACGTCGACTCCGTCCGCGCCGGCGCGATCCTGATCTGCCCGGTGAAGGTGCCGGGCGGCGGCGTCTACATGGGCGATATGCACGCGCTCCAGGGCGACGGCGAGATCGCCGGCCACACCGCCGACGTCTCCGGCACCGTCACGCTGCAGGTCGACGTGATCAAGGGCCTCGCGATCGACGGGCCGATCCTGCTGCCGGTCGCCGAGGACCTGCCGTACCTCGCCAAGCCGCTGACCACGGCCGAGCGCGCGAAGGCCGAGGCGCTCGGCGCCCGCCACGGCGTCGCCGAGCTGGAGGAGTCGCTGCCGATCTCCGTGATCGGGACCGGCCCCGATCTCAACAGCGCGACCGACAACGGCCTCGCGCGCGCCGCCGAGCTGCTCGGGACGACCGTCCCGGAGGTCATGAACCGCGCGACGATCACCGGCGCGATCGAGATCGGCCGCCACCCGGGCGTCGTGCAGGTCACCTTCCGCGCGCCGGCGGCGGCGCTGGAGGCGCGCGGCCTGCTCGATTACGCGCGCGAGCAGTACGGCGCGGCCTGACACGCCGACCGGCGTCGGGAAGCGAAGAGGGCGGGCGCCGCGCACCCGCCCTCTCGTCACGTCCAGCCTCTTCCCGGCGCGGTCTCAGACCGCCGGCGGGACGATCGTTAGTAGCTGGAAGATGATCGGCGGGACGTCGTTGAGGACACCGTTGACGAACAGCTGCGGCCCGCAGGTCGCGGGGCCCCCGAACAGCGGCAGCGGCGGCTGGCCGAGGAATCTTAGGAGCGTGCCGTCGCGGCTCAGGCGGCCTAGCAGCGTGCCGCGATATAGGCACGTCGCGCCAGCCGTGTTCGTGATCGCGATCTGCACGTCTAGGATCCCGAACAGCAGCTCACCGGTGGCTAGGTCCGACGCTAGGAAGCTGACGTCCCAGCTGGTCGGAAGCGGACCTATCGGCGGCTGGCCGCCTAGCACCGGCGGCAGATTTAGGAACTTCACGTTCGGGCAGTTGACGAATCGACCGGAGGCGACGCGCCCGAGTCTCGTTAGCGGCGTGACGACCGGTATTAGGCCGGTTCTCAACTGCTTGGTGAGGATCACCTGGCAGGTGATCGCCGCCTCGCCGTTGGACAGCGTCAGCTGCCCTTGCTGCGTGGTTAGCGGCGTCTGGTTGACTATCCCTATCGTGGTTGCGGCGGCCGACGCGGCTCCGAGCAGGAGCAGCGCGACGACCGCCGTCACGACGGCGAGCGTCCTTCTCATCTCGAATGTCCCCCTTCGGCGGTCCTCCCCGGACCGCCTTCGATGTGGGCGCCGGCCGGCGCGGCGCACGTGACACCGAAATACTGCCTTATGCGGCGGAGCGCCGCGGCGCCAACCGGCCGCGACGCCCCCGCCCAGACGTCCTGCACGACGCCGGGGCGGCCCCGCGGCCGCCCCGGTCCCCTTCAGCGGCCTATATCCCCGGTAGTAGGTTGTAGGCGATCGCCGGTATGTCGTTGAGCGTGCCGCTGATCGTCAGCGATCCGTCGCAGCCCGGAATTCTGGTCGTCTCAGTGAGCGTGCTGCTCAGCCACGTTAGGGTCGTGCCGTCACGGCTGATCTTGCCTAGGACGGTGCCCGCGTATAGGCAGCCCGACCACGTGCCGCCCGGCGAGATCTGGAAGCCTAGGATCCCGAAGTACAGCTCGCCGGTGACTAGGTCCGAGAATAGGAAGCTGATGTCCCAGTTCGGCGCGACCGGCGGCGGGAACGCCTGTAGCGTCGCCGGGACGCCTAGGACCGCGGCGGGGCAGTCGAGCGTCTGCCACGCGCGGATGCGGCCGATTCTCGTTAGCCCGAATCTGTTGACGAGCGTTAGGCCGGGCGTCAGCTCCTTGGAGACGACGATCCGACAATGCATGATTCTGAAGCCGCTTCTCAATTCGATCACGCCGTTCTGCGTCGTTAGCGGCGTGAGGATCTCTATCCCGAACGTGCTTGCAGCCGCCGGCGAGGCGGCTGCGAGCGCAAGCAGACAGGCCGCCACGACGGCGGTCACGGTCGATTTCATTGCGGTGTCCCCCTGGGAGCCTCAGCGCAGCTCCCATCGCGTGTGTGGACACCGACCGGTCGGCGTCAGAGCGCCGACATTCTAGTTTGCGGACGAGGCTGCAGATGCGCCAATTGACTGAATGATCGACGCCGCGCCGGCTGCCCGGCGCGGCGCCGTCGATTCAGGCGAACTCGATGACGCTGCGGATGCCGTCCTGCGCGTGCATCAGGTCGAAGCCCTTGTTGACCTCGTCGAGCGTGATGCGGTGCGAGATGAACGGGTCGACGTCCAGCTCGCCGGCCATCCAGCGGTCGATCAGCTCCGGCACGTCTCTGCGGCCCTTCAGCCCGCCGAAGGAGGAGCCGGCGATGCGGCGCCCCTGGATCAGCCAGCGCGGGATCACCTCGAGGTGCTCGCCCTTGCCGGCGACGCCCGCGACTGTGCAGAGGCCCCAGCCCATCCGCGCCGACTCGACCGCCTCTCTCATCACGCTGACGAGACCGGTCGCCTCGAAGGTGTAGTCGGCGCCGAAGCCGTCGGTCATGTCGAGGATCCGCTGGACGGTGTCCTCGCCGCCGACGAGCAGGTCGGTCGCGCCCTGGCCTCTCGCCAGCTCCAGCCGCTCCGGCGACAGGTCGACGCAGACGATCCGCTCCGCGCCGGCCATCCGCGCCCCGGCGACCGCGCCGAGGCCGACCATGCCCGCGCCGAAGACGACCGCCGTCGAGCCCGGCTCGACCTTCGCCGTTCTCAGCGCGGCGCCGAGGCCCGTCGAGAGGCCGCAGGCGAACAGCGCCGCGCCCTCCAGCGGCGCCTCGGGATCGATCTTCGCCAGCGCGATCTCCGGCATCACGGTGTACTCGGCGAAGGTGCTCGTGCCCATGAAGTGGCGCAGCTCGTCGCCCCCGCGCTTCAGCCGCGTCGTGCCGTCGGGCAGGTAGCCGGCGTTCTGCTGCGCGCGGATCTTCAGGCAGAGGTTGGTCTTGTCGCTCTTGCAGTGGATGCACTCGCCGCACTGGGGCGAGAAGAGCGTCACGACATGGTCGCCGGGCTTGACGAGCGTCACGTCCGCGCCGACCTGCTCCACCACGCCCGCACCCTCGTGCCCGAGCACGCACGGCGCGTAGCCGGAGGGGTCCGCGCCGGAGGCCGTGTACATGTCGGTGTGACAGACGCCGCAGGCGACCAGCCGCACCAGCACCTCCTCCGGACCGGGCTCCGTCAGCTCGACCGTCTGCACGACCAGCGGCTTGCCGAACTCTTCGAGGACTGCTGCGCGAATCTCCATGGCATCTGAGCCTATTGCGCCCGTGAACCGTGTGCGCTCGCGCTGCCACGATCGGCGCCATGCCGCTCCCGCCCGCCCGCCCCGCCGGCCGAGCGTTGTCGGATCCGTGCGTCCATGGAGCGCGCCCGCGGTCGTCGCGCATCGGGCGCCCGGGGCCGGGCAGTGTCGACTCGGTGCGTTCGGACCGCACCGAATCGACATCGCTCCTCGACGGGGCGCTGCGAGCCCGCGCTACTGCAAGTGACTCAAGAGTCGGGCGGGTATCATCGGGCGGGTGACGAACGAGACCGAGGCAATCGACGCGGACCTGATCGAGCGCCTGCGCGCCCGCGGGCAGCGCGTCACCTCGCAGCGGCTGGTGATCAACCGGATGCTGCGCAAGCGCGATCAGCACGTCACCGCGGAGGAGGTTCTCGGGGCCGTCACGCAGACGCTGCCGGGCACCTCGCTGCCGACCGTCTACGCGACGCTGGAGCTGTTCGAGCAGCTCGGGATCGTGCGGCGCGTCAACTCGGCCGGCGGCGCCGTCGTGTTCGACTCGCGCACCGTCGAGCACCACCACCTGATCTGCCGCTCCTGCGGCGCCGTCCAGGACCTCGACCACGAGATCGCGCTCGACGGCGTCCTCGCCGCGGCCCGCGACACCGGCTTCGCCCCCGGCCGCGCCGCGATCGTCGTCGACGGCATCTGCTCCCGCT
>JAEYAG010000042.1 GCA_023451265.1 Actinomycetes bacterium | reverse complement strand
CGGCCACCACTCGTCGCGGAACCAGCGGTCGAACGCGACCGCGTCGTCGGTGCCCAGCACATAGCCGATCGGCTCGTCGGCGTCGGCGACGACGACGAACGCCAGATCCGGATGCCGCACCGCATAGGGCACCGCGAACACATCGCCCCACAGCCGGTCGTCGGTCAGGACACCGCGCGCGTCCTGCCCGTTCGCCGCGGTCCGGACGCAGATCTCCGACAGCGCGGCGGCATCCGCCGCGGTCTCCCGAGCCGCCGCCCGGAACGGACGGATCCCGATCACGGCAGCCGGCGCTCCCGCGCGATGCCGCCGAGCCACGCGAGGGAGGGCTTCGGCGTCCGCTCGAACGTCACCCGGTCGACAGCGACGAGACCGAACGTCGGCGCCCAGTTGCCCCACTCGAAGTTGTCGAGCAGGCTCCAGTGCAGGTAGCCGCGCACGTCGATGCCGCTCGCCAGGCACGCACCCAGCCCCTCCAACGCACCGGTCGTGTAGGCGATGCGCTCGTCGTCGGATGCCGTGGAGATGCCGTTCTCGGTGACGAGGATCGGCACCTGCGGCAGCAGGTCTGCGGTGTGCCGGATCGACTCGCCGAGCGCGGCCGGGTAGTACTCCCAGCCGGTCGTCGTCCGCGGGACGTCCGCGGCCGGCTCGACCTTGCCGTCCGCGCCGAACACCGTGCGCGTGTAGGCCTGCACGCCGATGAAGTCATCACCCGCGGCGGCGCGCAGCCACACATCCTCGACGGCCTCGCGGTACGCCGTGCCGCGCGCCTGGCCGTCGGGCGTCCACTGCACGGTCTGGTTCGCGACCGACCATCCGACCTGCAGGTCGGGGCGGTGCGCCTTCAGGATCTCGCGCGCGGCGGTGTGCGCGGCGATCAGCACGTCGCGCACACCCTCGTGCGGCAGGGGCAGCAGGCCGCCGAGACCGGTATCGAGCGTCACGTCGCCGCTGAGCACCCGGTGCATGATCGCGACCATGTTCGGCTCGTTGATCGTCACGACGCGGTCCACGCCGGCATCCACGACCGGCAGCGCGTGCTCGACGTACGCGCGGAAACGCTCCACCGCGTCGGCCGCGAGCCACGACCCGGCGCGGAAGAACCAGGCGGGATTCGTGAAGTGGTGGAGGGTCACGATGGGCTCGAGGCCGCGCTCACGCGCGCCGACGACCATGCGGCGGTAGTGGTCGATCGCGGCGGCCGACCACTCCCCCGGCGCCGGCTCGATCCGCGCCCACTCGATGCTGAAGCGATACGCATGCAGTCCCGCCGCGGCGGCGAGGTCCATGTCCTCACCCCACCGCTCGAAGCTGTCGCAGGCGTCTCCGCTGGCCTGCATCGACGCACGCTCGGCGTGCTCGAACAGCCACCAGTCGCTTGCGGTGTTGTTCCCCTCGATCTGGTGCGCCGCGGTGGCGGCGCCGATGATGAAATCGGCGGGAAGAGCGGTCATGCGAACACCTCCACGGTGCGATAGAAGTTGCCGAAGCCGAGCCGCGTCCACGGTTCGGTGTAGGAGCGGGCGGCCTCCGTCACGGCGGATGCCGGGGCGTCGCCTCCCCACGCGCGCTGCGCGACGAACGCGAGCCGCGGCAGCAGCAGGGCGGCGGCATCGTCGAACGAGGTCACCGTCTCGCACCACAGCGCCGCCTCGACACCCGCGACCGTGATGCCGGCATCCGCCACGTCGGTCTGCGCGAGCGGGTCCCACGACAGCACGTCGGTCGAGCGGGTGCGCTCGTAGTTCGGGAAGCCGAGCCGCTCCATGAGAGCGGTCTGCGCCGGGTCGACGCTGTCCTCGAGCGGCTTGCGGTCAAGGTAGAGCGGGTCGCTCGACGACACGATGACCGGCACGCCGGCCGCGCCCAGCCGCCCGGGGTCGCCGACCGACTCGGCGAACACCTCCGCGAGCAGAGGGATGAAGGGGTGGTAGGCCTCGGGCATGTCCCGACGCGCCTTCTCGGGATCGAACCGGTCGCGCTCCGCGATCCACAGCTGACCCAGGTCGGCGGGGGTGAGGGTGCCGGCGCGGCTCGTCTCCTGCCAGCCGATCACGCGGCGGCCGAGCGCCCGGACGATCGTGGCGGCCTCGGCGACGAACGTGCTGTAGCTCTCGTGCGGATCGCCGAAGGCCTCGTCGCCGCCGATGTGCAGGTGGGGCGCGTCGAAGCGGATGGCGAGCTCCGTGAACGCGGCCCGGACGAAGGGCGCGACGCCCTCGGCATCCCATTCCACGTATCGGATGAGGGGGTGCGGCCCGCTGGCGACGGTGACGCCGGTCTCGGGGCCGACGGTCGGGGCGACGTGCCCCGGGAGGTCGATCTCGGGGATCAGGGTCACGTGCCGGTCGCGCGCGTACGCGAGGAGGGCGTCGAGATCGGCGGCGCTGTAGTGCTCGTCGCCGGGCGTCAGCGCGGGGTAGCCGGGCACCGCGAACCGCCACGCCTGCGCATCGGTGAGGTGCAGGTGCAGGACGTTCAGCTTGTGCAGCGCGAGCAGGTCGATGATCGCGCGGACCTCGGCGACCGGGAACCAGCGACGCACGACGTCGAGCGACAGGCCGCGCCACGCGAATCGCGGCGCGTCGGACAGCTGCGGCACCCCGCGACCGGCCGCGACGAGGGTCGCGACGGTGACGAGTCCCCGGAAGTGCGCCTCGTCGCCGGCGCCGGCGATGACCAGCCGCGGGCCGTCGCGGCGGATCTCATACGCCTCGGAGAGACCGGCGCGCGGCAGCGGCCGCGGGTCCGCGCCGGTCGGCGCCGGTGCGGTCACGCTGTCGACGACGAGGACGACGTCGGGGTCGTCGGCGTCGAAGACGAGACGGATGCCGAGGGCGCGCGCGGTGAGGTCACCCACCGCGTCCAGCGGCATCGGGTGTCCACCTACGCGCAGCACATCGAGGCCGGACGTCGGCGACCACGCGGTGTCGGAGGCCTCGTGCCGCACCAGCGGCAGCACGCTCACGCCGCCACCCCCGCCGCGCGCCCGAACTCGCGCTCGAACGCCTCGCGCCGCGCACGCTGCCGTGTCGGGTCGACGACCGGCGCGGCCAGCAGCAGCTTGCGCGTGTACGCCTGCTGCGGATGCTCGGTCACCTGCATCGTGTCCCCCTGCTCGATGATCTCCCCACGGTAGATGACGGCGACCCGGTGGCTCATGTGCCGGACGACGGTGAGGTCGTGCGAGATGAACAGATACGCGACGCCCGTGGCGTCCTGGATCTCGGTGAGCAGATCGAGCACGGTCTCCTGCGTCGTGAGGTCGAGGGCCGACACCGGCTCATCGCACACGATGAGCTTCGGCGACAACGCAAGGGCGCGCGCGATCGCCACCCGCTGGCGCTGGCCGCCGGAGAACTCGCGGGGAAGACGGTCCGCGGCTCCTCTCGGCAGCCGGACGCGGTCCAGCAGATCGGCGATACGCGCGCGCGCCCGCTGGCGAGACTCTCCCTGCGCGAGCAGGGGTTCCATGAGAGTGTCGCCGACCGTCATCGCCGGGTTCAGCGACGTGTACGGGTCTTGGAAGACGACCTGCAGGTCGCGCGAGAGGGCGCGGCGCTGCGCGCGCGTCGCGTGCTGCACCTCGCGGCCGTCGAAGGTGATCGTCCCGGACTCGACGGGCACGAGGCCGAGCACGGCCCGTCCGATCGTCGTCTTGCCCGACCCCGACTCGCCGACGAGGCCGAGCGTCTCGCCCGGGCGGATGTGCAGGGAGACATCCCGCAGCACGCGGTGACGCGGCGCCCGGAACCCCCGCCCCGGAAACGACACGCACAGGTCCTCGACCTGCAGGATGGACGCGGTGTTCTCGCTCATACCGACTCCTTCACGGCGGCGGGTGCCTGCCAGCTCGCCCGCACGACCGTCTCGTCGGGCACCGCGCCCACGAGGCGCCGGGTGTAGTCCTGCGTGGGGGCGGTGAGCACGGAGGTCACGTCCCCCTGCTCGACGATGCGGCCGTCGCTCATGACGGCGACCCGGTCGCACAGATCGGCGACGACACCCAGGTTGTGGGTCACGATGAGCACCCCGACGCCGCGTTCGTCGCGCAGCCGGCGCAGGATGCCGAGGACCTCCGCCTGCACCGTGACATCCAGCGCCGTGGTGGGCTCGTCGGCGATGATCAGGTCGGGCTCGGTCGAGAGCGCGCCGGCGATGAGGACGCGCTGGGCCATCCCGCCGGAGATCTCGTGCGGGTAGGAGCGGTACACCCGCTCGGGGTCGGCGATCTCGACGGCGGCGAGGAGGTCGAGGACGCGGGCCTTGGCCTGCGCGGCGCTCAGCCCCTTGCCCTTCCGATCGCCGTGGCCTTTCAGCCGCAGCGGTTCGCTCAGCTGCGAGCCGATCGTGAACGACGGGTCGAGGTTGCTCATCGGCTCCTGCGGCACATAGCCGAGCGCGCGGCGCCGCGCCGCAGCGCGGCCGGGTTCGACGTCGACGACCTCGGCGCCCTTGATGAGGATGCTGCCGCCCGCGATGTAGCCGCCCTCGGGGATGATCCCGAGCGCCGAGAACGCGGTCTGGCTCTTGCC
>JAEYAG010000249.1 GCA_023451265.1 Actinomycetes bacterium | reverse complement strand
CGCCACGCGCGCCCGAACTACGCTGGAACCGTGCCCGACACGACGATCACCCCCGCCGCTCTCGCCCATGCCGACGATCTCGCCGACTTCGTCGCTGCATCACCCTCGAGCTTCCATGCCGCCGCCGAGGTGGCCCAGCGGTTGACGGATGCCGGGTTCACCGCGCTCGACGAGCTCGCCGCGTGGCAGGTGGCCCCGGGTGCGAAGCAGTTCGTCGTGCGCGACGGCGCCGTGCTCGCCTGGGTCGTCCCGAGCGGGGCCGGTGCGTCGACGCCGTTCCATATCTTCGGCGCCCACAGCGACTCGCCCGCCTTCAAGCTCAAGCCGAAGCCGACGACGGGGCGGCTGGGCTGGCTGCAGGCCGGGGTGGAGATCTACGGCGGACCCCTGCTGAACTCCTGGCTCGATCGCGAGCTGCGCCTCGCCGGTCGCCTCGTGCTCGACGACGGCACCGAGGCGCTCGCCGCGACCGGGCCGCTGCTGCGGTTGCCGCAGCTGGCCATCCACCTCGACCGCGAGGCCAACGACCACCTCGCCCTGCACAAGCAGACCCAGACGCAGCCGGTATGGGGTCTGGGTGAGGCGGCCTCCGCCGATCTGCTCGCCGAGCTGGCGACATCGGCAGGGGTGGATGCCTCCCGCATCCGCGGCTACGACATCGTCACCGCCGACGCGGCCCGCGGCGCGGTGTTCGGCCGCGACGACGTGTTCTTCGCGAGCGGGCGCCTGGATGACCTCGCGTCGGTGCACGCGGGCGTCGTCGCACTCGCCGACGCGGGGCTCGATGCGCCCCACATCGCGATGCTCGCCGTGTTCGACCACGAGGAGGTCGGTTCCGCGACGCGCTCCGGCGCGGCCGGGCCGTTCCTCGCCGAGGTGATCGAGCGCATCCAGCTCGCCCTCGGCGCCGACCGTGAGCAGCAGCTGCGTGCGCTCGCGGCGTCCTGGTGCGTGTCCAGCGACGTCGGTCACGCGGTGCACCCGAACTACCCCGAGAAGCACGATCCCGTCGTGCAGCCGCTGCTCGGTGCCGGCCCGATCCTGAAGATCAACGCCAACCAGCGCTACGCGACGGATGCCGCGGGTGCAGCGGCCTGGCACGGCTGGTGCGCGGCGGCATCCGTCACGAGCCAGGAATTCGTCTCGAACAACGCCGTCCCGTGCGGCTCCACGATCGGGCCGATCACGGCGACCCGCCTCGGCATCCGGACGGTCGACGTCGGCATCCCGATCCTGTCGATGCACTCGGCCCGCGAGCTCGCCGGCACCGCCGACCTCCATGCGCTCGGCCGCGTCGCGTCGGCGTTCTTCGCCGGCTGAGACCGCCGCCACGACGAAAGGTGAACCCCATGGCACGCATCCTGATCATCGGCGGGCACGGCAAGGTGGCCCTGCTGCTCGAGCCGCTGCTGGTTGCGGCGGGACACCACGTGACCGCCGTCGTCCGCAACGCCGACCACGAGGCCGATGTCCGGGCCACCGGCGCGGTGCCGCTCGTCGCGGACGTCGAGACGTTCGACACCGAGCAGCTGACGAACCTCGTCAGCGGCAACGACGTCGTCATCTGGTCCGCGGGCGCCGGAGGCGGCGACGCGGCCCGAACGTACGCGGTCGACCGCGACGCGGCGATCCGGTCGATCGACGCCGCCGTGGCGGCGGGGGTCCGCCGCTACGTCATGGTGTCGTACTTCGGCGCGGGGCCGGACCACGGCGTCGACCCCGACGACGGGTTCTACGCGTATGCCGAGGCGAAGGCCGCCGCGGACGCGCACCTGCGTGCGAGCGGGCTGGACGTCACGATCATCGCGCCGTCCGCGTTGACGCTCGATGAGCCGACCGGGCGCATCGACACGACGGCGGAGAGGTCGGCGTCCGTCTCACGCGCCGACGTGGCCGCCGTCATCGCGGCCGCGGTGCTCGAGCCCGCGACGATCGGTCGCACGATCCGGTTCAACTCCGGCCCGACACCGATCGCGGAGGCGATCCGCGCCTGACGGCGCGCGAGCGCGTCAGACCTCGGCGCGCTTCGGCAGCACCCATCCGGCGCGCGGGAAGTGGCACGTGTACCCGTTCGGGATGCGCTGCAGGTAATCCTGGTGCTCGGGTTCGGCCTCCCAGAACGCCCCGAGCGGCTCGATCGTGGTCACCGCGGGAGCGGGCCACAGTCCCGACGCGTCGACGTCGGCGATCGTCTCGCGGGCGACGCGCTCCTGCTCCGGGGTGACCGGGAAGATCGCCGAGCGGTAGCTCGTGCCAATGTCGTTGCCCTGCCGGTTGAGCGTCGACGGGTCGTGGATCTGGAAGAAAAAGGCCAGGATGTCGCGGTACGTCGTCACCGCCGGGTCGAAGACGATCTCGACGGCCTCGGCGTGGCCGGGGTGGTTGCGGTACGTGGCGTGGTCGTTCTGCCCGCCGGTGTAGCCGACCCGGGTGTCGAGCACGCCGGGCTGGCGACGGATGAGGTCTTCCATGCCCCAGAAGCAGCCGCCCGCGAGGATCGCGGTCTCGGTTCCGGGGGTGCGCGTGATGCTGCCGTCGTCGGTCATGTCTTCCATTCTGCTCGCCCCGGCGCGCCGCGGGCCCGTTCCGGTAAAATCGGATGCTGTGCTCGCACCGTCCGGTGCGAGTCGAGGTGCATCTACCTGCTTCATCCGGCCACGCGTCCCGCGGTCGGCCCCGGAGGGTAAGGCGGCACGTGAACAACGAGCCGACTCCTCCGGAGGGGATATGACGCCCGATCATTCGCTGATCCGCCAAACCGGCTGGGCCTACTGGCCGATCGCGTTCATCGCGCGCCTGCCGTTCGCGATGATGACCGTCGGCGTGCTCATGCTGGTGGTCGCCGTCACCGGCTCCGTCGGCCTCGGCGGCCTCACCTCGGCGGCGGTCGGGGTCGGCGTCGTCGTCGCCGGCCCGCTCATCGGCGACCTCGTCGACCGTCACGGCCAGCGGCGCGTGCTCGTTCCCGTCGGGCTCGCCAACGGCATCCTTCTCGCGCTCTTCCCGCTCGTGGTGACGGGGCGGATGCCGGAGGGCGTGGTCCTGGCGACCGCGCTGCTCATCGGGCTCACCGCGCCGCAGGCGGCGGCCATGTCGCGCAGCCGGCTGCTCGCGATCATCGCGGCGCGCCTGGCGCCCGAACGCCGCGCGGTCACGACGAACCGGATCATGTCGTACGAGTCGGCCGCCGACGAGACGGCGTTCGTCATCGGGCCGTTCCTCGTCGGCATCCTCGCCGCGCTCATCGCCCCGTGGGCGCCGATCGCGATCGCCGCGGCGCTGAGCTTCGGATTCGTGACGGCGTTCGCCCTGCATCCCACCGCCCGCGTCGCTCCCGGCGGAGTCGACGGTGCGTCGGACCGGGCGCCGTTCCGCGCGGCGCTGACCGGACGCATCCTCGTGCTCGTGGCGGCGACCTTCGGCGTCGGCGCGTTCTTCGGCGCGACGCTGACCTCGCTCACCGCGTTCGCGCAGGCGCACGGCGACGAGGCGCGGGCGGGACTGCTCTACGGGCTCATAGGCATCGGCTCCGCCGTGCTCGCGCTCGGCGTGGTGCTGCTGCCGGGGCGCTTCGCCCTGCGGCATCGCTGGCCGGTGTTCTCGGCCGTGCTCGCCACCGCCGCCGTCGGCTACGCGACGGCGACCGGGCTCGGCCCCGTGACCGTGTGGCTGCTGATCATGGGGCTCGGCGTCGGACCGACGCTCGTCACGCTGTTCTCCCTCGCGGGGGAGCGGGCGCCGGCGGGCCGTGCCGCCACGACGATGACGCTGCTGGGTTCCGCGCTCACCCTCGCGCAGGCGCTGTCATCGGCGGTCACGGGATGGGTCGCGGAGTCGGTGTCGCTGCCCGCGGCGATGACGCTGCCGGCGATCGCCGCGGCCCTGGTGCTGGCGTTCGGCGGCGTCAACCTCGTCCTGGAGAAGCGCGAGCGGCGCGGACGCGCGGCTAACACGGCGCCCGCGACGGTGTCAATCCGCTTCAGCGCACCTGCGGGGGCGCGAACACTGGACGCATGACTCGCGACCAGTACACCCTCACCGATCCCGCGAAGCTGTACGCCGACATCGAGCCGCACGCGCAGCGACAGCCCGAGCCCGGCCTCGACGCGAAACTCGACCCTCGGGCCGACCTCGGCGAAGACTCCTACCGCGGCACCGGCCGGCTGACCGGGCGCAAGGCCCTCATCACCGGCGGCGACTCCGGCATTGGCGCCGCCACCGCGATCGCCTTCGCCCGGGAGGGCGCCGACGTCGCGATCTCGTACCTGCCCGACGAGGAGCAGGACGCGCAGCGCATCGCCGGCATCCTGCGCGACGCGGGCGTCACGGTGCTGACTCTTCCGGGCGACCTGAAGGATGCCGGGTACTGCCGCGATCTGGTGGCGAAGACCGTCGACGGTCTCGGCGGCCTCGACATCGTGGTCAACAACGGCGGCAAGCAGGTCTTCAACGAGGACCTCGAGACCCTCGACGACGAGCAGTTCGACGACACCTTCAAGACCAACGTTTACGCGATGTTCTGGATCACCAAGGCCGCCCTGCCGCACCTGAAGCCGGGCTCGGCGATCATCAACACCACGTCGATCCAGGCGTACAAGCCGTCGGATGTCCTCGTGGACTACGCCTCGACCAAGGCGACGATCAACGCGTTCACCAAGGCACTCGCGCAGCAGGTCGCGCCGAAGGGCATCCGCGTGAACGCCGTCGCACCGGGGCCGATCTGGACCCCGCTGCAGCCGAGCTACGGCCAGCCCGAGGAGAAGCTCGACGAGTTCGGCAAGGACACCCCGCTCGGCCGCATGGGCCAGCCCGCGGAGCTCGCGCCGGCATACGTGTTCCTCGCCTCGGCGGAGTCGAGTTACGTGCTCGGCGAGACGCTCAACGTCAACGGCGGCATTCCGTCGCCGTGAGCCCCGCCCTCACGAAGTGACGTCGCCGCCGGTCGCCCCGGCGGCGTCGTCGTCTTCGGGTACCTTCATGTACCACTCCACGAACCGGCGCGCCCTGCCGTCGTCGGCGAGGTGCACCTCCCACATGTTGAGGTAGGTGGCGTGGCCCGGGTACTCCGTGCGGCCGCGCACGATGCCGAGACGGTCGTCCTCGATGAGCACCTCGAAGTCGACCACCGGTTCGGCCGGTTCGGGCTCCTGCCATGACGCGATGATCGCGTCGATGCCGCGCAGCGGCTCGGCGTCGTAGGGATGGAACAGATACTCGGCGTCGTCGGTGAAGATGGCGCGGATGTCGTCGGCATCCTTCGTGCGCCACGCCGTGAGATAGCCGTCGAGCCAATCGCTTGTCGCTGTCATGACATCGGTCTATCAGGGAGCTCGGACACGACGGGATGCTGTCACTGTGCTTCCCGTGCAGCTATAATGCAGGCATGTCCATCGCCATCACCGTTCGCAACGTGCCCGACGATGTCCGCGACGAACTCGCGGCCCGCGCGGCCCGCTCCGGACGCTCGTTGCAGGAGTACCTGAGCGCGGAGCTCATCCGCCTGGCGCGCACTCCGAGTGCGGCGGAGGCCGTGACACGCGCGCGTCTGAACGCGCTGTCGTATCCCGCGACGGGCGGGGACGTGATCGCCGAAGCGGTGCGGGCGGGGCGGCGCTGAGGTGACAGACGGCTACGACCTGGTCGTCGTCGACGCGTCGGCGGTCGTCCTGCTCGTCGCGTCCTCCCACGACGAAGGCGACCGGCTGGCCACTCGATTGGCGAACACGGTCCTCCACGCGCCGCACATCCTGCCGGTCGAGGTGGACTCCGCCCTGCGGGGGCTCGTCGCGGGGCGTGTCCTCACGGAGGCGGAGGCGGCGGCGGCCCGGCAACAGGCGGGACGGATGCCGATCGACCTCTGGGCGTGGGAGTCGCTGGGGGAGCGTGCCTGGGAGATGCGCAGCAACCTGTCGACGTACGACGCGGGTTACGTCGCCCTGGCGGAGCACATCGGGGCGACGCTCGTCACCGCGGATGCGCGGCTCGCGCGCCCACCGGGCGTGCGATGCGCGATCGAGGTGTTCGGCTGAGGTCGAGCGGCGCAACGCACCGGGCGCGCGCACTCGCGCGGCTCAGACGAACCGCACCCAGTTCGCGCCGTGGCCGGTCTCGATGCGCTGGCGCAGCTCCAACCGCTCGCCGTCGACCGTGTACAGCGAGACGGTCGTCGACTTCTCGCCCGCGGCGACGAGGTATCGGCCGTCGGCGCTCAGCGCGAATCCGCGCGGCTGCTGCTCCGTGACGATGAACGCCTCGGCATCCTTCACCGTGCCGTCCTCGGCCACCGCGACCGCCCCGAGCGTGCTCTCGGTGCGCTCGGACGCCCACAGCACAGCGCCCTCTGCGCCCCAGTGCAGGTCCGCTCCCCAGATGTAGTGGTGCGCGAGGGGATCGGCTCCGAAGACGCTGTGCCCCAGGTCTTTCGAGCGGTCGTAGGCGGTCGCCGAACCGGCGAGCTGCAGCGTTCCCTCGGTGGTGTCGCGGGCGTAGTGCAGCACCTCGCCGGAGAACTCCGTCATGACGTACACCGCATCCTGCGCGTCGTTCAGCACGAGGTGACGCGGGCCGCTGCCGGCAGGGGCAGCGGCCGTCGGCGGGTCGAGCGGGGTCAGCTCGAGTTCGTCGCCCAGCGCGTACTGTGCGACGAGGTCGGCGCCGAGCGAGACGAAGTAGGCGAAGCGGCCGTCGGCGCTCGGCAGCACCGAGTGCAGGTTCGGGTAGGAGATCCGCGCGACGGGGGCTCCCACCGTCCCGTCGGCGACGGGGCAGCTGATGCCGTAGCCGCCGCCATAACTGGCGCCGAGCAGACCGGTGCCGTCGCGCGTGAGGGCGAGGTAGTTCATGCCGCCGGCGGGGAGGTCCAGGCGCGAGTGCGGGGTGAGCGTTCCGCGGTCGCGATCGAGGGCCAGGGTCACGATGCCGGCCGGCTCGCCCTTGACGGCGGCATAGACGAGGTCGCGGGACGCGTCGACGGCGAAGGTCGAGCAGCCGGTGAGGTCGCCCGTCACGGCGAGGCGGGTGAGGCGATCGTCGGCGAGGCGGAAGGTGGAGATGGTGCCGTCGCCGGCGTTCGCGACGAGGACGAGGGATGCGGTGCTCACGCTTCGATCGTACGGGCGCGGGGGACGCATAGGCTGGAGTCATGAACAAGAGCACGCTGTGGACCGTCGTCGGCGTCATCGTCGCGGTGGTGATCGCCTGGGTCCTCGTCGACGTGCTGTTCAGCGTGCTGTGGTTCATCGGCAAGCTCGCCGTCGTCGCGGTGGTCGCTCTCGTGGTCTTCCTGCTGCTGCGCGGCGCGTTCTCCTCCCGCGCCGACTGAGTGCGACGGATGCCGGGGTCCCGGCATCCGCCCCCTGATAGCGTTCGGAGCGTCGCGCAGTGCGACGGATGCCGAAGGAGGCCCTGTGTCGGAGCGGATCACCTGGACCCTCGTCGACGGCGAGAACATCGACGCGACGCTCGGCGGGTCGATCCTCGGGCGCCGCCCGCAGCCCGACGAGCGACCGCGCTGGGACCGGCTGCTGACGTTCCTCGAGGAGCGGTGGCACCAGGACGTGCGCGGCCTGTTCTTCCTCAACGCCACGACGCACCTGCCGATGCCGTTCGTGCAGGCCCTGCTCGCCCTCGGCTACACACCCGTGCCGCTGTCGGGGCCGGCCGAGGCGAAGGTCGTGGACCTCGCCATCCAGCGGACGCTCCAGGCGCTGCGCGAGCGGGATGCCGATGTCGTGCTCGTCAGCCATGATCGCGACTTCGTCGACGACCTCGCGGTGCTCACGGGCCCCGGCCGGCGCGTCGGGATGCTGGGGTTCCACGAGTTCCGCAGCGGCGAGTTCACCTCGGTGCCCGGCATCGAGTTCTTCGACCTCGAGTACGACGTGCACGCCTTCGACGCCGTGCTGCCGCGGGTGCGTGTCATCCCGATCGAGGAGTTCGACCCGGCCCAGTTCCTCGGCTGACCATCGCCTCCTCCCCAGGCGGGGGTTCGCGCGAGTTGTCCACAATCCGCGGGGTTGTCCTCCCACGGGGCGTCGTCGGCGGTCATCGTTGCGGCATGAAGAACATCGATCCTCTCCTGTCACCCGAGCGCGTGCTCGCCACCGACGACGACCTCGCCGACCTTCTCTCGCGTCTTCTCGAGCGCGCCAACATGCGGCAGGTCTGGGTGATCATGCTCGGCGCCGACGACCGCGTGACCGGACCGCTCCTGCCGCTGGAGGACTACCCGAGCGACCCGGATGCGGAGTGCGACACCGCCGACCTCGGCACGCTCACCCATTCCCGACTCCTGGCGGCGCGCTTCGCCGCCTTCTCCGAGATGTGCGACGCCGAACGAATCGTGCTCGTCTGGGAGCGCCGCGGCAGCAGCGCGCTGCGCGCGGGAGATCTGGCGTGGGCACGGGCGATGGCACGCGACTGCCGCGAGGCGGGCGTCGCCCTGCGGGCACAGTTCGTGCTGCACGACCGGGGCCTGCGGACCATCGCCGTCGACGACCTGCTGTGACCTGT
>JAEYAG010000243.1 GCA_023451265.1 Actinomycetes bacterium | reverse complement strand
GCGCGGCCCCAGCGCGGCGCGGCCGGCGCGGCGCGGCCGGCGCGGCTACGAGAGCGTCGTGCCGCAGCTCATGCAGCGGCCGGCGACCCGCGGCGAGGCGCCCCCGGCGTCGGCGTAGATAGGGCTCAGCGTGCCCGTCTCGCAGATCGGGCAGGTCGCGACGGCCTGAGCGGTGAGCCCCTCCCACGCCCCGACGATCAGCTCGTCGAGCGTCGGCTCACCGCCCACGCCGCCGCGGACCTGCGCCGCTCCGCGATCGGCGGACTCGGCGGTCTCTCCGCCTGGCGCGACCGCGCCGGCGGAGATCGCAGCGTCCTCCCAGACCACTGCGTCGCCGATCGCGGGCGCGGCAGGCTCGACCTTCTCCGGGATCGCGCGCTCACGCTCCGGCGCGGTGGCCGGCGCGAACGCCTCGAGCTCGTCGAAGAGTGAGAGCGGACGGTCGACGCGCTCCGCCACGACCGCCCCCATCACATACTCCGCATGAGGCCGATGACCTTCCCGAGGATCTCCACTTCCTTCGTGCGGATCGGCTCCATCGCCTCGTTCTCGGGCTGCAGGCGGATGTGGTCGGACTCCTGGAAGAACCGCTTCACGGTCGCCTCCTCGCCGACCAGCGCCACGACGATCTCGCCGTCGCGGGCCGTCTGCTGTCTGCGCACGACGACGAGGTCCCCTTCGAGGATCCCGGCATCCTTCATCGACTCGCCGCGGACGCGCAGGAGGTACTCGCCCTCGGCCCCGCCGGCGACCGCCGGGGTCTCGATGTAGTCCTCGATCTCCTCCTCCGCGAGCACCGGCTGACCGGCCTGGACCTGGCCGACCAGCGGCAGGCCGGGCGGCTTGACGATGTTCTTGATGCCGTCGACGGCCTTGTCGAGCAGCTCGATCGCGCGCGGCTTCGACGGGTCGCGCCGCAGCAGCCCGACCTTCTCCAGGTTGGCCAGGTGGGCGTGCACCGTCGAGGACGAGGCGAGACCGACCGCCTTGCCGATGTCCCGCACCGTTGGCGGGTAGCCATGCCGCGACGAGTACTGCTTGATGAACTCGAAGATCTCCTGCTGGCGCTTCGTGAGGTCCACCATCAGGCGACGCGCTCCTCGTTGCTGGGGGTCGAGACGAACATGTGTTCGAGATGATACCCATGGCCCGGACGGACTTTCCAGCCCGGTGCGCACGGGCCGACCGAACAGCCGTTCCGCCCGCGTGCGATCGCCGCCGCGCGCCCCGCGGAGGCGCGTCGACGGGCGCAACGCCGACGACCCCGCTTCTCGCCTATACTGCCCCAGCCCTCGCGGTCGTGGCGGAATTGGTAGACGCGCAAGGTTGAGGGCCTTGTGGGGGATAACCCCGTGGAGGTTCGAGTCCTCTCGACCGCACTCGAAAGCAGCACCCGAAGGCCCCGCCCCGGCGGGGCCTTCGTCGTTCCACGCTGCAGTCGCCAGACTCGCCGTCGCTCCCGGGCGCCGCGCGGCCGACAGCTGACGACGGCCGCCCGGGCGCGGCCGGTCGATCAGATTAGGGTCACACCCGGCGGCGACCCTAGGAACGTTCTGAGCGCACCGCTGATCGTCCAGCTCCCGGGGCAGCTCGGCGGCGATCCGGGATTCGTCGTGAGGACCATCGAGTTGAACTCGATGCCTCTGAACGACCCGGAGCCGATCGACAGGCGAACTCTGCCGTAGCTCGTGTAGATGCACGGCGTCGGGTAGAAGACCGTGCCGATCGTCATGCTCAGCGGTAGCGCCGCGAGGTCGATCCCCGTTATCGACGGTAGCGTCCCGCTGAAGCCCAGATAGCTCAGCAGCACGGCCGTGTTGACGGTCGCCCCGGGCGAGATGGGGAACGAGCAGCTCGTCAGCGACGACGGGCTGACGATGAACTCCCACGTCGGTAGCACGAGGACGCCCTTGTAGATCGTCCCGTCTGTCTCGAACGTCAATAGGAGGTTGCACGTGGCGATGATGCCGCCGTCACTTCTGAGCGTGAGAACACCAGACACGCCTATCGCCTGTCTGTCACCTCTGCCGAACTGTATGCCTCTCGACGCACTCGCCGGCCACGCCAGCGCCAGGAGCATGGCGCACGCCATGCCCAGTCCCACAACGGCTCGCTGCATGAGGCCCTCCGATCGTTGAGTTGATCGCTCACCCCTGCCCACCAGCCGCCGTGCCGGCACCTTCCCAGCATAACGCTCTGCTTTACAGAAGAACAGCGCGAGCGACCGCACCTTCCCGTCCGCCGGCGCGGGCCCGGCGCGCGCCGCACGCTCCCGTGCAGCCGCCTCCGGTGCGAAGGAGCGCGCCGGGCGGTGTGGAAGAGACGCCCTGCGATGGACCCGCTCGTCTCGACCGACTGGCTCGCCGCGCGGCTGGAGGAGCCGCAGCTCGCGATCGTCGACTGCCGCTTCCGGCTCGGCGTGCCCGCGGCCGGGCGCGAGCTGTACGAGGCCGGGCACATCGCGGGGGCGCGGTTCCTCGACCTCGACGCCGACCTGGCCGACCCGCCCGGGCGACCGGCCGACGACGCCGACC
>JAEYAG010000188.1 GCA_023451265.1 Actinomycetes bacterium | reverse complement strand
CGCCCTGAGGGGCCGTCCGCGGGGGGCCACCGGGCCCTTCTCGTCTGAATGTCAGAGGGCGTCGATCACCGCGTTCAGGGTCTGCGACGGGCGCATGACCTGCGCGACCTTCGCCTCGTCGGGGTGGTAGTAACCGCCGATGTCGACGGGGTGGCCCTGCACGCCGTTGAGCTCCGCGACGATGGTGGCCTCGGCATCCGCCAGCTGCTGCGCGATCGGCGCGAAGGCCGCGGCCAGCTCGGCGTCCGCCGTCTGGCGCGCGAGCTCCTGCGCCCAGTACAGACCGAGGTAGAAGTGGCTGCCCCGGTTGTCGATCGTGCCGAGCGCGCGGCCCGGCGAGCGGTCCTCTTCGAGGAACGTGCCGGTCGCGGCATCCAACGTGTCGGCGAGGATCTTCGCCTTCGCGTTGCCGGTGAACTCCGCGAGGTGCTCGAAGGATGCCGCCAGCGCGAAGAACTCGCCCAGGGAATCCCAGCGGAGGTAGTCCTCCTCGAGCAGCTGCTGCACGTGCTTCGGGGCGGAGCCGCCCGCACCGGTCTCGAACAGGCCGCCGCCGGCGAGGAGCGGCACGATGGAGAGCATCTTCGCCGACGTGCCGACCTCGAGGATCGGGAACAGGTCGGTGAGGTAGTCGCGCAGCACGTTCCCGGTGACCGAGATGGTGTCTTCGCCGCGGCGCAGACGCGCGAGCGTGTACGTCGTGGCTTCGGCCGGCGGGAGGATCACGATCGTGATGTCGTGGGTGTCGAGCGTCGCGAGGGCCTGGTGCACCTTGCCGATGAGCTGCGCGTCGTGGGCACGGTTGACGTCGAGCCAGAAGACGGCGGGGACGCCGGTCGCCCGCGCGCGGGTGACCGCGAGGCGCACCCAGTCCATGATCGCGATGTGCTTGGTCTGGGTCGCGCGCCAGATGTCGCCCTGCTCGACGCGGTGCTCGATGAGCACCGTGCCGTCGGAGTCGAGCACCTCGACGACGCCGTCGGCGGGGATCTCGAACGTCTTGTCGTGGCTGCCGTACTCCTCGGCGGCCTGCGCCATGAGGCCGACGTTCGGGACGGTGCCGATCGTCGCGGGGTCGAGCGGGCCGTTGGCGACGACGTCGTCGATCACGGCCTGGTAGACCCCGGCGTACGACGAGTCGGGGATGACGGCGATTGTGTCGTCCTCGCCGCCGTCCTTGCCCCACAGCTTCCCGCCGTTGCGGATGAGCGCGGGCATCGAGGCGTCGACGATGACGTCGGAGGGCACGTGCAGGTTCGTGATGCCCTTGTCACTGTTGACGTACGACAGGCGGGGACCGTTCTCGAGGTCCTGCGCGATCTTGGCCGAGATGGCGTCGCCGCCCTCAACCTCGCCGAGGCCGGCGAGGATCGCGCCGAGGCCGTTGTTTCCGTTCAGGCCGGCTTCGGTCAGCTGCGCGCCGTAGGTGTCGAAGACGTCCTTGAAGAAGGCGCGCACGACGTGGCCGAAGATGATCGGGTCGGACACCTTCATCATGGTGGCCTTGAGGTGCACCGAGTACAGGACGTTCTCGGCCTTGGCCTGGGCGATCGTGTCGGCCAGGAACGCGTCGAGCGCCTTCGCGGAGAGGAACGTCGCGTCGATGACCTCGCGCGGCAGGACCTTGAGGCCCTCCTTCAGGACCGTCACGGTGCCGTCGGCGGCGGTGTGACGGATGCTGAGGACGTCGTCGTGCGCCGCGATCCAGCTCTTCTCGTTGCTCTTGAAGTCGTCGTGGCCCATGGTCGCGACGTGCGTCTTCGAGCCGGCTGCGAACGCCTTGTTGCGGTGCGGGTGCTTCTTGGCGTAGTTCTTCACGGCGAGCGGCGCGCGGCGGTCGCTGTTGCCCTCGCGGAGCACCGGGTTCACGGCGGATCCCTTGATGCGGTCGTAGCGGGCGCGGATGTCCTTCTCCTCGACCGTCGACGCGTCGTCGGGGTAGTCGGGGATGTCGTAGCCCTGGCTCTGCAGCTCGGCGATCGCGGCCTTCAGCTGGGGGATGGATGCCGAGATGTTCGGCAGCTTGATGATGTTCGCCTCGGGGAGCGTCGCGAGACCGCCGAGCTCGGCGAGCGCGTCGCCGACCTGCTGCTCGGGGGTGAGCCGCTGCGGGAACGCCGCGAGGATGCGGCCGGCGAGGGAGATGTCGCGGGTGTCGATCTCGACGCCCGCCTGCCCGGCGAAGGCCTTCACGATCGGCAGGAACGACGCCGTCGCCAGCGCGGGAGCCTCGTCGGTGTGGGTGTAGATGATGGTGGACTCAGGCACGGATGATCTCTCTTTTCGAGCGTCGCGGGGTCTGTTTCAGCCTACCGCACCCGACGAAAGTATCTCGACGTCAAGATATCTTCGCGCCCGCGCGCCCCGGCATCCCGCACGCCCTGGCATCCGCGAGACGGAACATTCGTGCCGAGACGGGACGTGGCGCACGCAGTCTCGTCATCGACGTGCCGTCTCGCGCAGCACCCGGGCCGCCCACTCCGCACGACCTATACTGCGCTGAGCAGGAAGGAACCGTCATGACCACCAGGAGCGTGCTCGCCATCGACGCCGGCCAGACCGGCATCAAGGTGCGTCTGGACACCCCGGGCGTCCAGGACGAGCTCGTGTTCCCCGGCATCGAGACACACCGGCCGCTGCTCCCCCAGCTCGCGGACGTCGCCCGCGCCTCGCTCACCCAGACCCGGGCCACGCCCGCGCTGGTCACGGCGGGCGTCTCGGGGCTCACCGCGCGTGACGCCGACGCCGACGCGCTGCTCGCACTCGTCGCGGACACCGGCATCCGCGGCGCGATCCTCGCTCACGACTCCACGACCTCGTTCCTCGGTGCGCTCGGTGACCGGCACGGGGCGGTCGTGGCTGCCGGCACCGGCGTCGTCACTCTCGCCGTCGGCCCCCGGGCGACCGCGCGCGTCGACGGCTGGGGCTACATCATGGGCGATGCGGGTAGCGGGTACTGGATCGGCCGGGAGGCGCTGGACGCGGTGATGCGCGCGTACGACGGCCGCGGTCCGGCGACGGTGCTCACCGACGCCGTGCGCGAGCGCTGGCCCGACCTGTCCCAGGCGTACATGGCACTCCAGGCGGAGGAGGAACGCGTACGCATCGTCGCCTCGTTCGCCACGCCCGTCGCCCGCGCCGCCGACGACGGCGACGCGGTCGCCGTGCGCATCACGCAGGCCGCGGCGACCGAGCTCGCGAGGAGTGTGCGGGCGGCGATCGCCCGAGTACGCGACGACGACGAGCGGTTCGCCGTCTGCGCGCTGGGCGGCGTGTTTCGTTCGCGGTCCCTGCAGACCGCGTTCGAGGATGCCCTCACCGATGGATCAACCGGCGACGACGTCGAGATCGTCCCCGCACGCGGCTTGGGGATCGACGGCGCTGTGGCGCTGGCCGATCTTTCGCCGGCCCACCCCCTGACGGCGGTGGTGCAGCGCGCAGGCTCAGCCTGACCGCGGGGTGCCCGAGGCGCTCGACAACGAGCGTGCCCCGCGGTGCGCCTGGCGCCTGGCGCCTGGCGCCCACTCAACCGGCGCAAACTGCGGCGAAACCTCCGCGACAGCACCATTTGCGACGGATGAACCCCGGACGCCGCCCCGCACCCGCTACCGCCCGCACCCCACCGCGCGCACCGAGGCGAATATTCCTGACGAAAGTCGGATGCCGGGGTGCGACGGCTACCGATACCCTGTCGTCATGACTGAGCTGCGCCTGGTGGAACTGTCTGCCGCGACGATCGTCGCCGTGAACGCCCTGTCGCTGAAGCCGGGGCAGGAGCAGTTCATCGCCCCGACCAGCTACGCCGTCGCCGGGGCCGTCGTCAATCCCGCGACCGCCTGGCAGCGGGTCGTGCTCGACGGCGACGAGGTCGTCGGATTCGTCAGCGCGAACTTCGATTCCGAGGCGGAGCAGGAGCGGTTCCGCTCCGTGCTGTGGCGCATCAACGTCGACGCCGACGACCAGGGCCGCGGTGTCGGCCGGTTCGCGGTCGAGAAGCTGCTCGACGAAGCCCGCGAGCGCGGCATGGACCGCGTGAACGTGATCTACGAGGCCGGCGAGGGCGGCCCCGAGGCGTTCTTCTCCCGCGTGGGATTCGTGCCGGTCGACGAGACCGAGTACGGCGAGGTCGTAGCCGAGATCCGGCTGTAGCACGGATGCCGGGGCTCGCGCCCCGGCATCCGCCTGTCACACCAGCGACTCGCGCCAGGCGGCGTGCAGCTTCGCGAACTTGCCGGTGCCGGCGATCAGCACGTCGGGCGCGTCGTCCTCGATGATCTCGCCGTGCTCCATGACGAGCACCCGGTCGGCGATCGCGACCGTCGACAGCCGGTGCGCGATGATGATCGCGGTGCGGTCGGCGAGCAGCGTCTGCAGCGCGTTCTGGATCTGGCGCTCGCTGGGGATGTCGAGCGACGCGGTCGCCTCGTCGAGGATCAGCACCGCGGGATCGGCAAGGAACGCGCGCGCGAACGAGATCAGCTGGCGCTGACCCGCCGAGACGCGGCCGCCGCGCTTGTTGACGTCGGTGCCGTAGCCGTCGGGCAGCCGCTCGATGAATGCGTCGGCGCCCACCGCTCGCGCGGCGGCCTTGATCTCCTCGAGCGTCGCGTCGGGCTTACCGAGCGCGATGTTGTCGGCGACCGTCCCGCTGAACAGGTACGCCTCCTGCGTGACCATGACGATGGCGCGGCGGAGGTCCTTCGGGTGCAGCGCCCGCAGGTCGACGCCGTCGAGCGTCACCTGTCCGCGCGTCGGGTCGTAGAACCGCGACACGAGCTTGGCGAGCGTCGACTTTCCGGCTCCCGTCGTGCCGACGAGCGCGACCGTCTGACCGGCGGGGATGTCGAGCGAGAAGTGCGGCAGAATCGTGCGGTCGTCGGAGTACCCGAACACGACGTCGCGGAACTCGACGTGCCCCCGCGCCTCCCACAGGTCCACCGGCTTCGCCGGATCGGGCACGGTCGGCTCCTCCTCCAGCACACCCGACACTTTCTCGAGCGCCGCCGTGGCCGACTGGTAGGAGTTGAGGAACATCGCCACCTCCTGCAGCGGCGAGAAGAAGTTCCGCACGTAGAGCACGGCGGCAAGCAGCGTACCGATCTCGTACACGCCCGGCTCGATGCGCAGGCCGCCCCACAGCAGCACGGCGGCCACGGCGAACGCCGAGACGGCCATCATGCCGGGCTCGAACGTGCCGAACAGGCGCAGCGAGCGCATGTTCACATCGCGGTACTGCCCCGACAGGTCGCCGAACTCCTCGTCGTTGCGCGGCTCCTTGCGGAACGCCTTGACGGCCCGGATGCCGGTCATCGTCTCGACGAACTTCACGATGACCTTCGCCGAGACCACCCGCGACTCGCGGTACGCGCGCTGCGAGTTGCGGTAGAACCACCGCATCAGGAAGTACAGCGGCACACCCGCGACCGCGAGCACGAGGCCCGAGCGCCAGTCGATCAGCAGCAGCGCGGCGAGGGTGAAGGCGCCGTACAGGATGCCGGAGACCAGCTCGTTCAGGCCCCCGTCGAGCAACTCCCGGATGGAGTCGAGGTCGCTCGTCTGCCGCGAGATGATGCGTCCCGACGTGTACGACTCGTGGAACTCCAGGCTCAGCCGCTGCGTGTGCAGGAAGATGCGCTTGCGGAGGTCGAGCATGACCGCCTGGGTGAGGCGCGCCGCGACGACGGCGTACCAGCCGATGAGGGCAGCGCCGCCGATGCCGGCGACGAGGTACACCGCGACGATCATGATCGTCGGCATCCAGTTCGCGTCGCTGATCACCTGCGGCAGCGCCGTGTTGATGCCGTACGCGATCAGCGCCGGACCCGCCACCCGCAGCGCCGTCGAGATGACGAGCACGAGCGCGGCGAGCGCGAGCTGCCAGCGCAGCGGCGCGACGAGCGAGCCGAGCAGGCGCAGCGAGCGGCGCCGGATCGACCGCGACTCCTCGCGGGTGTAGTCCGAGCGGTCTTCGCCGGTGGTGCCGGCGACCGTTGCGGTGCTCATAGGTTGACCTCCGTGGCCTGCTGGCGGGCCGGTTCCTGAGCCTGTCGAAGGGCGTCCTCGAGGCTGGAGATGACGTAGCGGTAGTGCTCGCTGGTGCGCAGCAGCTCGGCGTGGGTGCCGACGGCGGTCACGCGGCCGGCCTCGAGCAGGGCGACGCGGTCGGCGAGCATGACGGTCGAGGGACGATGGGCGATCACGAGCGTGGTCGTGTCGGCCATGACCTCCCGCAGCGCGTCCTCGACGAGCGCCTCGGTGTCGACGTCGAGGGCCGACAGCGGGTCATCGAGCACGAGCACGGCCGGCCGCGCCGCGACGGCGCGCGCGAGCGCGAGCCGCTGCCGCTGCCCGCCGGAGAGCGAGAGCCCCTCTTCACCGATGACCGTCTCGACGCCGTCGGGCAGCTCGTCGACGAATCCGGCCTGTGCCACCGCGAGCGCCTCGCGCAGCACCGCCTCGGCCTCGGGGCTGCCGAGCGCGAGGTCCTCCCGGCCGAGCAGCACGTTCTCGCGGACGGTCTGCGAGAACAGCGTCGAGTCCTCGAACGCCATACCGACGTGCGTGCGCAGCTCTCGCAGCGTCAGGTCGCGGACGTCGACGCCGTCGATCGTGACCCGGCCGCCGGTGACGTCGTACAGCCGCCCCGGCAGCGTCGTCAGCGTCGTCTTGCCCGACCCGGTGAGACCCACGAGCGCCATCGTCTCGCCCGGGATGAGTTCGAGGTCGATGCCGTCCAGCAGGTCGCGCTCGCTGTCCGCGGCATCCTGATAACGGAAGTGGACACCCTCGAAGCGGAGCGCACCGCGCGGCGCGGCGATGGTGGCCGGCTCCGCGGGATCGGTGATGGTGTTCTGCTCGTCGAACACCTCGAAGATGCGGTCGGTGGCCGTGCGCGCGTCGAGGAGGAACGAGAAGAGGAATCCGATCGACTCCATCGGCCAGCGCAGCACCGTCGCCATGGCGAAGAACGCGACGAGCTCGGCGAGCTGCAGCTGACCCAGCTGCTGCAGCACGATGCCGACGCCCAGGCACAGCGCGAAGGCGATGTCGGGCAACAGCACGAGCCAGAACCAGATCCAGCCGACGGCGCGCGCCTTGTTCAGCTCGGTCTCGCGCAGCGTCTCGGCCTGCCGGGTGAACTTGTGCAGGGCGTGCGTGCCGCGGCCGAAGGCCTTCAGCACGCGGATGCCGTGGACCGACTCCTCGACGCTGGTGGCGAGGTCACCGGCCTGGTCCTGACTCTGACGCGCGAGGGTGCCGTAGGTCTTCTCGAACCGGTAGCCGGCGTACCACAGGGGCGCGCAGACGATGAGGAACGTGACCCCGAGGGCCCAGTGCCAGCGGAACAGCAACGCCATGCCGACGAGGATCGTCAGCATGTTGACCACCAGCAGCACGATGCCGAAGGCCATCCACCGGCGCAGCATGCTTATGTCCTGCATCATGCGGCTGAGGAGCTGTCCGGACTGCCAGCGGTCGTGGAACGCGACAGGCAGGCGCTGCAGCATCTTGTAGAAGCCGGTGCGCAGGTCGTATTCGACGGCGGTGGACGGCGCCAACACGAACCAGCGGCGCAGCCACACCATCGCCGCTTCCAGCAGGCCCAGCACGAGGATGGCGACGGCGCCCCACACGAGCTGGATCTGGTCGCCGGAGGCGATCGGGCCCTCGACGAGCACCTCGAGCACGAGCGGGATCGACAGGGCGAGCAGGCTCGCGACGAGCGCGCTCGCGGCGCCCATCACGAGACGCGGCAGCACCGGTTTGGCGAACGGGTAGAGCCGTGCCAGCGCCCGGGGGGTGGAGAGTCTCTCGGTGGAAGAGGTCATGATCCTTGCGAGGGGGTGGTGCGGATGCCGGGGTCACAGAGCCGGCGGAGGTGACGGAAGGCGCGCGGAGGCGCCGCAGGACGAAGCAGGCCCTGGCGGGGAGAACGCGACGAGCGGCGGGACGATTCCGCCGAAGGAGGGCGCGAGGGCGCGTTATCCCTGCCGGCTCCCGGCCGCGCCGGCGACGGCCGGGGCGCGGAGGAAGGCGGGCTTCGTGATGACGATGGCCGTGGACATGGCTTCCTCCAGGAGTCGATGAGCGGGGGACCGTCGCGCCGGTGACGACACGACAGCCCTTCAGCCTAGACCTGAGAGATCGCTGGATGCAAGGCGGACGAGAGCGGATTCACGCCGACGGACGCCCCAGGCCCGCACGCTCGGCGACGGCCTGCTGGGCCGCGACCGTCGATGTGGTGGTCGGATCGACCGGCGCGAAGGTGTCGACGACGGCGTCCGCCTCGGCTCCGAGGCGGTAGGCGGCCAGGCCTCCACCCTGGTCGCGCGCCATGCCGCTCGGCCACACATCGGCTTGTGCACCTGCCACGCCGACGCGCCACCCTTCCGGCTCCAGTCCTTCCCTCACGCGGCACAGGGCTTCGAAGGCATCGGCGGCGTGCGCGGCCACCGCACCCGTCGCGGCGGAAGCGAGCTCGACCGTCCACCCGTCGCGCTCATAGCGCCAGGAGATCACGGCCTCGGCGACGATGCCGCCACGGTCGATGCGAATCGCCTGCGGACTCGGGATCACGGCGCCGTCACCTCCGTTGAATCGACGGCGGCACTCCACTGCGCGATGCCGGGCAGGAGCATCGGCCCCGGTCCGTTGCGCGCAGCCACGCCGGTCACGTCGCGGTCGGCGAGCGTCACCACCGGGTTCATCGCGATCGGCCGCGCGACGGCGGCGCGGACGATCGTGGCTTCGATCTGGGCGAGCAGGTCGCGCGAGTCGTACACGTCCACCGTGTGGGCGTACTGCGCGATGAGGGCGTCGCGCTCGCCATCCACCTGCAGTGTGAGCGCGGTGGTGCTCGCGCTCCCCCACTGCTCGGCGATCTGCGCCGGCGTCTGCGGGATCGGAACGCGGGCGAGTGCGGCGACCCAGCCTCCCTGTGCGAGGGCGGCGTCGATGTCGTCCGCGCCGCAGTCGGTCACCGTCCATCCTCCCTCGGCCGCGGCGTCGCGCAGCGCGGCGAACGCCCCGGCGGCGAAGGGGCTCGCCCGGTCGTAGAGCACGCACACCGTCGCGCCCGCCGGCACACCGGCGGCCTCACGGTCCAGCGCGGCGTCGTCTGCGGGGGTGCCGATCGCGGCAGCGAATCCGGAGTCCTCCGCGACGACGTCGAACGCGCGCGAACCCGGCATCGCCAGCATCGAGGTCGTCTTGACGTATGCCGCGGCCCACGGTCCCGCGCCCCGGTCGACCATGTCGCCCACCGGCGCGAGTCGGAGGAACGCCGCGCGCGCCGCCGCGTCGGCGAGCACGCCGGCGGGGCGCAGCAGCAGGCTCCACACCGTGCCGTCGTGCGTCGTCACCACCGTCGCGTCGCGACGCTCCAGCTGGTGGATCGGCGCGTCGTTGGCGGCGGTGGGCGGCACCTGCACGACGTCAAGACGCGCGCCGACCTCGGTCACCGCGTCGGCACCGGCGGGCACCAGATCGACCCGGGCGACCTGCGCCGCCGCCCCGCCGCGGTAGGCGGTGTTGGGCACGAGGCTCACGCTCTGCCCGGCCGCATCGCGGGTGACCCCGTCCACCCGGTACGGACCGCTGGAGAGCAGCAGGTCGGCGGAGGGATCCTCGTCCTCTCCCCACGCGAAGCCCTTCTGCCACACCTCGCCGATCTTCGCGAGGGCGGTGGCGTCGTCGTCCTCGATCGCCCGGACCACCGCCTGCTTGGCCTCCATCGCGTCGTCGCGTCCGAACGCGAGGCGCCCGACGATGTGCGCCGGAACCTGCGCCGTCACGGCGGTCTGCCACAGCATCGTCGGCTCGGCGAAGCGCACCACGATCGCGCGGCCGAACTCGTCGAGTTGCGGCACGCCGGCCATCTCCGGCTCGAGACTCGCCTCCGTACCGGTATCCGTCGCTTCGGCATCCGCCCCGGCATCCGCGTCATCGGGGGGCAGGATGCCGGCGGCCCAGGCCCAACCGAGGAGGAGATCGGCGGCGTCCACCGGGGTGCCATCCGACCAGGACGGCTCGGCGAGGTCGTACCGGACGATGAACGGATCGTCGCCGCTGATCGTCACTGCACCGAAGCTCGGGTCGGGGACGAACTCGCCGTCGACCATCGCGCCGAAGCCGGCACGCGTCGCCGCGGCGAGCTCGAGATTCGCCGGTGTCGGCGAGGCGAGCGGGTTGCTGGAGGTGACCTCGCCCGTGACACCCACGACGGCGTGCGTCCCGGGCACCACCGACTCCGGCAGCGCCGGAGCGCACGCGGCGAGCGTCACGGCTACCAGCGCGACGGCGGTGGCCGCGACGCGGCGAGGGAGCCCCATCGTGCCGGTCAGCGGAGGTCGGTGTCGTCGTCGAGTTCAGCGGCCATCTGCCGGTACGGCTCGCTCTCCTCGCTCTCGAGCCAGGCGCGGGCGTACTCGACGAGGACCGCGGGCGACTCCTCGGCTTCCTGCGCGCTGCCGAACGGGCCGAGGCAGTCCTCGGAGGGGCGCACGTCGTCACGCACCACCGATTGGGTGCTGAGGTTGTACCAGTAGCTCTGCGAGGGGGTCATCGGCTGCGCGCTCCGTCCGTCGGAATGATCCTAATCGTCACCGGTGACGACGAAGGGTCGTGGGGCGATCCTGCGATCCCCCCACGACCCTGCGTCGTTGGTGCGGCTCAGCCGCCGGCGAGCTCCGCGTCCGTGTCACGGATGCGGTCCGCCATCCGGTCCAGAGCCTGCGCCATGTCGTTGACAGCCTCCGCGGCGTCATCGAGCGACGTCGTCAGCTCCGAGT
>JAEYAG010000113.1 GCA_023451265.1 Actinomycetes bacterium | reverse complement strand
GCCGGAGCCACGGGGGTCGCCGGGGCGGCGGGCGCGGCAGCTGCCGCGGGCGGCGACGCCGTCACGGGCGACGCAGCGGCAGGGGCGACCGCGTCGGTGTGCGCGAGGACGCGCGCCACGAGCAGTTCGAGCTGCAGTCGCGGCGAGGTCGCGCCGGTCATGTCGTCGAGCGTGCCGACGACGAGGTCCGCGATGCGGGAGAGGCGGTCGGTGCCGAACGCCGAGGCCTGACGCCCCATGCGCTCGAGCTCGTCGGCGGGGATGCCGCGCAGCACGGCGCCCGCGCCGGCACCGGTCGCCGCGACGATGATGAGGTCGCGCAGGCGCTCGAGCAGGTCGTCGACGAAGCGGCGCGGGTCCTGTCCCGTCTGCACCACCCGGTCGACGGCGGCGAACGCGGCCGCGGCGTCGTGCGCGGAGAACGCCGTCACGACCTCGTCGAGCAGTTCGGCGTGCGTGTAGCCGAGCAGCGACACCGCCCGCTCGTATCTCACCAGGGCGGCCTCGGACCCCGTCGACGGGTCGGAGCCGGCGATCAGCTGGTCGAGGAGCGACAGCGTGTCGCGCGGCGAACCGCCGCCGGCGCGGACCACGAGCGGCAGCACGCCGGCCTCGACCTGCACGCCTTCCTGGGCGCACAGCTGCTCGACGTACTCGAGCATGGCGGCGGGAGCGACGAGCCGGAACGGATAGTGGTGGGTGCGCGAGCGGATCGTGCCGATGACCTTCTCGGGCTCGGTCGTCGCGAAGATGAACTTGACGTGCTCCGGCGGCTCCTCGACGAGCTTCAGCAGGGCGTTGAACCCCTGCGCCGTGACCATGTGCGCCTCGTCGAGGATGAAGATCTTGAACCGGTCGCGCGCGGGGGCGAAGATGGCGCGTTCGCGCAGGTCGCGGGCGTCGTCGACGCCGTTGTGGGATGCCGCATCGATCTCGACCACGTCGAGCGAACCGCCGCCGCCGCGGCTCAGCTCGACACAGCTGTCGCACACGCCGCACGGGGTGTCGGTGGGGCCCTCAGCGCAGTTCAGACAGCGGGCGAGGATGCGCGCCGACGTCGTCTTGCCGCAGCCGCGCGGACCGCTGAACAGGTACGCATGACCGACCCGGTCGCTGCGCAGCGCCGTCATGAGCGGCTCGGTGACCTGCGCCTGCCCGATCATCTCGCCGAACGTCTCGGGACGGTAGCGGCGGTACAGGGCGGTGGTCACCAGAACAGACTACGGTGTGCCCCCGACATCGCGCCCCGGCATCCCACCCCTGCAGTCCCCGCCCCCTCCGCTCTCCCCTTCCCCCTGTCGCCGACCGGGCCTGTTCTCGCCGAGATCACCCCCTGCAGACCGTCCACAACGGGCGCTCTCGGCGAGAGCGGGCGCACTCGACGAGCGAGGCGCGGCGCTGCGGGGCGGGGTGGGGTGGGAACAGCGCGCGGCGGCGCGCGTTGCACAGGGTGTGGAAGCGCAGCCCGTCGACGTCGTCGTGATCGGCGCGGGTCAGGCGGGGCTGTCCGCCGCATACCACCTGCGCCGGCGCGGCTTCACGCCGGCGGGCGACGCCCCGGCGTCATCCGATCCCGACGCTGGCTCCCCCTCGTTCGTGGTGCTCGACGCGGAGACGGCTCCGGGCGGCGCGTGGCAGCACCGGTGGGCGTCGCTGCGGATGGCGACGGTCAACGGCATCCACGAGCTCCCCGGCTTCCCGGTGCCGCCGGCCGATCCGGCGCAGCCGGCGCGCGAGGTGCTCCCCGCCTATTTCGCCGAGTACGAGCGCCGCTTCGACCTGCGGATTCGGCGGCCCGTCCGGGTGCGGGCGGTGCGCCGTGCCGACGACGACCCGCACGGACGACTGATCGTCGAGACCGATCACGGCGACTGGGCGGCGCTGTACGTCATCAACGCGACCGGCACGTGGCGACGGCCGTTCTGGCCGCACTCCCCCGGCGCCGAGACGTTCCGGGGGCATCAGCTCCACGTGCACGACTACGTCTCTGCCGACGCGTTCGCAGGGCTCCGCGTCGTCATCGTCGGCGCCGACATCTCGGCGGTGCAGCTGCTCGAGGAGATCTCCCGCGTCGCCGACACGTTCTGGGTGACCCGGCGCGAGGTGCGGTGGGATGCTGCGGAGTTCGACACCGCGGCACGCGTCGCGGCGATCGCCGGCGTCGAGGAGAGGGTCCGCCGCGGTGAGCCGCCCGGGAGCGTCATCTCGGTCACCGGGCAGCACTGGACGCCCTGGGCACGCGCCGCACAGGCGCGCGGCGTGCTCGTGCGGCATCCGATGTTCACCGCCCTCGAACCCGACGGGGTGCGCATGCCCGACGGCACGTTCGAGCGCGCCGACGTGATCCTGTGGGCCACCGGCTTCCGCGCCGACATCGCGCACCTCGCGCCGCTCCGACTGCGGACGGCGGCCGGCGGCATCCGCGTCGCGAACGGGCGCGCGACCGACGAGCCGCGCCTGTTCCTCATCGGCTACGGCCCGTCGCAATCCACCGTCGGCGCGAACCGCGCCGGGCGCGACGCGGTGCGCGCGATCGTCGCGGAGCGTTCCGGTGGCGCGACACGCGGTTTCACGGCGACGGATGCCGCGGAACGCGCCACCTGAACGGCCGACCGCCGCCGGGCCGCACGGACTCAGGTGTCGATGCCCAGCGCGGAATCGTCCCCGGCGGCCACCACCGGCTGGCTGCCGGTGATCACCGGGATGCTCGTGGTCATCGTCGGGACCGACGCCGACAGCAGCGTGCCGTCCTCGCGCAGCGACTCGCCGATGTCGCTCAGCGTCGGCCGTCCGCTGAGCCGGGGACCCTGCCCGTCCAGCGGCACCGTGACCGACCCGCCGGGCTCGATCGTCACGGCCGCGCCGCGCACCGAGAACGAGACCGGACCGCCACCGGCGGCATCCACCGTCATCGCGTCGCGCGTGATGCGCACCTTCAGCTCCGTGCCCTGCCAGTGCAGCGTGTACGACAGCGACGGCCAGGCCTCGGGCAGACGCGGGTCGAAGCTCAGCTCGCCGTAGTGGTCGCGCATGCCGCCGAACCCGGCGACCAGCGCCGTCCACACCCCGCCCGCCGACGCGACGTGCACGCCGTCGGCCGCGTTGTGGTGCAGGTCACCGAGGTCGACGAAGATCGACTGCGCGAAGTACTGCAGCGCGAGGTCCTGGTACCCGACCTCCGCCGCGAGGATCGCCTGCACGACCGCCGACAGGGTCGAGTCCCCCGTCGTCAGCGGGTCGTAGTACTCGAAGTCGGCGAGCTTCTCCTCGTCGGTGAAGTGGTTGCCCTGCAGATACAGCGCCAGCACGACGTCCGCCTGCTTGAGCACCTGGTACCGGTAGATGACGAGCGGGTGGAAGTGCAGCAGCAGCGGCCGCTGCTCCGGCGGAGTGGACTCGAGGTCCCACACCTCCCGCTCCAGGAACACCGCGTCCTGAGGGTGGATGCCGAGACCCTCGCTGTACGGGATGTGCATGGCCTCGGCCGCGGCATCCCACGCGTCGGGCTCGGCGGGGTCGAGGTCGAGCCGCTCCGCCATGAGGGCGTACGCCTCCGGCGCCGCCTCGGCCATCTCGCGCACCACCCGCGCCGCGAAGCGCAGGTTGAAGCGGGCCATGACGTTCGTGAACAGGTTGTCGTTGACGACCGTCGTGTACTCGTCCGGGCCGGTCACGCCGTGGATGTGGAACACCTCGGGCTGACCGTCCTCGTTGTACCTCCAGAAGCCGAGCGTCGCCCACAGTCGCGCGGTCTCCACGGCGATGTCCACGCCCTCCCGGTAAAGGAAGTCGTCGTCGCCGGTCGCGCGCACGTACTTGCCGAGCGCGAAGCTCACGTCGGCGTTGATGTGGTACTGCGCGGTGCCGGCGGCGTAATACGCCGACGCCTCCTCGCCGCTGATCGTCCGCCACGGGAACAGGGCGCCCGCTTCGTTCAGCTGCGCGGCGCGCCGACGGGCGGCCGGCAGCATGAGGTACCGCATCCGCAGCGCGTTGCGCGCCCACAGCGGCGTCGTGTAGGTGAGGAACGGGAGCACGTAGATCTCGGTGTCCCAGAAGTAATGGCCGCTGTAGCCCGACCCGGACACGCCCTTGGCCGGCACACCGAGGCCGTCGGCGCGGGCGGCGGCCTGCGCGAGCTGGAAGAGGCACCAGCGCGTCGCCTGCTGCAGATCGGCGTGACCTTCGATGACGACGTCGGAGCGGCGCCAGAATCCGTCGAGCCACTCCGCCTGCCGGTCGAACGCGGACTGCACGCCCTCCGCGGCGACCCGGTCGAGCGTCCGGCGCCCCCGGTCGACGAGTTCGCGCGTGGGGACCCCGCGGGAGGTGTGGTAGCTGACGAGCTTGGTGACGGTGACCGGCACGCCGGCCTTCGCCTGCACGCGGAACACGTTCTTCGCGATGTCCGGCTCCACCGAGGTCCGCGCCGAGTACTCGTTCTCGGTGTCGATGAGGTGGTCGGCCACGACGGCGATCGTCATGCCCGACTCGGTCACGCGGTACGACAGTGCGGTGCGTCCGCCGTCCTGCCAGTATTCCTGCGGCGCCAGCACGCGCTCGGCGATCTTCTCGGCCTTGCGCGGGTCGAAGCCGGCGCGCTGCTTGCCGGGGGCCGTGCCGCCGTACACGTCCTCGCCATCCTGCCGGTTCACCAGCTGGCAGGCGATCGTGACCGGGGCGTCGGAGTTCAGCACCGTCACCCTCAGCCGCATCACCGCGAGGTGCTTCTCGTCGAACGAGACGAGCCGATCGACATCGATCTGGACGTCCTTGCCGGCGGGGGTCACCCACCGCAGATGACGCGTCAACACGCCGCGGCGCATGTCGAGCACCCGCTCGTACTCGCGGATGTCCGCGGTGTCGAAGTCGAGCGGCTCATCGTCGACGTACACGCGCATGACCTTGGCGTCCGGTGCGTTGATGATCGTCTGCCCGACCTCGGCGAACCCGTACGCCTGCTCGGCGTGACGGATCGGGAAGGTCTCGTGGAAGCCGTTGATGAACGTGCCGTGCTCGTGCGCGTGGCCACCCTCGGGGTGGTTGCCCCGCAGCCCCAGGTAGCCGTTGCCGAGGGTGAACAGCGTCTCGGTGACGCCGACGTCGTCGAGCGAGAACCTCTTCTCGATCAGACGCCACTCGTCGACGGGGAAACGGTCGCGATCCATCCTGTCCATCCCTTCGGTCGTGCCGTTCTCGGAGGTGCCGCGCATCATCGGACGAACGCCGCGAGGTCGTCCACGACGAGGGTCGCACCGAGATCGAGGAGTGCCTGGGCCCCCGCGCCGCGATCGACGCCGACGACGAGCGCGAAACCCGCCGCGGCAGCGGAGGCGACGCCCGAGTGCGCGTCCTCGACGGCGGCGCTGCGGGCCGGGTCGACGCCGAGCATCCGCGCCCCCTCGGCGAACATGTCGGGTGCCGGCTTGGAACGCAGCCGCTCGCGCTCGGCGACGACGCCGTCCATCACGACGGGGAAGAAGTCGCGGATGCCGGCGGCGCGCAGGACCTCGTCGGCGTTCTTCGAGCTCGAGACGACGCCGATCGGCGTGCCGGCCGCGCGGAGCTGCTCGATCAGGGCGAGCGACCCGGGGTAGGGCGCGATCCCCTCGCTGCGCAGGACGCGCGCGAACACCTCGTTCTTGCGGTTGCCGATGCCGCACACCGTGTCTGCCGTCGGCGGATCGGACGGATCGCCCCACGGGATCTCGACGTCACGCGAGCGCAGCAGGCTCGCGACGCCGTCGTAGCGCTGCTTGCCGTCGAGCCAGCGGAAGTAGTCGTCCTCGGTGTATGCCGGTTCGATCCCCCATGCCGTGAACAGCTCAGTGAACATCGTCTGCCACGCGTGCATGTGCACCTCGGCGGTCGGCGTGAGGACGCCGTCGAGGTCGAAGAGGACGCCGTCGAAGGTCGCGAGATCGGGAAGCTCGTTCGTCACTGTGCCAGCGTAGTCGCGGGGTGTGTCCGGCGCGTGACGTTCTCAGTCGCGCGCTCCGGCGGGGCTCGCGACCTCGAGCGTCTGGCGCGCGATCTCGAGCTCCTCGTTGGTGGGCACGACGAGGACCGTGACGGCGGAGTCATCGGTGGAGATGACGCGGATGCCGCGTTCCCGGCGCTCGTTGCGCTCGGGGTCGAGGCGGATGCCGAGGAACCCCAGCGTCGCCAGCGCCTGCGCCCGCACGAGGGGCGAGTTCTCGCCCACACCCGCCGTGAACGAGATGACGTCCACGCCGCCGAGCTGCGCGATGTACGCGCCGATGTAGGCGCGGATCCGGTGGATGTACACGTCGAAGGCGAGCATCGCGCCGCCGTCGCCCGCCTCGCGGCGCTGCTCGATGTCGCGCATGTCGCTGACGCCCGCGAGGCCCAGCAGGCCGCTGCGCTTGTTCAGCAGGGTGTCGAGCTCGCCCGGAGTCATCTCTTCGCGGCGCGCCAGCACGAGGAGCACCGAGGGGTCGAGGTCACCGGAGCGCGTCCCCATCACGAGGCCCTCCAGCGGAGTGAGCCCCATCGAGGTCTCGACCGAGTGCCCGCCGTCGATCGCCGTGATCGATGCGCCGTTGCCGAGGTGCAGGACGATCTGCGTGAGCTCGCGCAGCGGCTGGTCGACGAACCGGGCCGCCGCTTCGCTCACGAATTTGTGGCTCGTGCCGTGGAAGCCGTAGCGGCGGATGCGGTGCTTTCGCGCGAGGTTGCGATCGATCGCGTACGTGTAGGCCGCGGGCGGCAGCGTCTGGTGGAACGCGGTGTCGAAGACGGCGACATGCGGGATGTCGGGGAACGCGGCGCGGGCGGCGCGGATGCCCTGCACGGCGCCCGGGTTGTGCAGGGGCGCCAGCAGCGACAGTTCGTCGATGTTGATCTCGACGAGGTCGGTGATCAGGGTGGGGTGGAAGAAGCGCGCCCCGCCCTGCACGACGCGGTGGCCGACGGCGGCGAGCTGCGCCTCCGCGAGCGACGGGCCGACGTCCTCGAAGGCCTGCAGCATGAGATCGAAACCCACCGAGTGATCCGGGATCGGCAGCTCGATCACGGTCTTGACGCCGCCGACCTCGTGCGTCGCGGCTCCAAGCGGCTCGCCGATGCGCTCGACGAGACCGGATGCCAGCGCCTCCTGCGTCTCGACATCGATGAGCTGGTACTTGAACGACGACGAGCCGCTGTTGATGACGAGGACGACGCTCATGCGGTGGGGTCCGTTCCCGCAGGCTGCGCCTGCGCCTGGATGGCGGTGATCGCGATGGTGTTGACGATGTCGTCCACGAGCGCGCCGCGGGACAGATCGTTGATCGGCTTGTTGAGGCCCTGCAGGACCGGTCCCATGGCGATCGCGCCGGCGGAGCGCTGCACCGCCTTGTAGGTGTTGTTGCCCGTGTTCAGGTCGGGGAAGACGAAGACGGTGGCGCGCCCGGCGACCTGCGACTGGGGCATCTTGGTGCGCGCGACGGCGGCGTCGGCGGCCGCGTCGTACTGGATCGGCCCCTCCACCAGCAGCTCGGGCGCCCGCTCCCGCACGAGCGCGGTGGCCGCACGGACCTTGTCGACGTCCTCGCCTGAGCCCGACTCGCCGGTCGAGTACGACAGCATCGCGATGCGCGGCTCGATGCCGAACTGACGGGCGGTGGCGGCTGAGGAGATCGCGATGTCGGCGAGCTGCTCGGCCCGCGGGTCGGGGATGACGGCGCAGTCGCCGTAGACGAGGACGCGGTCGGCGAGCGCCATGAGGAAGACGCTCGAGACGACCGAGACACCGGGACGCGTCTTGATGATCTCGAACGCGGGCCGGATGGTGTGCGCCGTGGTGTGCGCGGCGCCGGAGACCATGCCGTCGGCGAGGCCCAGGTGCACCATCATCGTCCCGAAGTACGACACATCGGTGACCGTGTCGGCGGCCTTCTCGTACGTGACGCCCTTGTGCTTGCGCAGCTCGGCGTATTCGACGGCGAACCGGTCGACGGTGGCCGGGTCGAAGGGGCTCAGGACGTCGGCGGCGCTGAGGTCGAGGCCGAGTTCGACGGCGCGGCCGCGGACCTCGGCTTCGTCCCCCAGGATCGTGAGGTCGGCGATGCCGCGGGCGAGCACCGTGGCGGCGGCCTTCAGGACCCGGTCGTCCCTGCCCTCGGGCAGGACGATGCGCTTGCGCTCGGTGCGGGCGCGCTCCAGCAGCTGGTACTCGAACATCAACGGCGTGACGACGCCGGAGTGGGCGAGACCCAGCGCCCGGGTGAACTCCTCGGTGTCGACGTGCTGCTCGAAGAGGGCCAGCGCCGTGTCGAAGCGCCGCTGCGAGCCCGCGGCGAGCCGCCCGCGCGTGCCCATGACGCGCACCGCGGTGTCGTAGGTGTCGAGGTCGGTCTGGACGATCGGCAGCGACGAGTCCAAGCCCGCCATGAGGTCCTGCACGGCCGGCGGGAGGGGGAAGGGACCGTTGAGGATGATGCCGGCGATGGAGGGGAACGTGCCCGACGAATTGGCCAGCAGGAGGCCCAGCAGCACCTCGGTGCGGTCGGCGGGGACGATGACGATCGCGCTCTCGGTGAGGCGCGGCAGGATGTTGTTCAGCGACATCCCCGCCACGACGACATCGAGGACTTCCCGCGTCAGCAGCTCTTCGTCGCCGCGCAGCAGCGTGCCGCCGAGGCTCAGCATGATGTCGCGGACCGCGGGGGCCACGAGGAACACGTCCTCGGGGATCGACCACACGGCGACGTCGGCCTCGCGCTCGCCGTCGACGGCCGGAAGGTCGCGCACCACCTCCGCGATCGCGGCGTTGATCTCGTCGAGCTTCGACGGGTCGGCGCGGTTGGTGATGACGGCGAACAGCTCGGCGCGCTGATGCGTGATGTCCGTGAGCGCGAGCGAGGTCAGCTGCGCCAGCTGCTCGGGCGTGCGCGCCTCACTGATGCCGAGGCGGTCGCCCTGGCCGGCGCGGCCGTTGAGCACGACGAGCACGGGGGCGCCGAGGTTCGCGGCGATGCGGGCGTTGTAGCCGAGCTCGCTCGTGGACCCCACGTCGGTGAAGTCGCTGCCGACGACGACGACCGCGTCGCACTGGGCCTCGACCGCCTTGAACCGCTCCACGATCTTCGACAGCGCCGCATCCGGGTCGCGGCGGACTTCGTCGTAGGTGACCCCGACCGCCTCCTCGTAGTCGAGGTCGACGCCGATGTGATCCAAGAGCATCTCGAGGACGTAGTCGCGCTCCGCCGTCGAGCGCGCGATAGCGCGGAACACCCCCACGCGCGGCGTCGACCGGGTCAGTGCGTCCAGCACCCCCAGGACGATCGTCGACTTGCCGGACAGGCCCTCCGTCGAGGTGATGTAGATGCTCTGCGCCACGTCGTCCAGCCTAGGTGCGGCCCGGAGACGGCGGCCAGGGACCGACCGTGCAAAAGGTCCGGCGGGGGCAAAAGAAAGACTCTCCGCGAACCCGGCAGAGCCTGGTTACCCTTGCTACGTTTCCGTCCTGGGGGAGTTGGCCTGGATGCCGTCTCGCGGAGAGCTGTATGCGAGTTTACCCGACGTCCGGCCCCCGGGTCGCCGCCGCGGGTTAGCATCGAGCAAGCACCGCCGCTGAGACAGGAGCCGCATGCCCGACAGTCCCCTCACCGCCGACGCATTCGCCCGCTCCACCGACGCCGTCGTCGCCTCCGTCAGCCGTGTGATCGACGGAAAACCCGCCGCGGTGCGCGCCGCCCTCGTCTGCCTGCTGGCGGAGGGGCACCTGCTCATCGAGGACGTCCCCGGCGTCGGCAAGACGATGCTCGCCCGGGCGCTCGCCGCGTCGATCGACGCGAGCGTGCGCCGCATCCAGTTCACGCCCGATCTGCTGCCGGGCGATGTCACCGGTGTCAGCGTCTACAACCCCGTCGACCGCGAGTTCGAGTTCAAGCCGGGAGCGATCTTCGCGCAGATCGTCATCGCCGACGAGATCAACCGCTCCTCCCCCAAGACGCAGTCCGCGCTCCTGGAGGCCATGGAGGAGCGCCAGGTCACCGCCGACGGCACGAGCCACCAGCTCGCGGACCCGTTCCTCGTCGTCGCGACGCAGAACCCGCTCGAGATGGAGGGCACCTACGCCCTGCCCGAAGCCCAGCGCGACCGGTTCATGATGCGCATCTCGATGGGGTATCCGGATGCCGCCAGCGAAGCGGTCATGCTCCGTCAGCGCGACACCCGCAACCCGCTGGAGCAGCTGACGCCCGTCGTCGGCGCTGCGCAGGTGCGCGACCTCATCGCGTGGGCGCGCAGCGTCCACGTCTCCCCCGCGGTCGAGGAGTACTCCGTCGCGCTCGCCCGAGCCACCCGCGAACACCCCGACCTGCGCCTGGGGGCGAGCCCCCGGGCCACGCTGCAGCTGGTGCGCGCGGCGAAGGTGTGGGCGGCCCTGGACGGCCGCGAGTTCGTCATCCCCGACGACGTCGCCACGCTCGTCGAACCCGTCTTCGCGCACCGCATCATCGCGGCGCGCACCTCGCCGACCGCGCGGGCGCGCTCGGCAGCCGACACCATCAGCGCGATCCTGCGCAGCATCGTCGGCGCGGTCCGCGTGCCCCTGGCCACCCGCTGAGGATGCCGCGGTGTCGCCCTGGACGCGCTGGCCACTGACCGCCCGCGGCACCGGCGCCGCGCTGCTGGCGGCGCTGTGCTTCGTGCTGGCGCATCAATTCGGCATCCCGGAACTGCTGTACCTGTCGCTGCTGCTCGCACTCGGCGTGGGCGCGAGCATCGCCACGCTGTACTTCGTCCGCAGCACCGAGCGGGTCTCCCGCGCGTTCTCCCCCGACATCGCCACCGTCGGGCAGGAGGTGCTCGTCCGGATGCGGGTCGACATCCGCTCCCCGCTGCCCGCCGGGCAGGGACGCTGGCACGACCGGCTCCCCGACGGGGTGAGCGGCGACTCCGGCGGGGTCTTCCCGCAAACGCATTCGGGCATGCGGCAGGGTGGCCCTGCCGTCACCCTCGAATACACCGCCACGGCGCTGCGCCGCGGCATCCGCCAGATCGGGCCGCTCGCGGTCGTCTCGACCGACCCGTTCGGCTTCGCGCAGCGTCGCCACACGGTCGGCGCCGCCGTCCCGCTGACGATCGCCCCGCTCATCGCGGACTTCGGCGCCCTCACCGACCAGCCCGGTGAGGCTGGCGGCAGCATGCACACCACGACCGATCGGCTGGGTCAGGGCACCGACAACCTCATCCCCCGCCACTACCTGCCGGGCGACTCGATGCGGCGCATCCACTGGCGCGCCAGCGCGCACCGCGACGAGTTGATGGTGCGGCAGGAGGAGCAGGAGACCACCCCCGAGGCGATCGTCGTGCTCGACCGCGGCGTCCGGCGCTGGGTCGTCGAGGCGGCGCGCGCGCCCGGCGTCGATCCGGGCTTCGAGACCGCGGTGTCGGCGTGCGTGTCGGCGGTGTCACGGCTCGTGCAGGAGGGGTACCAGGTGACGCTCGTCGACATCGACGGCTCGCCGCTCGGCGAGCCGATCGACGGAGGCGACACGACCGGGGTCGAACTGCTGGCGATCGCGCTGGCCACCGTCACCGCGCGCCGCGACCTGCCGACCGAAGCGCTCGCCCGGCTGGTGTCGGGCACCTCGACGGGTCCGCTCGTGCTCGTGACCGGTGCGATCGACGACGCGGATGCCGCGGCGCTCGCGCCGGTCCCCCACCACAGCTCCCTGCCCGTGCTCCTCAGCGTCTCGGCGCACCAGAGCGTGCTCGCCCACGCCGCCGAGACGGGCTGGCGCGTGGCCGCGATCCCGCCCGACGCGGATCTCGCGGCGGCGTGGAACGGCGTCGTGGACCGGAGAGGCACCCATGTCGGCGCGTGAGGCGCAGGACGTGCGGGAGACGCCGGTGGCGCCCGGGACCCCGCCGCCGCGGCCGGTGCGCCGCGGACGCCCGCGGGGCGAGTTCCGGTTGACCCTGGCGCTGTGGATCGGGCTCGTGATGACCCTGGTGCCACTGACCCGCGTGGTCGCCCCCGGCCCCTGGATCCCCGGAGCGGCGGCCCTGTCGGCGGCGCTGCTGGCCCTCGGCTTCCTGCTGCGGCGGCTGCGGGTGCCGGCGGTGGGCGTGACACTGAGCCTGCTGGCGGCGTGGACGGCCGTGATCACCAGCGCGTTCTTCTCCGCCGACGCCCTGTTCGCCGTGATCCCGACCGGTGCGGTCTTCGGCGAGGCGGCACGGCTCGTGGAGGTCGCGTCGGCGGAGATCTTCGTCGGCGTCGCCCCGCTGCCGGTCAGCCCCGCCCTCGCCTTCGTCATCGTCGCGGCGCTGTCGCTGCTGGCCGTCGCGCTCGACCACGTCGTGCTGACAGCGCGAATGCCGCTGTTGGCGGGCATCGCCCTCGTGGCGGTGTGGCTGATCCCCGCTATCGCGGTGCCGGCGGGGGTGGACGTCATCGCGTTCGCGCTGCTCGCGGCATCCGTCCTCTATCTCATCCGCGCCGAGACGCGCACCCGCGAGTCGGCGGCGACGGCCGCCCGATCGGGCGGCGTGACCGCGGTGGCGATGACGATCGGCGCCGTCGCGATCGTCGGCGCACTGGTGGCCGGTCCCGTGCTGCCCGCCCCCGTCGCCGGCGCGGGCACCGGCGTCGCGGCGAGCATCGACCCCACGCTCAACCTCGGCGCCGATCTGCGCCGCCGCAGCGACGTCCCGGTGCTCACGATGCACGGCGACGCGACGACGCTCCCGTACCTGCGCGTGGCGACGCTGTCGCAGTTCGACGGGCAGGTGTGGATGCCCGATCGCACCCGCTCAGTCGCCCTGCCCGACGGCCTGGAACCGCTCGTGGTCGCACCCGACGTCGCGGTGACCGAGCGACGCACCTCGATCTCCGTGTCGGCACTGTCGTCCTCGGCTCTGCCGGTGCCGTACGCCGCCGTCGAGATCACGGGCATCGACGACACGTGGCGCACGTCGCCCTACAGCCGCACCGTGCTGAGCGGGCGCAGCAGCGCGCAGGGTCAGAACTACGAGGTGCTCTCGCAGCAGGCGACGCCCACTCTGGAGCAGATCCAGTCGACGCGGGCCGCCACGGCGGAGTCGAGCATCGACGTGACCTCGCTGCCCGAAGACACCCCCGCCGTCATCGGCGAGCTGGCGGCGCAGGTGACCGCCGGTGCCGGGTCCGACTACGACAAGCTCCTCGCGCTGCAGAGCTGGTTCCGCGGCCCCGAGTTCGCGTACTCACTCGATGCGCCTGTAGAAGACGGCTTCGACGATCAGGGCACGCTCGCCGTCGCGGAGTTCCTCGAGGTGAAGAAGGGGTACTGCGTGCACTTCGCGGGCGCGTTCGCGCTCATGGCGCGCGCCCTCGACATGCCCTCGCGCATCGTGGTCGGGTTCCTCCCCGGCGACCTCACCGGCGAGTCCGTCGACGGCGAGCCGGTGTCGCAGGTCACGACGAGCCAGTTGCACGCGTGGCCGGAGGTGTACTTCGAGGGCATCGGCTGGGTCGCCTTCGAGCCGACCAAGAGCCTCGGCACGCCGACGCGCTTCGCCAGCGCCGCGGACACCCCGGTCGGCAGCGGCGACGATCCGGAGCGCCCCACCGACGCCGCCTCACCCGCGCCGAGTTCCACCGGCGGCCCCGCCGACCGCCCCGACCAGGGCTCGGTCGACGCGTCCGGCCCGGCGGTGCGGGTCGTCGATCTGCGGCCGCTGCTGACCACCGTCGGCGTCGTGCTGGTGGTCGCGTTGCTCCCGGGCGCGGCCGGGGCGCTCCGGCGCTGGCTGCTGCGGCGCCGCGGCACCGCCGGTGCGGCGTGGCGGTACCTGCAGGACACCGCCATCGACCTGGGCGTGTCGGTCTCGGCATCCGAGACGCCGCGCGGGTTCGGCACACGCCTGGCCGCCGTCGCCGATGCACCGCCCACCGAGACGTCGCGACTCGTGGCCGCCGTCGAGCGGGAGAGCTACGGCGGGGACCGCGCGCGCGACCGCGGCACCCGGAGCACCGAGGCGCGTCGTGCGATGGCGGATGCCGTGCTGATCCGTCAGGCGATGCTCGCGGCGCTGCCGCCGGCGGCCCGTGTCCGCGCGATCGCGCTCCCGCGTTCGCTCGTCATCCGCCCCGGGTCGGCGTTCGCCGACCGCGACGC
>JAEYAG010000084.1 GCA_023451265.1 Actinomycetes bacterium | reverse complement strand
GGGTGGCCGCGCGGCGATCCTGGCGCGTCGGGCCCTGTGGGCGGCCGCTGCGGTGCTGGTCGCGGGCGCCGCGATGGGTTTCGCCTACCTCGTGTTCCGGCTGGGGCTGTTCGAGCGCCCGCTGGAGGATCGCCTGAGCGGTCCGCAGGCGCAGGCCAGCCAGAGCATTCCGGAGGGCCTGTGGCAGGTGTTCGCGCAGTCGTGGCCGTTGGGGGTGGGCGCGACCGTCGCCGTGCCCGCGCTGGGTGTCGCAGCAGCCGTGCTCGTCGGTCTGGTCCGGGCTGCCCGCACCCCGGGGCTGCGGTGGGTCGTGGTCGCGTACGGGATCTTCGCCGTGCTGTTCGCGCTCGCCGCGGGCAGCGACGACGTCGTCACCAAGCTCCTCACAGCCCTGTGGTACAAGGACCGCTATCGGCTGAGCTCCGTGCTGCCCGTTCTCGGCATCGCTCTGGCGACGCTGGGCGTGCTGACGGCGGCGCGGGTTCTGCGCAAGCCGCGGGCCGTGAGGATCGGGGCGATCGCCGCGGCCTGGATCTGCGTCGGCACCGCCGTCCCGGCCTTCGCGGGCGTGGCATCCACGACGTCCTACGTCTTCCGCCTCCCGGAGCGTGCGGCCTCCTCCGAGGTCGTCTCGCAGGCGCAGATCGACTTCATGGGTGAGATCGCCCAGACCGTCCCCGCCGATCAGCTGCTGCTCGGCGACCCCTGGGACGGATCTGCGCTCTCCGGCCTGTACGCCGATCGGGAACCGGTCTTCCCCCACGTGAACGGCCAGTGGGACCCGGCGCGGCAGGTCATCGCGTGGAGCCTGCCCCTCATCGATTCGGATCCCGCCGTCTGCGAGGCGCTCGACAGCCTCCGCGTGCGATACGTCCTCTACCACCCGCACGAGTTCGGTGGCGGGGACCCGGCGGGCAACCACTTCGTCGGCGTGCACCGCGCAGTCGAGGCGGGCCTGTTCACGCAGGTCACCACCGACGGCGACTCCACCCTGTACCGCATCGATCAGTGTGGCCCGCTCGTCCAATGAGCCGACGTGGCGCACCGCGTCATCGCCGGGGCCGCACGCCTAGACTCAATCGTGTGAGTTCAGTCGCTGGGGGTGCACCGGGTTCCGTTCGGCGATACCTCCATTCGCTGTGGATCCTCTCGGCACGGGACCTGCGGGTGAGGTACGCCACGAGCGCCCTGGGCTACGTGTGGTCGGTGCTCGACCCGCTCGTGATGAGCGGCATCTACTGGTTCGTCTTCACCCAGGTGTTCGGGAGGGGAGTCGGGGAGGAGCCCTACATCGTCTTCCTCATCACCGCCCTGCTGCCCTGGGTGTGGTTCAACTCCGCGGTCGGTGACTTCACCCGCGCCTTCAGCAAGGACGCGCGGCTGGTGCGGTCCACGGCGATACCGCGGTCGATCTGGGTGAACCGTATCGTGCTCAGCAAGGGCATCGAGTTCCTGCTGTCTCTGCCGGTGCTCGTTGTGTTCGTCGTCTTCACCGGCGCGACCGTCGGGTGGGGCCTGCTGCTCTTCCCCTTGGGGGTGCTGCTGCAGGCGGTGCTCCTGGTGGGGGTGGGCCTCATCGTCGCGCCCCTGTGCATGCTGTGGGGCGATTTGGAACGCACTACACGGCTCGTCCTGCGGGCGCTGTTCTACGCCACTCCGATCATCTACGGCGTCGGCGACCTGCCCGCCGGATTCCAGTGGCTGGCGGCACTGAATCCCCTCGCCGGGATCTTCACCCTGTACCGCGTGGGGTTCTTCCCCGACCAATGGGCGCCGATGAGCTTGCTCACCGCCGCAGTCATGCCTCTGCTGATCCTGCTGCTGGGCATGTGGACGTTCCGGCGCCTGGAGCGCCTGGTGCTGAAGGAGCTGTGATGACCGCCCAACCCGCGATATCGGTGCGCGACCTCGGGGTGAGCTTCCGGCGGAACCGCCGTGGGCGGCGCAGCATCAAGGACCTGTTTGCGGGGACCTCCCGCCGTGCGCGCCCTGATGAGTTCTGGGCGCTGCGTCACGTGAGCTTCGACGTGATGCCGGGCGAATCGATCGGCGTCGTCGGTCGCAACGGGCAGGGTAAATCCACGCTGCTGAAGCTCGTGGCGGGAGTGCTGCTGCCCGACGAGGGGAGCGTGAGCGTCCGCGGCGGCGTCGCACCGCTCATCGAGATCACGGGCGGATTCGTGGGAGACCTCACCGTGCGTGAGAACGTGCGCCTCGCGGCGGGCCTGCACGGGATGTCGAAGGCGCAGATCGCCCAGCACTTCGATTCGATGATCGCGTTCGCGGAGCTCGAGGACTTCGTCGACACCCCGTACAAGCATCTGTCCAGCGGCATGAAGGTGCGCCTGGCGTTCTCCGTCGTCTCCCAGCTGGATGAGCCCATCCTGCTCGTGGACGAGGTGCTGGCGGTGGGGGACAAGGCCTTCCGCGAGAAATGCTATCGCCGCATCGACGAACTGCTGGCCGAGGGCAGGACGCTGTTCTTCGTCAGCCACAACGAGCGCGACCTGCGGCGCTTCTGCCAGCGCGGTCTCTACCTCTCGAAGGGGCGGCTCAAGCTCGACGCCCCGCTCGCAGAGGTGCTCGACGCCTACAACGCCGACAACCCGGCGGGCTGACACCCTCGGGTGGCGTGCGCTGGCTCGGGGCCTGGAGCGAGCGGCGAGCATGCTGGGTGTCGTCTTCGGCGCCGCGGGCATCGTGATCGCATCCGTCTTCGGTATCGGGTGCCCCATGGGCGGGGATGTGCCTCTGGGTTGGACGTCGCTAATCTGCGTGATCCTGCTGGGGGCGGGGACCATCCTGTTCGCGCTGGGGGCGATCTCGGCGTATCTGGGCGCCGCCGTCAACATGCCAATGGGGCGCCCGCGCCCCATCTCATCGTGAGCGATCCTGTCGCTGGACGCTTGCGCGGCGGCCGCGCGGATGAGCTAACCAAGGCAGATCTATGTGCCCCTGGATACCGCCGCGACTACCTCTTCGCCGACGAAGGTGCGGCGATGACCGTCGATCTCCTGGAGCGCGCCGTTTACTGCGGTCCGGCGACGAAGATCCTTCGGCCGGGGACGAGCGCAAGCGTGGGGGCGCTGATCGGAGCGGTGCGGCGCGCCAGTGCGGTCGCGCCTCTATTCGTGATGTCCGCATCGCCGCATGCCCGGCTGCAGGGAGCGGATCTGCGGCTGCGATCGCGTGTGCAGACGGATCTCGATGAGTGCTCGAAGGTGAGCCTCGACGAGGGCATCTCCCGATGCATCAGAGCCGTGCGCGTCAGGTTCGCCGCGGGCGAGATGCGCCCCCCTTCCGTCCGCTGAGCGCAGACGCGGCAGACCGGGTCAGCCGTCGGCGGGGAAGGTGATCTCCACCGGCGCGTAGACAGCGCCGAACGTCGTGCCGTCGGAGCGCACGTTGAAGGATGCCGCCTGCGAGGACGAGGCCAGCAGGCCGCCACCGGATGTCAGTGCGACACTGACGAAGTACTTGCCGGAGCCCAGTCGCAGGTCAGACAGATCGAAGCGTACGGTGCGCTCCCCGCGGAGGGGACCGGGCTCGGTCGCGGCGTGGTCCGACCCGGTGCCGAAGACGACCTGGCCCTGTTCGTTGTCGATCTGGACAGCGCACAGCCAGTCGTCGATGCCGGTGGGGTGGGACAGGCGCACCCGGATGCCGAGGTCGTCGCCTGGCGCGATGGTGACGGTCTCCGCATCCTCAGGCGAGACGGACACATCGAGGATGCGAGCGTGGGACGGGTCGTCGTCACGCCGCGGCTGCGCTCGCACGTCCTCCTGACGCTGCTCCTCTAGCAGGTCGCGGAAGCGCGTGATCGCCTCGTTCGGGTCGCCTTCCACGACGACCTCGCCGTGGTGCAGCAGGATGGCACGGTCGCAGAGCTCGGCGACCTGGGACATCGCGTGCGTCACGAGGATGATCGTGCGTCCTTCGGCCTGGAAGGCGCGGATCTTGTCCATGCATTTGCGCTGGAAGGCCTCGTCGCCGACCGCGAGCACTTCGTCGACGATGAGGATGTCGGGGTCGGTGTGGATCGCGACCGCGAACGCCAGCCGCACGTACATCCCCGAGGAGTAGAACTTCACCTGGGTGTCGATGAAGTCCGCGATGCCGGAGAAGCTGACGATCTCGTCGAACTGCGCGTCGGTCTGTTCCTTGCTCAGCCCGAGGACCGACGCGTTGAGGTAGACGTTCTCCCGTCCCGTGAGATCCGGGTGGAAGCCAGCGCCCAGCTCAAGCAGCGCCGCCACCCGGCCGCGTCCCTGCACCATGCCGGACGTGGGCTCGAGGATCCCGCCGATGAGCTTGAGGAGGGTGCTCTTGCCTGATCCGTTGTGCCCGATCAGACCGATCGTCTCTCCGGCGCGGATCTGCGTCGAGACGTTGCGCAGTGCCCAGAAGTCCTCGCGATGACGGCGGCCGGCGCGGCCGAGGGTGACCAGGCGCTCCTTGAGCGAGTTGTCCTTGCGGACGACGAACCTCTTGGAGACGTTCTGGACCTCGACGACGATGGGCGGGTCGGAGTCGAGGGAGCGATCGTCTTGCGCGGCGGGCATATTGATTCCTCGTCGGGTGGTCTCGGCGGCAGCGGCGGCGACTCAGAGAGCCTGGGCGAAATTGCCCTGCAGGCGGCGGAAGACGCGGTGGAAGGCGTAGAGCAGCACGAACCCGACCAGCAGGGCGATACCCGAGCGCAGCAGGAGATCCGACGGATAGTGTTCCGCCCCGCCGGCCGTCCAGAACGCGCGCTGGAAGCCCAGTACCGCCAGGGTGATCGGGTTGGACGTGTAGATGTCCAGCAGCAGTCCGCTGCCCATGATGTCGCGGGCCATCGTCCACGTGTAGACGATCGGCGAGGCCCACATGAGGAACATCATGATGACCTCCGTGAGGTACTGGGTGTCGCGCAGATACACGTTGACGGCGGACAGCAGGAGGGCGAAAGCCGTTCCGTAGACCACGATGATGAGGATGGACGGGATCGCGTACAGCACCTCCGTCGTGACCGGGAAGGCTCCCGCGATCGCCGTCGCGGCGATGAGGACCACGAGCTGGATCGCGAAGGTGAACAGCGCGGCTCCGACAGCGGCCAGAGGGAAGACCTCACGCGGCACGTAGATCTTCTTCACCAGCCCCGTGTTGGCGATAACGGATGCCACTCCGCCCAGGACGATCTCGCTCAGCAGGGTGTAGATCGTCAGGCCGGCGAAGACATAGATCGCGAAGTCGTCGATGCCGCGCGCGGCACCGAGGAACTGGCCCATGACAACGTAGTAGATGGCGAGTTGGGTGAGGGGGCGGATGAGCGTCCACACGAACCCCAGGCTCGAGTCCTTGAACCGCGACTTCAGGTCGCGACGGATGAGCAGGTCCAGCATCTCGCGGTGGCGGAAGATCTGCACGACCGGCGCAACGGCGCCCTTGCCATCGGCGAGCGACCCCACCGGTCGCATCGGGAGTTGCGTGAGGCGGGCGAACCTGTCAGACCGTGGTCGTGCCGGTTCGGGTGTGGAGGACATATCGGACTATCCTAATGGCTCGTGCGCGCATCGAGCATTCGGCGTCACGTCGCCATAGAGGCGGGACCGGCCCACGCGATGGCCTCGCCGATCGCGTCGGTGGTATGAAAGGCAGTGATGGCAGAGGTGCGACGCGCTGGGGCGTGGATCGGCTGGCGCGTAGGCGCATGGCGGAAGGGTCAGGATCCGATCCGTCAGATCGCCGGGGTCGGGCTTTTCGACCTCGAGTACTACCTCGCCCAGCTCGCCGACAACGCTGACGCCCCTCGGGACCTCGCCGCGGCGCTCGAGTTCCATATCGCCTCCGGTCGTGACCTCGGGCTGAGCTTCCATCCCTTCGTGGAGCCGGAGTGGTGGGGAGCATCCGCATCCGCCGACCTCAAGCTAGCGGAGGAAGCGTTCGTGCGCGGACAGGTGCGCAGCGCATCGACCTCGCCCCTCGTGGCAGACACCACCGGGCCGATCGGCGCCAGCGTCACCGCCCTCCAGGAGGTGCTCGCGGGACGGCGTGCCGTAGGCCTGCCCGAGGGGTGGGACGCGCCGCGTCTGCGGGAGGGGATGATCTCGGAGGTCCGCCGGATGACCGCCGATTCCCCCAACGACGGACCGCGCTCCGGTGTGGACTGGCGCGCCCTGGTCGACGAGCTTCCGGCGCGCGTGCCGGGCCGGGTGTCCATTCTCGTGCCGACCTACCAGGACTGGCGCATGACCGTGGATGCAGTCAGAGCAGCCCTGTCGACGGCGGGCGGTGCCGACGCCGAGGTGATCGTCGTGGACAACGGGTCGCGACGTGCGGTGTCGCGCCTGCTCACCGCCGTCTTCCTCACAGAGCCGCGCGTGCGCGTCATCCGCGCGTCCGTGAACACAAATTTCGCCGGTGGCATGAACATCGCCCTGGCGGCGTCGACGGGCGAGTACGTCCTGCTCCTCAACAACGACGCCATCCTGCGCGGCGGGTGGCTGCCGCTGCTGAGCGCCCCGCTCGCGGACTCGCCGCAGGTGCGCGGAACGCAGCCGCTCCTGGTCTATCCGGGGACGGGCCGGATCCAGACAGCCGGGACCATGTTCCTGGGAGAGGGCGTGCTGCCGTGGCATTTCCTCGCCGGACACCCGGTCGCGGACGCAGAACGCATCACGGACACACGCTTCGCCGCCGTCACCGCCGCGGTCATGATGCTGCGGGCGGCAGACCTCGTCCGCGCGAACGGGTTCGACGAGTCGTACGCCAACGGATACGAGGACGTGGACCTCTGCCTGCGCCTGCGCGGGGCCGACGCCGATCATTTCGTCGTCGTCCCCGACGCCCGGGCAGAGCACCCAGAGGGCAGCTCGCCTGGTCGCAGCGCTCACGACACCGCGAACCGTGCGCTCTTCCTGGAGCGCTGGCGGGGCGCGATGCCTGCACCGGAGCCAGGCCGCTACCGGGAGCTCGGAATGGCGCTGGTCGGGCTGCGGCCGATCGCGCACTTCGACGAGGCGAGGATCACGCTCGCCGACCCGCAGCTCGTCCGTCGCCGGGCCCTCGTGGCGGACGGAGCGGGTGTTGGCCTGCCCCGACTGCGGTGGGCGCTCGTGATCCCCGCGGGCGGGGGAGAGGACCACGCCCCCCTCGCCGAGGAGACGAGGCGGATCCTCGAGCACTTCGGACAGGAAGTCGTGGGACCGGTGGGCGGACTGCACTGGACCGACGCGCTCGATGACGTCGTCGTCGCGATCGGCGCCGGTGTCTGCGACGCCCCCCGATCCGGGGCATTCAACGTGCAGATCGGGGAGCCCGGCGACGACCCGACAGGCTGGGACCTGCAGACCGCGGCGATCACCGGGACCGACGTGCCCGCCCTCGTGCGACGTGCTGCGCAGGCTCGCGCGACGCGTTTCGACGCCTAGGGGGTGTCCTCGCGGGTCCAGGTGATCCCCTCGCGGATCACGCGAGCGGGAGTGCCCGCGATCACGCATCCTGCCGGGAAGGGCCGGTTCCGCACGAGCGAGCGGGCCCCGACGACGCAATCGCGCCCGATGTCGGTACCGCCGAAGACCATGACGTCGCGCCCGAGCCAGACGTGGGGTCCCAGAGCGATAACGCCTCCGAAGGCATTGATCCGCGCCCCCGAGCCGGCATCCTCGATCCGGTGCATGTCGTCGGTGGCGATGATGACATCAGATGCCCAGAGCTGATCACGGGAGGCATGGATGGTGCCACTGTTGCGCGCATCGAGCGTCACGTGCCAGGTGGCGGTCGCGAACCCCTCGACGATGATTCTCGCTCCGTCCGAGCAGTGGATCTCGGCGTGCGGGAGATGGCACTGCGCACCGATGAAGAGCGTCGGCGCCTGCCCCCGGGCGAACACGTAGGCGGCGGCGGTGACGTCGGAGCCCAGACACACCAGCGCATCCGTGCAGCCGTCGTCGAGCAGATCCGAGAGCACCCCGGCCGACAGGGGCATGTCCGCGGCGAGGTAGAGGTCGTTGCCGCGTGCTCGCCAGGCATCCACCGCCGGGCCCGTCACGAGCCGCAGATCCAGCGGATCGATCGCTTCGGTCGGGACACCGGCGGCGAGCAGGCGCTGACGTGCCGCGGCGTCCAGCGCCGCGGTCAGCTGCCACGGGGCCTGGGCGGAGTCCTCGCGGCGCAGCCGGTTGAGCACACGCCGGCCGTACCGGCGGTATCGAGCGAGGCCGCGCACTAGTTCGAACGCCGCATTCGAGTGAGCGCCCGCCGAGTGCCTCCCACGACGGGACGGAGGAACTCGACTCTGCGTACAACAGCCTCGGCCAGGCGGAAGGACCGCCGGGACAGGCGCCAGCCGAGGTACTGCACGTCGGCCCGCAGCTGTGCTGAGTACCCCCGCACCGCGACAAAATGGGCGCGCCGTGCGCGGAGGCGATCAAGGTCGACGGGCTGGGCCATGGTGTCCAGCATCACCTCGAGCAGCCCTGCGTTGTAGTCGGACATGGAGCGGATGGGTCGGCGCTGAACCAGGGGAAGCCCGGCCACCTCCTCCACTAGGTGGGGGAGGTGGGAAAAGTCGCTGAAGAAGTGAGCTGAAGACTCCACTCCCAGGACGGAAACGACCTCGCGGGCGACCTCGGTGTCGAAGAGCACGACTCGCTTGCCGTGCTGGGCGGCCTCCGCCACCGGAAGACCGAAGCCCTCGTACGCAGAGGGATAGACGATGAGCGCAGCGTTGTCGTACAGGGTGCCCACGTCGGCGTCACTCAGGTATCCGCCGCGGAGCGGGATGACCGACCCGCCTTCATCGTTCGCATCGCTGCCGAACATGATCATCGGTCTCCCGGCGGCGCGCAGCGCGCTCGCGGCCTGCCGCAGCTGCTTATGGCGGAAGGTGTTGCCGATCACCAGGACGTAGCCGCCGGCGCGGACGGTGTCGCGCTGACGCGCTGTGAGTTCCCCGGCTGCATCGAAGGGCACCGCGCTGGGCTGGAGTGCTGCCTCCGCGACGCCCTGCGGGACGATCGTCGACCGCGCAGGCAGGTCGGCTGCCAGAGCGGGGAAGTAGGCCAGGGTGTCGGCGAGCGTCGCATGGCTGATGACCGCGACGCGATCGGCGAACCGCAGCGAGTCCAGGACGACCTGGCGCCGCGCGTAGCCGTCCTCGAGGAGCGGCAGTGCCCGCAGCGCGATGATGTCCAGGTGACAGGCGACCCATCGGGCGCAAAGCTGGTCCAGCCGCAGGATTTGGCCGGCGGACGTGATGGGCGCGAGCGAGAAGCCGAGATCGAACACCTCGTTGATGGTGGCGTAGGACACCACGCGGAAGCCGAAGCGGGGGAGATCGAAGAACTCCGTGGCTTCCGCGGACGCCGCGACGACGAACTCGATTTCCGCGAGGTCGGGCTCTTCGCGCCGTGACTGCAGAAACTCGAGGAAGGTCAGCGCGTTGCGGACGCTCCCGTCGTAGATCAGTGACATGTGGTGTAGGTCGATGAGGACGCGGCGATTGCCGCCGCCGGGGGCGAGGACGTCGGCGAAATCGTCGAGCGCGTCGATCCCGTCCTCGAGATAGTGGGCGACCGCAGCTGGGTAGTGAGGGTACCTCTCCACGAGCATCTCCTCGTGGGCCTGCTTGATCCGGTTCTGGTCGAGGGTGGAGAAGCTCACCTCCCCGTCGTGGTGCACGTAGGCGCGGTTGGCGATGACCGAGGAGTAGCCGAGATCGTTTATGCGGAGGCAGAAGTCGTTCTCCTCGGCGTAACCGGGGGCGAACGCCGGGTCGAAAAGCCCGTGGTTGCGGATGATCGAGCGACGCGCGAGGAAGCAGAACCCGTGGGCCACCGGTGCCACGCTGTAGCGCGGCAGCTGCGGCGCGATGGCCTCGAAGACCTCGCGGGACCGCTCGGGCGGCGCCTCGACCCCGCTCCTAGTGCGCAGCGGGATCGTGGCGATCGTCGCGTGATTGCTCCGCGCGGTGACAGTGCCGTGCTTCTCGCTGGCGTAGAGGACCGCCGACATCTCCTCCACCGCGCCTGCGGTGAGCATGGCGTCGCTGTTGAGCAGCAGGATGTCGTTGTCCGTCTGGTCCAGCTCCATTGCCGCACGGTTGCAGGTGCCGACGAAGCCGAGGTTGCGAGGGTTGCGCACATATTCCGTGCCGGGCACGTCGCGGAGGATCTCGAGGGCGGCCCGCTCGATCAGGTCCACTTCGGGGCCGCAGTCGTTGACGGCCAGCAGACGGTGAACGCTGAGGTCCACGTGCTCGATCACGCTCGCCAAGCATCGACGTGCCGTCGGAACGTCGCCGTACAGCGGCACGACAATCGTCGTGGGGTGGGGTTCGGTCATGCTCCGCCAATCGTCGCCAACATTGTCCAGGGTAGTCGCTCGACTGAAACGGGTCTGCCGGCCCCCTCGTGCCGCGCCGGGGAGATAAGCGTCATCGCCACCCCGACCCTCTATTGTCGTGATAGGTGTGCCTGTAGAACCGGAGAGCCACCGCGGAGGAGTTCATCATGGTTGTCCGACGTCGGCTTGCCGCCTTGGCCGCAACGCTGCTGATCGCCGCCGGCATGGTCGCACTCGCCCCGCAGGAACGGGCGGAAGCGGCGCCCGTCGGGGCGTTCAACGCCGAGTACCTCATCTCCGACGCCCAGTTCTATGACTCCGGTTCGATGAGCGAAGCCGACATCCAGGCGTTCCTCGTGCGGAACTCGTGCGTCCCGCGCGACGGCGTGCCGTGTCTGCGTGACTACACCCAGACCACCGAGAGCCGGGCCGCCGCGGGCGCCAACCAGTGCGGTGCGTACACCGGCGCCCCCAATGAGCCGGCCGCCCGCATCATCGCCAAGGTCGCGCAGGCGTGCGGCATCTCGCCGAAGGTCCTCCTCGTGCTCATGCAGAAGGAGCAGTCCCTCATCACCAACCCCAGCGCCTGGGGCTACGCCCACGCCACCGGGGCGAACTGCCCGGATACGCCGGAGGGATGCAACCCGGCGTATGCCGGCTTCTTCACGCAGGTGTACTCGGCGGCGTGGCAGTTCCGCAACTACGCGAAATACCCAAACTCCTGGCGGTACAAGATCGGGCCGTCGTACGTGCAGTACAACCCGAACACCGCCTGCGGTGGCACCACGTTGAACATCCGCAATCAGGCGACGGCGAACCTCTACATCTACACGCCGTACCAGCCCAACGCCGCAGCACTGGCGAACCTCTACGGGTCGGGCGATGCCTGCTCTGCCTACGGCAACCGCAACTTCTGGCGGATGTTCTACGACTGGTTCGGATCCCCGACCGAGACCTCGCCCATCGGTGCCGTCGAGAACATGCAGGCCGTCCCCGGCGGAGTGGGCATCTGGGGGTGGGTCGTCGACACCGACACGCGTGACCCGATCGGGCTGCACATCTACATCGACGGCGTCTTCGCCGGCAGCGGCACGGCCGACCGGCCCTGGCCGGGCGTCGCGGCCCGCTTCGGGCTGGGCGACAACCACGGCTTCGCCCTGACCATTCCCGCATCCGCAGGCGTGCACAACGTGTGTGTGTACGGGCTCAACGTCGGTCCCGGAAATACCAACACCCAGCTCGGGTGCGGCACCGTGCGCACCGGCGGGGGTAATCCGGTGGGTGCTGTCGAGAACGCGCAGCCGCAGCCGGGCGGAATCGGCATCTGGGGCCACGCGCTGGACCGCGACACGATCGACCCCATCTGGCTGCACGTGTACGTCGACGGCAGCTTCGCCGGCGGCTATCGTGCGGACGTCCCTCGGCCGGACCTGGGCGGGAGCTACCCCGGCTACGGGATCGACCACGGATTCGGGTTCACCGTGCCGGCGTCGGTGGGCACCCACGACGTGTGCGTGTACGCCCTGAACGTGGGCAGCGGCACGGACAACACCCAGCTCAGCTGCTTCCAGGCCACGGTCGGCGGCAATCCGACCGGTGCGGTCGGCCAGCCGACGACGTCCCTGAAATCGCTAACGATGAGCGGGTGGGCGATCGATCCGGACACGACCGACCCTGTCTGGCTCCACGTCTACATGGACGGACGCTTCGCCGCCGGTGTGCGCGGCGACCAGCCGAGCACCGACCTGGGCATCTTCAGCTCGTTCGGCGCGAGCCACGGATACTCCTTCACGCTCCCTGCCGACAACGGGACGCACCGGGTCTGTGTGTACGCGCTGAACGTCGGGTCGGGCACGACGAACAGCGAGCTGGGCTGTCAGAACGTCCAGGTCGGCGGCAACCCCGTCGGTGCGATCGACAACGGCCAGCCGGGCTTCGCGTCCATCGGCGTGTGGGGCTGGACGTACGACCCCGACACACCGGACCCGATCCTGGTGCACGTGTACATGGACGGCAAGTTCGCCGCCGGCACCGGCGCGACCGCGGTCCGGTCCGACGTCACGGCCATCCCCGACGTCTACGGCGACGCCCACGGGTTCGGCGTGACCTTCCCCGCCTCACCCGGTAGCCATCGCGTGTGCGCGTACGCGCTGAACGTCGGCGTCGGTAACACGAACACCGAGCTGGGCTGCTTCACGACCGTCGTCGACGGCACTCCCACCGGCGCCATCGAGAACATCCAGCCGCTCGGCCAGGGCATGGGCGTCTGGGGCTTCGCGGTCGACCCCGACACGTCGGCCCCGATCGACGTGCACGTCTACGTCGACGGCGCTTTCGCGGCCTCCGCCCGCGCCGACGCGTACCGCGCGGACCTGGCCGCGGCGTACCCCTCCCTCGGCGGCGCGCACGCCTTCGGGGTGGAGGTGCCGATGAGCCCGGGCAGGCACGAGGTGTGCGTCTTCGCGATCAACACGCCGACGGGGGCCAACCCGTCGCTCGGCTGTGTCCACGTGGTGCGGTAGTGCGGGCTGAGAGCGCCGGAAGGGCCCCCGCCTGGTCCGAGCGACCGCCGAGGCTGCCTGTGCGGTGGTGGGCGTGGCACGGGGTCTGGTTGGCCGCCGTCGCGGTCATCGTCATCTACGCGGCCCGCGGCAACTGGTTCTTCTACGACGAGTGGGATTTCCTGCGCGCCGACATGCAGTGGAACCTCCTCGCGCCCCACAACGGGCACCTGAGCTTCTTCCCGCGGCTGCTGACGGCATCGGTCGAGTCCGTCTTCGGCATCGGCTCGTACTGGCCCTACCTCGCCTGGACGATCGCCGCCCACCTCGCGGTGGTCCACATGCTGTGGCGGCTCATGATGCGCTCGGGTGTGGCACCGGTGCTCGCCGTCGCACTGCCCGCCGTCTTCGGGGTGCTGGCCTCAGGCGGGGAGAACACGCTGTGGGCCTTCCAGGTCGGCTTCATCACGCCGATCGTCACCGGGATCGCGGCACTGCTCATCGCGATGAGGCCGGAGCTCGGGGTCTGGGATCCGGTGCGGATCGCGGTGCTCCTGCTCATCGGCGTCGGCTTCGCCAGCACCGCACTGCCGCTCGTCGTAGCCGTCTGCGTGTACCTCGTCGTCCGGCACGGCTGGCGATCGGCGATGATCCCCTTCGGTGCCTTCGTGCTCGTGTACGGCGTGTGGTACCTCGCGTTCGCGCGGGGGGCCACGGGCGCTGACGGCTTCGGCGTCACGTCGCTGTCTCAGCTCGTCATCGGCGTGCCGGAGTACGTGGCGTACGCCTTCATCGACAGTCTCGGCAAGACCCTACCCGCGGCCGCCCTGGCTCCCGCACTGCTCGTGGCCGTGATCATCGGCGCGGTCGTGGACATCTCCCGCCGCCCGCTGCGCGACATCGGGCCGGCCTACGCGCTGCTGCTGGCAGCTCTCGGGTTCGCCCTCCTGACCGCGTTCACCCGAGTCGGGCTAGGCGTGGAAAACGCGTCCACCGGGCGTTACGTGTACATCTATGCAGCGCTGGCCGTGCCGGTGGTGGGTCTGCTGCTGACGTCGCTGGTGCGCCGCCGCGGCGTGGCCACGGCGGTCGTCGCGGCGCTTCTCGCCGTGGTCTTCGTGTTCAACGCGGGAGGGCTCGTGCGGGAGGGGCGCAACCAGGCCGAGCTCGAGCGCACGGTCGAGCGCACCATTTCCGCCGCGCTGACCCTCGATGCCCCAGCGTCCGCGGAGGAGAGGTCGCCGGCGTCGGTGGTCGCTCCGACACTCACTATGCGGGATGTGCAGAACCTGGTCGACGACGGGACGTTCACGCCCGTGCCGTTCACCCCCGCCGACCTGCTGAGCGCCCGGGTCAACCTCCTCCTCACCGCCGAGCCCGTGACGCAGGAGGCCACGGACGGCGCATGCCGCACGGCCGACGGCGGCTGGGTCCCCTTCGACCTGGCGGCGGATCTGCTGACGACCGATCAGGCCGGGTTCGTCAACGTGGTCGTCACGCAGGATGGCGTGCAGTCGTTCGGCACCCGCATCCCGGTGCACGGGGGCGGGACGTTCCTGCTGGACGGGATCGGACCTGCGGACACGTCAGTGCTGATCGACACCGCGTCGGCCGGCGGCGTGTGCGTGCTGCCGCGCTGAGCGATCGTCAGCGGTGGCTGCCGAACTCCGGCTCCTCGTGCTCCGCGACATAGGTGACGGGATCCTGGCCGGGGGAGTGGGGGAACACCCACAGGGTGTACATGACGTAGCGCAGCCCCGTGGCGAGGGCCTGGCCGATGAGCGTGCCTGAGATGTTGTCGGCCAGCACGCTGTCGAAGCCCAGGACGTACCGAGAGAACGCGAGGCAGGACAGCTGCACGAGGATCGCCATGACGTTCACGACGGCGTAGCGGGCGACCTGGCCCCAGCTGATCGCTGCTTTGCGATCACGGTAGGTCAGGAGCTTGTTGCCGGCATACGTCACGATCAGCCCCGCGATGACCGCGATGGTCTTCGCGACCAGCGGGACGCTGTGCAGCGGCCCCTCCCCGCCGACGAAGACGAGCAGGTTGTAGACGATGGCGTCCACGACGAAGCCGAGGCCGCCTATGCCCAGGAAGATCCCGCCGCGACGAATGTTGCGGATCACGAAATCCCGGAAGTGACTCGTGTCGGGCTTGAGCATTGTGCGCTTCTTTCTGGAATACGGCGGAACGCCGACGGGGCCCCGCCGCGG
>JAEYAG010000024.1 GCA_023451265.1 Actinomycetes bacterium | reverse complement strand
GCCTGCACCCGCGCGAGCTCGGTGCGGGCGACACGCACCGCGACGCGCGCGCTCGCGGCATCCTGCCTCGCCGACTTCAACTCGCCACGCGCGGCGTCGAGTTCGATGCGCCGCAGCCGCGCCGCGCGCTCCTGACGCAGGCCGAACCAGCCGGCGGCACCGGCGCCGATCACGCTCGGCCCGATCCACCAGAACTCGGCGACTGTCGCCCACAGCGGGTCCACAGGGTCATGCTAACCAGCATGCCTGTGAGGGGCATCCGCTGCACCCGGGTGCCGGAGCCGCCTGAGGCGGACGCGGAAGGAATCAGCCGAACAGCAGCGCGAGCACCGTGGCGCCGCCGCCGACGAGGATGAGCGCGACGATCACGACCCACGCGATGATGCGGGTGCGGCGCGTGCGGGCCTCGTTCATGCCCTGGTACTCGTTGTCGTCGCTCATGCGCCCAGCCTACGGGTCAGAGCGCGGGCTCGGTGATCGTGGCGCCGAAGACGTCCGGGAGCGTCGCGGTCGAGACGGCGCGCAGCTCGGACACGGTCATCGTGAAGACGTCCTGGATCTCCAGCGCCGGCTCATCGCCGTCCGCAGCGGGGTCGGTGACGCCGATGCGCAGCACCGGGTAGCCGCGGCCCTCGCAGAGCCCCCGGAACTTGACGTCCTCCTCGCGGGGGACTGTGACGATGACACGGCCGGTCGACTCGCTGAACAGGGCGGTCGCGGCATCCACACCGTCGCGCTCCATGATCTCGCGCAACCACACGCGGGCGCCGACGCCGAAGCGCATGACGCCCTCCGCGAGGGCCTGGCCGAGGCCGCCGGCCGACAGGTCGTGTGCGCTCGAGACGAGCTCCTGCTGGGATGCCGCGTGGATGAGCTCCGCGAGGCGCTTCTCCTGACCGAGGTCCACCGCCGGCGGACGGCCGCCGAGGTGTCCGTGCACGGTGCCGGCCCACGCCGAGCCGCTGAGCTCGGTCGCGGTGACGCCCAGCAGGTAGATGTTCTCGCCGGCATCCTGCCACCCGCTCGGGATGCGGCGGGCGACGTCGTCGATGATGCCGCGGACGCCCACGACCGGGGTCGGGAAGATCGGGACGTCGCCGGTCTGGTTGTAGAAGCTGACGTTGCCGCCCGTGACCGGCACGCCGAGCTCGAGGCACGCGTCGGCGAGACCGTCGACGGCCTGACCGAACTGCCACATGACCTCCGGGTTCTCCGGGCTGCCGAAGTTGAGGCAGTCGGTGACCGCGGTGGGCACGGCGCCGGTGACGGCGACGTTGCGGTACGCCTCGGCGAGGGCCAGCTGCGCGCCCGCGTACGGGTCGAGCTGGCAGAACCGGCCGTTGCAGTCGGTCGCGATCGCGAAGCCGAGGCCCGACTCCTCGTCGACGCGGATCATGCCGGCGTCGTCGGGGAAGCTCAGGGCGGTGTTGCCCATGACGTAGTAGTCGTACTGGTTCGTGATCCAGCTGGTGTCGGCGAGGTTCGGGCTGCCGAGCAGCTGCACGAACTGGTCCTTCAGCGCCGCGGGGTCGTCGGTGCGGGGCAGGGCGGATGCCGAGTCGTCGCGCAGCGCGTCGATCCAGGTCGGGTAGGCGACCGGACGCTCGTAGACCGGGCCGTCGACCGCGACGGTGGAGGGGTCGACGTCGACGATCTGCTCGCCGTGCCAGAAGATCTGCAGGCGGCCGTCGCCGGTGACCTCGCCGAGGACGCTCGTCTCGACATCCCACTTGCCGACGACCGCGAGGAACGCGTCGAGCTTCTCGGGCGCGACGATCGCCATCATGCGCTCCTGCGACTCGCTCATGAGGATCTCCTCAGGCGTGAGCGTGGGGTCGCGCAGCAGCACGTTCTCGAGGTCGACGCGCATGCCCGACCCGCCGTTGGCGGCGAGCTCGCTCGTCGCGCACGAGATGCCCGCGGCGCCGAGGTCTTGGATCGCCTCGACGAGCTCGCCCTGGTAGAGCTCCAGGCAGCACTCGATGAGCACCTTCTCGGCGAACGGGTCGCCCACCTGCACGGCGGGACGCTTGGTCGGGCCCCCGTCGGCGAAGGTGTCGGATGCCAGGATCGACGCGCCGCCGATGCCGTCGCCGCCGGTGCGCGCACCGAAGAGCACGACCTTGTTGCCGGCGCCGGTGGCGTTGGCGAGCTTGATGTCCTCGTGGCGCATGACGCCGACTGCGAGCGCGTTGACGAGCGGGTTGCCTTGGTAGACCGCGTCGAACACGGTCTCGCCGCCGATGTTCGGCAGGCCCAGGCAGTTGCCGTAGAAGCTGATGCCGCTCGTCACGCCGTGCACGACGCGGGCCGTGTCGGGGTTGTCAATGGCGCCGAAGCGCAGCTGGTCCATGACGGCGACGGGGCGCGCGCCCATCGAGATGATGTCGCGGACGATGCCGCCGACGCCGGTCGCGGCGCCCTGGAACGGCTCGATGTAGCTCGGGTGGTTGTGGCTCTCGACCTTGAAGGTGACGGCCCAGCCCTCGCCGACGTCGACCACGCCGGCGTTCTGCCCCATGCCGACCATGAGGCGCTCCTTCATCTCCTCGGAGACCTTCTGGCCGAAGCGGCGCAGGTAGATCTTGGAGGACTTGTAGGAGCAGTGCTCGCTCCACATGACGGAGTACATCGCCAGCTCGCCGCTGGTGGGCCGGCGGCCGAGGATCGTCTTGATCTGCGCGTATTCGTCGGGCTTGAGGCCGAGCGCCGCGTACGGCTGCTCCTTCTCCGGCGTCGCCAGGGCGTTCTCAACGGTGTCTGCAACGGGGGTGCTCACGCGGCTGTGCTCCAAGAGATCGCGGGATGCCGGGGGACACCGCCCAGTCTAGTCGCGGGCGCCGGGGCGGTTCCGCGGTCCTCCTGCGGGGCGGGCGAGCGTGTTCGCGCGTCAGTTGGAGGGCTCGCCGGTGTTGATGACTCCGATGCCGGTGGCCTCGTGACTCGGCTCGGCGGCAGAGGGCGAGACCGTCCCGGGCTCGGCGGGGTTCGGGGCGGGCGTCTCGTCGGGTGTCGGCACCGTCGGCTCGGCGGGAGTGGGCGCGAGCGGCTCGCTCGGGTTCGGTGCCAGCGGCTCATCGGGGTTCGGGGCCTTGGGCTCCTCGCCCGGCTCCTTCTCGGTGCTCGGCTCGGTGAGCTGATCGGTCGACGGCTCGGCCGTCGGCTCGGTGGTGTCGGCGGCGGGTTCGGGGGTGCCCTGGTCGGACATGGCGTCTCCTTCGGTCAGTTCGCGTCTCGGTTCGAGTCTCGGCGTCGTCGCCCCACCAGGCACGGGGGTTGACAGGGCGCGGGTCGCCATCTCGCGCCTGTCGCCGGCGGGTCGTAGAGTCTGCCCATGACCGGACTGACGCCCTATCTGCACTTCGCCGGCACCGCTCGCGAGGCGCTGACCTTCTACCGTGATGTCTTCGGCGGTGAGCTCGTGGTCCACTCCTTCGGAGACTTCGGGCGGTCGGGCGGGCCGGCCGATGCCGTCGCACACGGCATGCTGCAGGGGCCCGTGGAGCTGTTCGCGGCGGATGCCGGCGAGGGTGACGAACCGCTGGCGCTGCGCGGCATCCTGTTCTCCCTCCTCGGCACCGCGGAGCCCGCCGAGCTGGAGCGCTGGTTCGCCGCGCTCGCCGATGGCGGCGAGGTCGTGGACCCGCTCGCGCTCAAGCCCTGGGGCGACCACGACGGCCAGGTGCGCGACCGGTTCGGAGTGACCTGGCTCATCGGATATCAGGGGTGATGACGTGATCGACGACGCGTATCCGCGTGACCCGGTGATGACGGCGGCGATCTTCGGGGTCGCGGCGTTCGTGTGGTCGGGGTGGGCGCAGGAGCGTCCGCCGCGCGGCGTGTTGTGGCGTGTCGTGCTGGCGGTGTTGGGCGTCGCGGGCCTCGCCGTCGCCGGGTTCGCGATCCCGCTCGCGGTGCGGCACTGGTCGACCGCGACGGCGATCCGCTTCGAGGGCCCCGCGTGGCTGGCCTACCTCGTGGTCGTCGCGATCGAGGTCGTGGCGTGCATCGTGCTCGCCGTGTGGGCGAGCCGGTCCGGCCGCTCCGATCTGATCGCGCCGCTGATCCTCGCGGTCGTCGGCATCCACTTCATCCCCCTCGCGTTCGTCTTCGGCCAGCCGATCATGGCCTGGACCGGGGTCGCGCTCGCCGTCCTCGCCGTTGTCGCTGCGGTGATCCCGGCATCCGATACCACGCGCAGCTTCTGGTGCGGCCTCATCGGGGCGCCGGTGTTCCTGCTCGCGGCGGTGCCGTGCCTGGTCGTCGGCCGCGCGGCCTTCGCGGCATGACCGTCCCTGCCGTCGCGCTGCTGCGCGCCCGCGCCGCGGAGATCGACGCGATGCTCGCGCGCCTCGACGACGCGGATGCCGCCGTGCGCTCCGACCGTGCCGACGGCACCGCCGACGACGAGCACGACCCGGAGGGGTCGACGCTGTCGGGCGAGTGGCAGCGGATCGACGCGCTGCAGCGCGCCCTCGCGGCGGAGCGGGCGGAGATCGCGGCGGCACTCGAACGGGTGGATGCCGGGACCTACGGCATCTGCGTCGTGTGCGGGCAGCCGATCCCCGCCGCGCGGCTGGAGGTCCGGCCGATGGCGACCACCTGCGTCGCCTGCGCCGGCTGAGGCGCCGGCCGGGCCCGCGCCGTCGCGTCCGGTACCCGCGCCGTCACGTCCTGCACCACACCCGAGACCCTGCGATGCGGGTTTCGGTGACGAGAATCGGGAACGGGGTGAGAGGACACTGCGTGTCGCGTCTCGGACGCCGCGGATCTTCACCAGGTGCTGGCGAATGTGCGAGCGCCGAGCCGCCCGAGAGTGACGCCGACCGCAATGTTCAGCGGCGCCGGTTCGCGGGCGTGAGTTCGTGCATTCCGTAGCTGTTGTCGTCGGGGTTGACGGTCACGCCGGGCGCGACGATCTCGTCGATCCGGTGACGAACCGCTCCAACCCGCGCGAACGTGATGCCCACTGCGCCTCGACGATCTGCGATCCCGAGAACGATGACGACCCGAGGTAGCGGACCTTGCCCTGGTGCACCAGATCGGAGAGAGCCCGAGAGTCTCTTCAATGTCAATTGCGGCGTCGGGCCGGTGCACCTGATACAGGTCGATGTAGTCGGTGCCCAGGCGGCGGAACGAGTTCTCGACCTCGCGGATGATCCAGCGGCGCGAGCCGCCCCGCTGGTTGGGATCGTCGGCATCCATCGGCATGAAGAACTTCGTCGCGAGCACGACGTCGTCGCGGCGACCCTTGAGCGCCTTGCCGGTGATCTCCTCCGACACGCCCGCCGAGTAGACGTCGGCGGTGTCGACGAAGTTGATCCCTGCGTCGAGCGCGGCGTGGATGATGCGGATGCTGTCCGCCTCATCCTCGTTTCCCCCCGGACCGAACATCATCGTGCCCAGGCACAGCGGGCTGACCTTGACGCCGGTGCGCCCGAGGTTGCGATATTCCATGATTCTTCTCCGTTCAGGCTTCGTCGATCACGACGTCGAACAAGGCGTCGCGGGGCTGGTCGGGGTCGGGGCCGCCGCGCACGCCGGTGTCGAGGGCGTCGATGCGCGCCAGCTCGTCCGCGGTGAGCTCGAAGTCGAAGACGTCGAAGTTCTCCGCGATGCGGGTCGGGTTGACCGACTTGGGGATGATCCGTGATTGTAGAAGTGCGCGCCGAACCCGCCATCGATACTCAGCGCCACGAGTTCATCCAGCCAAGGCATCAGCATCCCGGTCCGGTCCTCGCCCAGCCGCAGCGCCTGAGCCGGTTCGGTGTAGATCGAATCCACCAGCTCCTGGGCATCGAGCCGGTCCTGGAGCAGCCCGGCGTGCTGCCAGAACACCTGGTCCACCAGGTAGTCGGTGTCCAGGTAGACCGTAGTGACGGTGATATGGTCCTCCGGTTCGCTGCCGGGAGGGCGCGTGCTCGGGCCCACCGCCCCGTGGGTTCGCTGTCAGGCGGCAACCTGCTCGGCCGCTGTCTCGCTGGTCCGTTGGCTCTTCGGCATCGTGGTGGAGCCTCGGGTGTTGTGCAGCAGTCGCATCGCGTTGGCGATGACGACGAGTACGGACGCTTCGTGGACGAGCATGCCGATGGACATGGTCACCCCGCCGGCGAAGACCCCGGCCAGCAGCAACACCACGGTGATCAGGGCGATCGCGATGTTCTGCCGCATCACTGCCACCGTCCGCTTGGCCAGTCCGATGGCTTCGGGCAGCTTGAGCAGGTTATCGCCCATCAGCGCGATGTCGGCGGTCTCCACGGCCACGGCCGAGCCTGCCGCACCCATCGCGACACCGATGTTCGCCGTAGCCAGGGCGGGGGCGTCGTTGACGCCATCACCCACCATGGCGATGGTGTGTCCCTGACGCTGCAGCTCGGTAACCGCGTCCAGCTTGTCCTCGGGGAGCAGGGAGGCGTGGATCTCATCAATCCCGGTGGCCTTCCCGATCGCCTCGGCCACCAGCCGGGTGTCGCCGGTGAGCATGACGACCTTCTCGACGCCGGCCCGGTGCAGCCGGGCCACCATCTCGGGTGCATCCTGTCGGATCTTGTCGGCGACGGCGACGACGCCGACCACTGTCTGATCGACGGCGACGATCATCGGGGTCTTCCCAGCGGCGGCCAGGCCCTGGGCTGCCTGTCCTGCCCGAGCGGTGGCGTCTTCTCCGATGCCGTACTGCTCCAGCAGCGGCGGGTTGCCGATCAGCACCCGGCGACCATCGACCTCGGACACGATGCCCTTGCCGGGAACCGGGGTCACAGTGCCGGGGATACCTTGTGGTCCGACGCCTTCCGCGCGGGCGGTCTCCAGGATTGGCCAGGCCAGTGGATGCTCGGAGCCGGCCTCCGCCGCGGCGGCCCAGCGCAGCACCTCAGTACGATCGAGTGTGGAGTCCAAGACGACGATGTCGGTCAGCTGGGGACGGCCCTCGGTAAGCGTGCCGGTCTTGTCCACGGCCACGGCTGAGATTTTCGCCGAGGTCTCCAGGAACTCGCCACCCTTGATGAGGATGCCGTTACGAGCGGCACGGCCGATGCCGGCCACGATCGCGACCGGGATGGAGATCACCAGCGCGCCGGGGCAGCCGATGACCAGCAGGGTCAGGGCCAGGACCACGTCGCCGGAGATCAGCCCGGCCACCAGTGCCAGGACCATCACCGCGGGGGTGTACCAGCGGGAGAAGCGGTCGATGAAAGCCTGGGTCTTCGCCTTGGCGTCCTGGGCCTCCTCCACCCGATGGATGATCCGGGCCAGGGTGGTGTCCGCGCCGATGCCAGTCGCAAGTACTTGCAGAAAGCCACCGCGGGAGACGGTGCCGGCGAAGACCTGGCCGCCCTTGGTTTTCTCCACCGGGATCGACTCACCGGTGATGGAGGCCTCATCGATCGCTCCGGTTCCGGAGACGACCTGACCGTCCACGGGGACCTTCGCGCCGTTCTTGACCAGCACGATCTCGCCCATCCTGACCTGGCCGGCGGGAATCTCCTGTTGCTCGCCGTCGCGTACCACGATCGCGGAATCCGGGGCCACGGCGACGAGTTCGGCCAGCGCCGAGCGCGTCTTGTTCAAGGTGGCAGCCTCCAGGGCGTGGCCGATCGCGAACAGGAACGTGACCGCCGCGGCCTCCCAGAAGTTGCCGATGATGACCGCGCCGATCGCTGCGACCGACACCAGCAGGTCGATGCCGATGACCTTGGCGATCAGCGCGCGCACCGACTTGATCACGATCCCGTAGCCGGCGACCACGGCCGCGGCGATCATGAAGATGTCCCCGAGGGTGAACACCGCGTTGGCGTGGGTGGCGTGGGCGCCGGCGTCGAGCCACCATTGGGGGCTGACGGTGAGATTCGCGACGCCCCCGGCCGTCCACTGGATGGCGAAGGACATGACGATGAGCACGCCGGACACGACGGGAACCGACCGGTTCCCGTAGAACCATTTCTGGAGCCTGTTCACTTTCGGGTACGACCTTGCTGGGTCTCGTGCCGGCGGACCGGCAGAGTGGAATGGGGAGAAGGATGCGCGAGCGTCGCCCGCAGGGCGCCGGTGGCCTTAGAACGCCGACGGGGTGGCCTTGTAGCCGGCCTTGGCGATAGCGGCCACGAGGTCGTCCACGGAGACGCGCTCCGCGTCGTGGTCGACCTCGATGCGGGCGGACGCGAAGCGGACCTTCACGTTCTCGACACCCTTGAGGCGGCCGACCTGCTTTTCGATCTTGGCCACACACGACGGGCAAGAAAATCCCTCAGCCCTCAGGACGGTATGAGTGGTGGTAGAGGTGGCCATTGTGGACCCCTTTCGTGATGTGTTCGTTATTGACACCTTCACGGTAGGTTCGACGCACCGCGAACTCCTTGATATAGATCAAGTTCGCGTATGCCGTGCTCTTGGACCGCTACTGAGGGTGTCGGCCCCCGCTGGGGTCCAGCCGACTCCGGTAGGCTTGGACCATGCCCCAGGGCGATCTGTGTGTCACCCGCGTCCCGATCTTCCAAGGACTCTCCCGCCAAGAGCAGATGCGGGTCGCGGAGTTCGTCCGGCCCGCGCACGTCGCCAAGGGTGAGGTCGTCTATACGCCCGGACAGTCGGTCTCACGCCTGCTGGTGATGCACAGCGGACAGCTCAAGGTCAGCCAGGCGGCGGCCAATGGCCAAGAACAGATCCTGCGCACGGTGACCGATGGCGATGTCGTGGGCGAACGGGCCTTCCTGACAGGTCACCGCCCGAATGACCTCGTCGTCGCGCTGGAAGACAGCCGGATGTGCGTCTTCGACCACGCCGACCTCGCCGGCCTGCTGCGCGACTACCCGGACGTCGGTCTTCGGATGCTGCGCACCCTCTCCGACCGGCTTGCTTCCGTCGAGCGGCTGCTGGCCGCCATCACCTCCAGTGATGTCAGCGCCCGCATCGCGGCCTACCTGCTGGATCTGCCCGGCAGCATGCGAGACGGGGTCCTCACCCTGCGGCTGCCGATGGCAAAGCAGGAAATTGCTTCCTATCTGGGCACGACGCCGGAAACCCTGAGCCGCCGTCTTGCCGCTCTCGCCGCCTCCGGTGTTATCGAACTCCACGCGCGCCGCGACGTCTCCATCCTCGACATCGATGCACTCGAAGACGTCGCCACACCTCGATAGCCCGAGGCCGTCAGTATGCATCCGAGAGGCATCGACACTCCGACCACGGAGGGGAAGTCCGGCAGCTACAGGTGACTGCTACTGGTCGTTTCGGTCGAAGGCGCCGGTCACGTAGCGGATCTGGTCACGGGCGGGTCCTGCAGGCGAGACGCTGACGAGCGCGAGCCTGTGCCGCTCGCCCTGAGTCTGCGCGAAGGTGACCTCGTTCGTGGTGATCGTGAAGGTCTCGGAACCCTCGATGCGCCCCTTCACTTCGATGTAGAACACACCTCCGTCGGTATCCGTCGAGCGGATGTCGTACCCCGGGTTGTTGCCGGCCATCTCGACGGGGCGGCGGCCGAGTGCCCGCTCGGCCGCAAGCGCTGCGTTGACTGCGCGGCGTTCCATCTACTGGCCGCATCGCAGCCCCTCTCGCACGTGATCCGCGTTCGGATGATGCGAAGACGAGTAGTGCTACCGGAGCCCCATCGCTCCTGTATCTGCTGCTGATGTTCCTCCCGAGAGGGCCGGTCAGGTCGGTAGGCATCGGCGTTTCGTGACACGCGGTGTCACTCCAACGGATGTCATCCAAAGGCCGGTTGTGTCACCGCAACGCGTTCCCGACACGAGAAGGGTTGACACTCGGCATCCGCGGTCGTAATGTACAACCAAATGGTTGTACAAACTGAGCTGGGTGATGAAGAGACAGACCGCGTGTTCCACGCCCTGGCCGCGGCGACGCGGCGCGACATCCTGCGGCGCACGATCGCCGCGGAGCAGTCCGTGTCGGCGCTCGCGGCGGACTACGACATGTCCTTCGCCGCGGTGCAGAAGCACGTGGCCGTGCTCGAGGCCGCCGGCCTCATCGTCAAGCGCGCCGAGGGACGCGAGCGGCTCGTCCGCGCCGACCCCGTCATGATCGCCCGCGCCCGCGCCCTGCTCGCCCGCTACGAAGAGCTCTGGCGTGCCCGCATCGACCGCCTCGATGCGCTGCTCGCCGGGCCCGACCCACACGCCACGTCCACCGACCGCACGCCCGACAAGGGAGACTGACATGCCCGTCACCGACATCACCACCGACCCCGAGAACCTCACGATGACGCTGGTGGCGGATGCCGCGGCATCCGTCGATCGGCTCTGGAACGCGTTCACCGACCCGCGCCAGCTCGAGCGCTTCTGGGGTCCTCCCGGCTGGCCCGCCACGTTCACCACGTTCGACCTGCGCCCCGGCGGCCGCGTCGACTACCACATGACGAGCCCGCAGGGGGAGCGCTCCGGCGGGTCGTGGGAGGTCCTGAACGTCGACGAGGGCCGCAGTTTCGAGGTGCTCGACGCGTTCGTCGGCGAGGACGGCGAGAAGCTCGACGGATTCCCGTCGATGCGCATGACGTTCGCGTTCGAGCAGACGGATGCCGGGTCGCGCCTCACCAACGTGACCTACTTCCCCTCCCACGAGGCGCTCGAGCAGGTCGTCGCAATGGGCGCGGTCGAGGGCTCGCGCATGGCCATGGACCAGCTCGATGCCGTGCTGGTCTCGCTCCGCGAATACGCGCAGGGCAAGGGCACGCGCACCGAGATCCTCGACGACCAGCACGTGCGGATCACCCGGCTGATCGACGGCCCGCAGGAACTCGTCTGGCGCGCGCACCACGAGCCCGCGCTGATGGAGAAGTGGATGCTGGGTCCCGACGGCTGGCAGATGGTCGAGTGCGCCGTCGGCGACACCTACCGCTACGTCTGGCAGCAGGGCGACGACGAGTCGACGCGCTTCGGCTTCGAGGGCGAGACGGTGCTGAGCGAGCCGCAGTGGCGGGAGGTCACGACCGAGAAGATGATCGGGATGGACGGCCCCGGCGCGCTCAACGACATGCAGCTGTACGAGGAGGACGGCGCGACTCTCCTCACCCTCGTGATCGAGTATCCCGACAAGGAGACGCGCGACATGATCCTCGCCACCGGCATGACCGACGGCATGGAGGCCTCGTACGCGCGACTGGAGGAGACGGTGCTCGCGGCGCGCTGAGGTCGGCCGGTCGGCGGGTCGGCGGGCCGGTTCGCGGCGCCGTGACGTGCGAAAAGCAGGCTGGATCGACATCTCCCGAGGCCGTGGGCCTGCCGGAGGTCGATTCAGCCTGCTTTTGCGACGTCGGCGGCTCGGTGCGGGGCGGCGCTGCGCGGGACGGGCGAGCAC
>JAEYAG010000255.1 GCA_023451265.1 Actinomycetes bacterium | reverse complement strand
GCCGGCGGGGGGGGGGCGCGGCCCGCGCCGACGCAGTCGCGCCAGAAGGTCGTCGCGTCGAGTTCGCGGATGCCGTCCGTGCCGCCGGCCGCGGCAGCCGCACGCTGCTCGGCCTTGAAGGCCCGGTGGCGGGCGCGACCGGCCGCGATGAGCGCGCGGGCGCGCGCCGCGTCGACGCGCTCATCGGGCCCATCGAGAAGTGCGGCGAGGCGCTCGCTGAATGCGTCGAGCACGGCGTCGTCGGGCACCGAGATCGAGATGACCCCGCCGTGGTCGATGAGCAGGGCCGCGCGCCCGGTCGAGGGGGGAGCCGGGGTGGACACGGGCGCCGACGACGGGGTGGCGCTCGTGGCGGGGCGCGGCTGCGCGGCATCCCGCAGCGCCTCGAAGAGCCCCTCGGGGGTCTCGAAGACGGCGTCGGCGCTGTCGGGGATGCCGAACGGCGGGTTGTCGGTGTGCTTGCTCGCGGTGAGGACGACCGCGCCGACGCCCGCGCGGCGGCCCGCGACGACGTCACGGTCCTGCGTGTCGCCGACGTACCAGGCGTCGGCGGGCGAGACGCCCAGCGCCGTCGCGGCGAGCTCGATCATGCGCGGGTGCGGCTTGCGCATGCCGACTTCGTCGCTGTACACCTGCACGGCGAAGGCCTCCGCGAGACCGTGCGCGGCGAGCAGTCGCCGGTGGCTGCGACCCGAGTGCGCGTTGCTGACGATGCCGAGCGGGATGCCGCGGCGCTGTGCCTCGGCGATGAGGTCACGGATGCCGGGGCGCACCTCATGGTCGGAGAGTGTCGTGTTGAGCTCTTCGAGCACCTCGCCGGCTTCGGCGACGAGGAGCGTGCGGACGGGCGTCGGCAGGTCGGCGACGAGGAAGTCGCCGACGACTTCGCGGTGGGTCATCTCGCGCGGTTCGAGGCGGCGGCTCGAGGCGTGCTTCCAATGGCCGAGGGCCGTGATCCCGGCATCCAGCGATGCGCGCACCGTGCCCCGGTCGATCACGTGTCCGGCCCGGGCGGCGCGCTCGACGAGGGACGCGGCGAGGTCGTCCCGACCGGCCGGACGCTTGGTCGTCTGGAAGACGACACCGCCGAAGTCGAGCAGGAGGGCGCGGGGCGCGTGATGCAGGGGGGAGTGGGGATCGGACACAGAGGCTCTTCTCGTTCGGGGTCGCCAACGACCGTACGAAGCGGGCGTATACGCCCAGACACGGGCGCATGAACGCTCGTGGAACGCTCCAGCTGGAACGTTCTGGAACGCTCCAGCCGCTGGTAGACCGGCAGAGTGAGAGAGCAGCGGGACCGGCCGCCCACCATCCACGACGTCGCCGCAGCGGCGGGCGTGTCGAAGTCGCTCGTGTCTCTCGCGGTGCGCGGGGATGCGGGGGTGCGCGCCGAGACCCGGGCGCGCATCCTCGATGCCGCCGACCGGCTCGGGTACCGGTCGAACCCGTGGGCGCGGTCGCTCGTGCGCGGGCGCAGTCAGACGATCGGGGTGCTGGTCGATGACCTACGCAGCGGCTATCACACCGACGTCGTGCACGGTGTCGAGGATGCCGCCGAGGCGGGCGGGATGACGGTCGTGATCGCCGACGGGCGTCGCGATCGCGAGGTGCTGCGGGCACGCCTGGAGCGCATGCTGGCGCTGGGTGTCGACGGCGTCGTGATCGTGTCGGGCCAGGCGGATGCCGTCACCATCGGCGATTTCGCCCGACGTGTGCCCCTCGTCGTGGTCGGGCGGCCGATCGATCTGCCGCCGGGAGTGGGTCAGGTGTCGAACGACGACCGGTCCGGGATGCGCCTCGCGATGCACCACCTCATCGCGCTCGGGCACCGGCGCATCGCGCTCCTGTCGGGATCGCAGCGCCCGGCTGCCGTCGCGCGGCGTGATTCGTATCTCGCGACGATGCGGGAACTCGGACTCGAGGACGCGACCGTCGTGGAGGCGGACCCGGCGGTGCTGATCGCTGCGGCCGCCGGCGGCGGCGACGACGCACCGACGGCGGTGTGCTGCGCGAACGACCGCCTGGCCGTCGACCTCATCGGACGGGCGGTCGACGCGGGCATCCGGGTGCCGGACGCGCTGAGCGTCGCCGGCTATGACGACATCGACCTCGCGTCGAAGCTGCGTCCGACGCTCACGAGCGTCGATCAGCCGCGCCGCGACATGGGCGCGCTCGCGCTGCGGCAGCTGACCGACATGCTCGCGCGCAACCCCGCCCGACACGAGGTCGCGACGCCGACCCTCGTGGTGCGCGAGTCGACCGGGCAGGTGGGGTGACTGTTGACGCGCGCTCGCGGGGCGGGTTGGCTGACGGCATGAGCGAACCCATGCCGCTGAGTGCGGACGCCGCGGATGCCGTCGACCGTTACCTCGTCGACACCCTGATCGGTGAAGATCCGGCGCTGGCATCCGCTGTCGCCGACCAGCAGGCCGCCGGGATGCCCGACATCGAGGTCGCGCCGACGGGCGGCAAGCTGCTGCACCTGCTCGCGCGGGCGATCGGCGCGCGTCGCGTGCTCGAGATCGGCACGCTCGGCGGGTATTCGACGATCTGGCTCGCCCGGGCGCTGCCCGACGGGGGACGCGTCATCACGATCGAGGCCGAGCCCGCGCACGCCGCCGTCGCGCGGGCGAGCATCGATCGGGCGGGTGTGGGGGAGAAGGTCGAGATCCGCGTCGGCCGTGGTGCGGATGTGCTGCCGACGCTCGAGGATGCCGCGCCGTTCGACCTCGTCTTCATCGACGCTGACAAGGAGTCCAACACGATATACCTCCATTGGGCGGCGCGCCTGGGCCGCCCCGGCGCGCTCGTCATCGTCGACAACGTCGTGCGCTCGGGTCGGGTCGCCGACCCGGCCGACGACAGCGCACAGGTCGCGGGCGTCCGCGCGGGACTTGCGATGCTGCGCGACGACCCCCGCTTCGACGCGACGGCGCTGCAGACGCTGGATGCCAAGGGGTGGGACGGCATCGCGCTCGCCGTCCTCGCTTGAGCCGGCGCGCGCGACCCCGCACCACCCACACGGACGTAACCCACGGACTTGATCCGGCGTCACCACTGTGACCCCGGCATCCGCTTCACTATGCTCGAAACCGGACCGACGACGCTCCGAGATCCACCTTCCACAAGCAAGGAGTCCCCTGTGGCACTGATCGAGGCTGTAGGCGCACGCGAGATCCTGGATTCGCGTGGCAACCCGACCGTCGAAGTGGAGGTTCTGCTCGACGACGGCATCGTCCAGCGCGCGGCCGTCCCCTCCGGCGCATCCACCGGCGCGTTCGAGGCGTACGAGCTGCGCGACGGCGACAAGAGCCGGTACGGCGGCAAGGGCGTGCTGAAGGCCGTCGCCGCCGTCATCGACGAGCTCGGCCCGGCCATCGAGGGCGTCGAGGCGAGCGAGCAGCGCGTCATCGACGAGATCCTCATCGAGACCGACGGCACCGAGAACAAGTCGCGCACCGGCGCGAACGCGATCCTGGGCGTCAGCCTCGCCGTCGCCAAGGCCGCCGCCGACAGCGCCGACCTGCCCCTGTTCCGCTACCTCGGCGGACCCAACGCGCTCGTGCTGCCCGTCCCGCTGTTCAACGTCATCAACGGCGGCGAGCACGCCGACAACGGCATCGACTTCCAGGAGTACTTCCTCGCGCCCATCGGCGCCGAGACGTACGCCGAGTCGCTCCGCTGGGGCACCGAGGTCTACCCCGTCCTCAAGGGCGCACTGAAGGCCGCGGGCTTCAACACGGGCCTCGGCGACGAGGGCGGGTTCGCGCCCGACCTGCCGAGCAACCGCGAGGGCCTCGACTTCCTCATCAAGGCGATCGAGAAGGCCGGATTCACCCCGGGCAAGGACATCGGCGTCGGCCTCGACGTCGCCGCCACCGAGTTCTTCACGGACGGCGTCTACACCGTCGAGGGCAAGGCGTGGTCGGCCGAGAAGCTCACCGACTACTTCGCCGACCTCGTCGCGAACTACCCCGTCGTCACGATCGAGGACGCCCTCGCCGAGGACGACTGGGACGCGTGGAAGCACCTCACCGACGTCATCGGCTCGAAGGTCCAGCTCGTCGGCGACGACCTGTTCGTCACCAACCCGGTCCGCCTGCAGAAGGGCATCGACCTGGGCGTCGCGAACGCGCTGCTCGTGAAGGTCAACCAGATCGGCACGCTGTCCGAGACGCTGGATGCCATCGCCCTGGCCACCCAGAACGGCTACCGCTCGATGCTCTCGCACCGCTCCGGCGAGACCGAGGACACCACGATCGCCGACCTCGCCGTCGCCGTGAACGCCGGCCAGATCAAGACCGGTGCCCCCGCCCGCAGCGAGCGCGTCGCGAAGTACAACCAGCTGCTGCGCATCGAAGAAGAGCTGGGGGATGCCGCGGTCTTCGCCGGCCGCGGCGCGTTCCCGCGTTTCAAGGGCTGAGCAGAGGCTGAGTATCCTTCCGGCGCGTGGCGCCGTCCGTGCACACGGACGATCGCCACGTAGGCTGGACCGCATGACGAGAGAGGGAGCCGGACGCGCCGCGCCGGCTCCCTCTCTTCGTGCGTCCGGGGGCGGCCGCGGTGCCGGGGAGGGCTCGGGCAGCGCCCGCACCCGGGGGCGGGTGGACGTGCGGGAGTGGGCCGGCGGCATCCGGTTCTCGGCGTTCACCGGCATCATGCTGGGACTGGTCGTCCTCGCGGTGTTCGTCCTCGTGCCGACGGTCGGGACCTATCTCGGGCAGCGGCAGCAGATCGCCGCGCTGGAGAATTCCGTCGAGGTCACGAGGGAGCAGGTCGCCCAGCTGCAGCAGGAGAAGGACCGCTGGGTCGACCCGGCCTACATCGCCTCGCAGGCGCGCGCCCGGCTGTACTACTTCCAGCCCGGCGAGGTGGTCTACCTGATCGACGACGACCTGCCCGACACCGCGATCCCGCCGGAGCAGACCGCCGTCAGCGACGAGGTCGAGCAGACCCGGGTGGACTGGATGTCCCAGCTCGTCCGCTCGGTCACCGGCGCGGGACTCACCCAGACGGCGACGGGACCCGCCGAGTCGGGGACCGACCCCGCGCAGTGACGGCTCAGCGCGGGATCAGCCGCCGCCGGTAGCCTGGAGCGGTGCCCCATCCGCAGTCGAACACCCACCCCGCGCTGACCGAGGCGACCGCCGCCGACCTCGAGGTCATGCGCGCGCAGCTCGGGCGGCCGATGCGCGGAGTCGTAGGCATCGCGGCGCGCTGCGTGTGCGGCAACCCCGCGGTCGTCGCCACCGAGCCGCGGCTGCCGGACGGCACACCGTTCCCGACGTTCTACTACCTGACCCACCCCGGCGCGACGGCGGCGATGTCGGCGCTGGAGGCGACGCAGGTCATGCGCGAGTTCTCCGACCTGCTCGAGGACGATGCCGACGTGGCCGCCGCGTACGCCGCCGCGCACGAGGCGTACCTGTCCGATCGGGCGGTGTACGGCGAGGTTCCCGAGATCGAGGGGATCTCCGCCGGGGGGATGCCGACGCGCGTGAAGTGCCTGCACGCCCTCGCCGGCCACGCGCTGGCCGCCGGCCCCGGCGTGAACCCGATCGGCGATCTCGCCCTGGAACGCGGCGACTGGTCGCCGCAGCGGTGCACGTGCGCGCAGCCGCGCGGTAGAGCGGCATGACGGCCCGCGCCGCACGCCTTCTCGTGGCCGGCGCGCTCGTCCTCGCGAGCGCCGCGGGCGTCGGGGCGACCCCGGCGGCTGCCGCGGTCACCGCGCCCGCCGAGGTGTCGCCGCCGACGGAGGTCACGGCGCCCGCAGGGGTGACCCCACCGGCCGCAGAGACCGATCCGGTGCGCGCCGCCGAGTACTGGCTCGACGAGTACGGCGTGCGCACGGCGTGGGAGACCACGAAGGGCAAGGGAACGACGATCGCCATCATCGACACCGGCATCGGGCGCAACCCGGTCGAGTTCTCCGGCGCCGTCGTCGGGGGAGCGGACTTCTCCGGCACGGGATCCTCCGATGGCCGGACGCCGGTCGGCGCGGTGGACGGCAACCATGGCAGCTGGGTGGCCTCGCTCGCCGCGGCACGCGGCACCGGCGCGGAGACCGGGATGATCGGGGTCGCGCCCGAGGCGAGTCTGCTGTCGATCTCGATCGGGTTCGGGGCGGCATCCTCGGTGCCCTTCGTGCAGCAGGTCGCCGACGCGATGACGTGGGCCGTCGATCACGGCGCCGACGTCATCAACCTGTCGTTCACGACGAACACGCTGACGTGGGATCCGCTGTGGGACACCGCGTTCCAATACGCGTTCGATCATGACGTCGTGGTCGTCGTCGCGGCCGGCAACCGGGGGACGGGCACCGATCAAGTCGGCGCGCCCGCGACGATCCCCGGCGTGCTGACGGTCGGCGGGGTGAACCGGGCCGGGGCCGCCAGCGTCGAGGCGTCGACGCAGGGGATCACGATCGGCATCTCCGCGCCGAGCGAACAGCTGCTGGGCGTCTCGGCGGACGGGCAGATCGTGGAGTGGAGCGGCACGAGCGGCGCGGCGCCCATCGTCGCCGGCATCGCCGCTCTGGTGCGCTCGGCGCATCCCGAGCTCGACGCGAACAACGTGATCAACCGGATCCTGAAGACCGCGAAGCCCGCCGCAGGGGCCAGCCGCGTCCCGGACCCGACGTACGGATTCGGGCTGATCGATGCCGCCGCGGCGGTCTCGGCGAGCGTCCCGACCGTGAGCGCGAGCCCGCTGCCGGGCCCGACGCTGGAGGAGTGGATCCGGCTGTATCGGCGGGCCGAAGCGGCGCCCCAGCCGACACCGACGGCGACCCCGGTGCAGCTGGATCCGCTGCCGAAGGCCGACCAGGTGGAGCGCAGATCACCGCTGCTGCCGAGCGCGGACACCCTCCGCTATGGCACGGTGCCGCTCGTGGGTGCCACCCTGGCGGCTATACTGGTCGCGCTCGGCGTCACTGCTGCTGCCCGGCGCATCAGATCGGAACGAGCCCACCGCACTCCGAGCCGTTGATCCAAGGAGTACTTCCCCCTGTGACTAGCACAGCGACCAGCACGGCGTCCCCGGCCGTGCCCAAGATCCTCATCGTCGGCGGCGGCTACGCCGGTTTCTACACCGCGTGGAAGCTCGAGAAGCACCTGCGCAAGGGCGAGGCCGAGGTCACGATCGTCGACCCGCTGCCGTACATGACGTACCAGCCGTTCCTCCCCGAGGTCGCCGCGGGCGAGATCGAGGCGCGCCACGTTGTCGTGGGCCTGCGCCGTCACCTGAAGAAGACGCGCGTCATCACCGCGAAGGTCACCGGCATCGACCACGCGAACAAGACCGCGACGATCACGCCCGAGGTGGGCGAGCCGTGGCTGGAGAGCTACGACCAGATCGTCGTGACCGCCGGCGCCGTCTCGCGCACGTTCCCGATCCCCGGCATCGCCGACAACGCGATCGGCCTGAAGACGATCGAAGAGGCCGTCGCGATCCGCGACCGCATCCTCACCAACTTCGACCGTGCCGCGAACCTGCCTCCCGGGCCGGAGCGCGACCGCCTGCTGACGGTCGTCGTGGTCGGCGGCGGCTTCGCCGGCATCGAGGTCTTCGCCGAGATGCGGGCGCTCGCGTCGTCGCTGCTGCGCGACTACCCGCAGCTGCGCTTCGAGGACACGCACTTCCACCTGATCGAGGCGATGAGCCGGATCATGCCCGAGGTGTCGCTGAAGACGAGCGAGTGGGTGCTGAAGGACCTCGCCAAGCGGGGCGCGTACGTGCACCTGGACACGCAGGTCACCGGCGCCGTCGACGGCAACGTCGAGCTGTCGACCGGTGAGGTGCTACCGACCGATCTCATCGTCTGGACAGCCGGTGTCATGGCGAACCCGACGGTCGTCCGCGGCAGCGACCTGCCGGTCGAGGAGCGTGGCCGCATCCGCACCCGCGCCGACCTGCGCGTCGGCACGCCCGACGAGATCGTCGAGGGTGCCTGGGCCGCCGGCGACGTGTCCGCCGTTCCCGACCTCACGGGCAAGGGCGTGGGCGGATACTGCGTGCCGAACGCGCAGCACGCCGTGCGTCAGGCGAAGCTGCTCGCGAAGAACCTCGTGGCGGTGCTGCGCGACGAGGTGCCGCGCGAGTACATCCACAACAACCTCGGCGCCGTCGCGGGCCTGGGCCTGTACAACGGCGTGTTCCAGTCGGGCAAGATCGCGCTCAAGGGCTTCATCGCGTGGTGCGCGCACCGCGGCTACCACGGCCTGGCGATGCCGTCGTGGGAGCGCAAGTGGCGCGTGATCGGCGACTGGTGGCACAACTTCTGGCTGCACCGCGACAACGTGTCGCT
>JAEYAG010000253.1 GCA_023451265.1 Actinomycetes bacterium | reverse complement strand
GTGTCGCCATGGGCCGCGCCATCGTCCGCCAGCCGCAGGTGTTCCTCATGGACGAGCCGCTGTCGAACCTCGACGCCAAGCTCCGCGTGCAGACCCGCACGCAGATCGCGTCGCTGCAGCGCCGCCTCGGCGTCACCACGGTCTACGTCACGCACGACCAGACCGAGGCCCTCACCATGGGTGACCGCATCGCCGTGCTCAAGGACGGCCTGCTCCAGCAGGTCGGCACCCCGCGCGACCTGTACGAGAAGCCGAGCAACGTGTTCGTCGCCGGCTTCATCGGCTCGCCCGCGATGAACCTGTTCCCGGTCGACCTCGCCAGCGCCGGCGGCATCCAGTTCGGCACCGCCGTCGTCGACGCCGACATCGACAAGCCCACGAGCGCCACGCAGGTCACCGCCGGTGTGCGTCCCGAGGACATCGTCGTCAACCCCGCCGACGGCCAGGGCCTGTCGGTCACGGTCGACCTCGTCGAGGAGCTCGGCGCGGACGGCTACCTCTACGGCCACACCGAGATCAACGGCAAGCGCACCGACATCGTCGCGCGCGTCGATGGCCGCAGCCACCCGAACGCCGGCGAGACCGTGGTCCTGGCCCCCGTGCCGCACCACGTGCACGCGTTCGACATCGAGTCGGGCGAGCGCCTCACCAAGAAGGCGATCGCCTCGGCCTGATCCGACACCGACACGACGCGGGTGGCTCCCGATATCCGGGGCCCCCGCGTCGCGTCATATCCGACCCGCACGACATCGGGAGCCGCACGTGGCCGACTCGCTCAGCATCACCGCCAGCAGCATCGACGCGGGCCTGCTGGCCTTACCCTGGGCGACTCCGCTCGACGAGTGGAGCAGCGATTACATCGTGTCACTGCCGAAGGGGCTCTCGCGCCACCTCGTGCGGTTCGCGAACCTGTCGGGCCGCGTCGTCGCCGTCAAGGAGACGACCGGTGAGATGGCGCGCCGCGAGTACGAGATGCTCGGAATGCTCGCGCGCCTCGACGTCCCGTGCGTCGAGCGCGTCGCCGTGATCGACGGCCGCCGCACTCCGAAGGGCGATCCGCTGCCGGCCGCGCTCGTCACGGCGCACTTGAAGTTCTCCCTGCCCTACCGCGCCCTGTTCACGCAGGTTCTGCGCCCCGACACCGCGGGACGCCTCGTCGACGCGTTGGCGGCGCTTCTCGTCCGACTGCACACCGTCGGGTTCTTCTGGGGTGACGTGTCGCTGTCGAACACGCTGTTCCGGCGGGATGCCGGGGCGTTCGCGGCGTACCTCGTCGACGCCGAGACCGGCGAGCTCCATGAAGGCGGCCTCACCCGCGGGCAGCGCGAGCACGACCTCGACGTCGCGCGCACGAACATCGCGGGCGAGATCATGGACCTCGAGGCGGGTGGGCGTCTCGAGGGCGGAGTGGACGCCGTCGCGATCGCGGACGGCATCGTCGGCTCGTACCACGCGCTGTGGGCCGCGCTGACGGATCAGGAGACGTTCGCCGCGAACGAGGCGTGGCACATCACCGAGCGCGTGCAGCGCCTCAACGACCTCGGTTTCGACATCGACGAGATGTCGATCGACACGACCTCGGACGGCACGCGGGTGTCGATCCAGCCGAAGGTCGTGGATGCCGGACACCACCAGCGGCGGCTGCTGCGGCTCACCGGGCTCGACGTCGAGGAGAACCAGGCCCGGCGCCTGCTCAACGACATGGACGAGTTCAAGGCGCGCGTCTCGCGTCTCGGCTCAGACGAGGAGATGGTCGCCCACGAGTGGCTCACACGTGTGTTCGAGCCCGTCGTGAAGGCGATCCCGTGGGATCTGCGCAGCAAGCTTGAGCCCGCCGAGGTGTTCCACCAGGTGCTCGAGCACCGCTGGTACATGTCGCAGGAGCGCGGGCGGTCGGTGCCGATCGCCGAGGTGCTCTCCTCGTACATCGACGACGTGCTGCGTCACCGCCGCGACGAGGCGACCGTGATGGGTCCCCCCACCGAGACGACGGCGCTGCCGGTCGTCACCGCCGCCATCGGCACCCTCGACGACGATGACGAGGATGCCGTGGACTGGCGGGACCTCGTCTAGTAGCCGACGGTGAAGCGCTCGCGGGAGTGCTTCGGGCTCTCGATCTCGTCGAGCACGGCGATCGCGAAGTCGGCTCCCGAGATGAAGGACTCACCTTCGGCATCCGTCACGATGACGTCACCGCCGTCGCGGTAGGTCCCGGTGCGCTCACCCGGGTTGAACGCGCCGAATCCGCCGGCCGGGTGCACGAAGAACCAGTCACGACCCTGATCCTCGGCCTGCAGGTCGTCGAGCACGCCGATCATCTCCAGCGCCTCGTCCTTGAACTCCTCCGGGAATCCGGCGTCGATCACGCGCGGGCCGCCTGGTGCGACGAGGCTGCCACCGGCGCCGCCGATGACGCCCAGGCGCACGCTCTCGGGGAGCACCGCGTTCAGCGCCTCCAGGTTCGGGCGCACCTGACCGGCCATCTCGCCGCGCGGGGAGATCGCACTGACCACGACGTCGACACCCTCCAGCTGTGCCACGAGGCCCGGCACATCCAGCAGCGTGCCCTCCACGTAGGTGGCGCCCTCGACACGATCGGCGGCGACCGAGCGGGAGACGGCGAGCACGTTGTGACCGCGCGTGACGGCTTCGGAGACGATGTGACGGCCGGCGTAACCGGTTCCGCCCAGGACGGCGATGAGGGCCATGAGGGTTCCTTCCGTAGGTTTCGCTCGGTCCAGCGTCGCCGCCGCCCGCGCTATTCCCTCACTCCGACGCGGCGCGGATCGTCGCGACCTGATACAGCGCGACGGATGCCGCGATGCCGGCGTTCAGCGACTCCGTCGCCGCCGAGATCGGGATCGACACGATCTGATCGCACGTCTCGGTCACGAGGCGCGACAGGCCCTTGCCCTCCGAGCCGACGACGATGACGACGGGACGGTCGGCCAGCTCCAACTGGGGAAGCGACACGTCGCCGCCACCGTCGAGGCCGAGCACGAACACGCCCTGCTTCTTGAACTCCTTGAGCGTCGTCGTGAGGTTCGCTGCCATCGCCACCGGGATGCGGGCGGCCGCGCCCGCACTCGTCTTCCACGCCGCGGAGTTCACGCCGGCCGAGCGGCGCTGCGGGATGATGATCCCCTGACCGCCGAAGGCCGCCGTGGAGCGGATGATCGCGCCGAGATTGCGCGGGTCGGTGACGCCGTCGAGGGCCACCAGCAGCGGCAGCCGCCCCTTCGCGGTGATCTCCTCGAGCATGTCCTGCGGGTGCGCGTAGGCGTACGGCGGCACCTTGAGCGCGACGCCCTGGTGCACGCCGTCGAAGCCGGCCATGCGGTCGAGCTCCGGACGGGTCACCTCCATGACGGGGATGCCGCGGTGCGTCGCGATGGAGAGCATCTCCTTGACGCGGTCGTCCATCTCGACGCGCTGCGCGATGTAGAAGGCGGTGGCGGGGATTTTCGCGCGCAGCGCCTCGAGCACCGAGTTGCGCCCGGTGACGTTCTCGGTGTCGTCGCCGGCTTTCGCCTTGGGCGCGCGCGACGGACCGGGCTTCTGCCCCGGTCGCCCCTTGCCGCCGGCCGCGGCGTACCGCTCGGCGGCGGCCTTGCGCTTGCCTGCGACGTGCCAGCTGCGGTCTTCGGCCTTCGGCGTGGGGCCCTTGCCTTCCAGCGCCTTGCGCCCGTGGCCGCCGGTGCCCTTGAGTGGGCCCTTCTTCTTACCCTTGCCCGCGGACGGGTTGCCCGGTTTAGCCATTGCTCACGCTCCAATGGGTCCCGTCGGGACCGTCTTCGAGGACGACACCGGCCGCCGCGATCGCGTCGCGGATGCGGTCGGCTGCCGCCCAGTCTTTGTTCGCGCGCGCATCGGCGCGCTGGGCGATCATCGCCTGCACGAGCGCGTCGAGCGCTCCGGCCTGCGCGTCGTCGCCGGCGCCGCTCCACTGCGGGTCGGCGGGGTTCATCCCGAGGATGCCGGTCATGCGTCCGACCTCGACGAGGGCGCGCGCGGCGGCATCCCTCTCGCCCGCGTCGAGCGCGGCGTTGCCGGCGCGCACGGTCTCGTGGACGACGGCGAGCGCCTGCGGCACGCCGAGGTCGTCGTCGAGGGCCGCCGCGAACGCCTCGGGCAGGTCGGCGGCCACGAGCGGGTCCCGCGTGCCGAGCACCCGCGCGGCGCGCTGCTGGAAGGTGCGGATGCGGCCGAGGGCGGCGTCGGCCTCGTCGAAGGATGCCGGGGTGAGATCGAGCGTCGAGCGGTAGTGCGCGGCGCCGAGGGCGTAGCGGACCGTCAGCGGGTCGCGCTCGGCCAGCACGTCGGCGGCGAGCAGGTGGTTGCCGAGCGACTTCGACATCTTCTGGTCGCCGACGGTGACGAGACCGTTGTGCACCCAGTACCGGGCGAACGCGTCGCCCGCCGCGGTGGACTGCGCGAGCTCGTTCTCGTGGTGCGGGAACCGCAGGTCGATGCCGCCGCCGTGGATGTCGAACTCCGGTCCGAGGTAGCGCCGGCTCATCGCGGAGCATTCGATGTGCCACCCGGGGCGGCCCGGTCCCCAGGGCGAGGACCACACGGCATCCGCCGGCTCGTCCTCCTTCGCGCCCTTCCACAGCGCGAAGTCGCGCGGGTCGCGCTTGCCCCGGCCGTCGGCGTCCTCGGCCGAGGCGAGATCGTCGACCGCCTGGTGGGTCAGGGAGCCGTACGCGGGCCACGAGCGGACGTCGAAGTAGACGTCGCCGGCCGCGGCGTAGGCGTGCCCGGCCTGGATGAGCCGCTCGATGAGCTCCTGCATCTGTGGGATCGACGCCGTCGCCCGCGGCTCGTAGGTCGGCGGCAGAATGCCGATCGCGGCATACGCCCGGCTGAACTCCTGCTCCATGCGGTAGGCCAGCGCCCACCACGGCTCTCCGGCGGTCGCGTTCAGCAGCACCTTGTCATCGATGTCGGTGACGTTGCGGATGAGCGTGACGCGACCGAACCGGCGCGTCAGCCACCGCCGCAGCAGGTCGAACGCGAGCGCCGCACGCAGGTGATGGATGCCGGGGCCGGACTGCACCGTCGGACCGCAGACGTACATAGTCACGTGACCGGCCTCACGCGGCGTGAAGTCGCGCAACGCCTGAGCCTGGGTGTCGTAGAGCCGGACCGTCACCGCACCAGCCTACCGGCGCACGGTATCGCGGACCGTAGGCGGTAGAACTGTAACGTGCTGTCCGTCCTCGCCGTGCTCGCCGCCGCCCTGCTGTTCGGCACGACCGGCACATCGCAGGCGCTCGGGCCGGAGGGCACGACCCCGCTGTCGGTCGGCGTCATGCGGATGGTGATCGGCGGCACGGTGCTCGCGGCGATCGCCTTCACCCTCGCGGCCCGTCACCGGCGTAGCCAGCCGCACTCACCACGCCTCGGCATCCGGCCGCTCGCCCTCATGGTGCTCACCGGTGCGAGCCTCGCCGCGTATCAGCCGCTGTTCTTCCTCGGCACGGCGCGCAACGGCGTCGCCGTGGGCACCGTCGTCGCGCTCGGCTCGGCGCCGATCCTCGCCGGGGTGCTGGAGTGGGCGCTCACCCGCCGCCGCCCGACCGCCACCTGGATGCTCGCGACCGGGCTCGCGACGGTGGGGGTCGTGCTCCTGGGCGCGGGCGGCGAGGCGGGCACGGGCGGCGGCACCGATCCGATGGGGCTTGTCGGTTCGGTCGGCGCCGGCGCCACCTTCGCCGTCATCGCCAACGCGCAGCGGCGCCTGCTCGACGCCGGGTGGGACCCGTTCACGGTCGTCGGAGCCATGGGCGCCTGCGCGGCGGCGATCTTCGCCTGCGCGCTGCCGTTCGTCGACGTCGGGTGGCTCGCCGAGCCGCGGGGAATCGCGATGGCGCTGTGGCTCGGGCTCGCCACGATCGGCGTCGCCTACGTCCTGTTCACGTGGGGTCTCAGCGGCCTCACGGCGGCGACGGCGGCCACCCTCACCCTCGCCGAACCGCTGACGGCCAGCATCCTCGGGGTCGTGATGCTCGGCGAACGCCTCTCGCCGCTCGCCGTCGCCGGGCTCGTCGTCCTCGCCGCCGGGCTCGCGCTGCTCGCGCTCGGCTCCCGCGCGCCGCGCGACCCCGGTCCGTTTGCCGTCGAAGCCTGACGGGCCCACACTGGGACGATGACCGGCTTCCTCATTCACATCGACGACCTCGAGACCGAGCCGCCGCGCCGGCTCATCGCCGCGCACCTCGCGGGCATGCACGCCGCCTCCCCCGCCGAGTGCGTGCACGCCCTCGACCTCGACGCCCTGCGAAGCCCCGCGGTCACCTTCTGGTCGGCATGGTCGGGAGAGGAGATCGCCGGCATCGGCGCGCTCCAGCGCCTCGACGCGCAGCGGGGCGAACTGAAGTCGATGCGCACCGCCGAGCGGTTTCTCGGTCGCGGGGTGGGCCGCGGCATCCTGCGACACATCATGACCCACGCGGCGGCAGAGGGCATGACGAGCCTGTGGCTCGAGACCGGAACGACGCCGGAGTTCGCGGCGGCGCGTCACCTCTACGCATCGGAGGGTTTCGTCACGTGCGGGCCGTTCGAGGGCTACACGCTCGATCCGTTCTCGACCTTCATGACGCGCGCGCTCTGACCGTCCGGGCGACGGCGGCGCGGCTCAGCGCGGGACGACCAGGGCGACCGCGAACGCAGCGACCCCCTCGCCGGCGCCGGTGAAGCCGAGGCCGTCCGTCGTCGTCGCCGAGACCGCGACCGGTGCGCCGAGGGATGCCGACAGCACCGCCTCGGCCTCGGCGCGCCGCGCCGCGAACCGGGGCCGGTTCGCCTGCACCTGCACCGACACGTTGCCGATCCGGTACCCGGCCGCCGCGACGAGCGCCGCCGTCCGGCGCAGGAACGCGTCGGCGTGCGCCCCGGCATACTCCGGGTGGGCGGTGCCGAAGTGGGTGCCGATGTCGCCGAGAC
>JAEYAG010000237.1 GCA_023451265.1 Actinomycetes bacterium | reverse complement strand
GTGCTCGGCGCGGGCCTGCGCGGCGGTGCGAAGGTCGGTCTCAGTGTCGGAACCCATGCCGCCAGCCTGCCACGCCCTCGCCGGGGTCCCGGGTCGTGGACGCCGGGCTCCGGAGCCGGGCCCACCCCCGGGGCGTAGCCTAGAGGGGTGAGCACCGCGACCCCCGAGACCCCCGCCGCCGAGGTCGCGCCCCTGGATGCGGCGACTCTGCGCGCGGACTTCCCGATCCTCGCCGAGCAGGTGAACGGGCATCGCCTCGTCTACCTCGACTCGGCCGCGACGAGCCAGAAGCCCCTCGCCGTCCTCGACGCCGAGCGCGACTTCCTCACGCACGCCAACGCCGCCGTCCACCGCGGCGCGCACACCCTCGCCGCCGAGGCGACCGAGCTGTTCGAAGACGCCCGCGCGACGGTCGCGGGCTTCGTGGGCGCCGCGCCGGAGCAGCTGGTGTGGACCAGCGGCGCGACGATGGGCCTCAACCTCGTCGCATACTCGCTCGGGAATGCGGGCCTCGTCCGGCCCGGCGACGAGATCGTCACGACGGCGATCGAACATCACGCCAACCTCATCCCGTGGCAGGAGCTCGCCGCCCGGACGGGCGCGACCCTGCGCCACATTCCGGCGCGCGACGACGGCACGCTCGACATGGATGCCGCGGCCGCCCTCATCGGCGAGCGCACCCGCGTCGTGGCCTTCACGCACATTTCCAACGTGCTCGGGATCGTGAACCCCGTCGCCGACCTCGTCGCCCTCGCCCGCGGCGTCGGCGCCCTGACGGTGCTCGACGCCTGCCAGTCGGCACCCCACCTGCCGCTCGACCTGCCCGCCGCAGGGGTGGATCTCGCCGTCTTCAGCGGGCACAAGATGCTCGGCCCCTACGGCGTCGGCGGCCTCTACGGACGCTCCGACGTGCTCGAGGCGCTGCCCCCGTTCCTCACCGGCGGATCGATGATCACGACGGTCACCCTTGACCGCGCCGAGTATCTGCCGCCGCCGCAGCGGTTCGAGGCGGGCACCCAGCCGGTGGGCCCCGCGATCGGGCTCGCCGCCGCGGTCCGCTACCTCGACGGCGTCGGTCTCGGGCGGATCCATGCCCACGAGAGCATGCTCGCGTCGCGCATGCACGACGGGCTCGTCGGCATCCCCGGCATCCGCCTGCTCGGCGACGCCGCCGGCGCCGAGCGCGTCGGACTGTGGTCGTTCGACGTCGAGGGCGTCCACGCGCACGACGCCGGCCAGTATCTCGACGCGCTCGGCATCGCCGTGCGGGTCGGGCACCACTGCGCCGCACCGCTCCACGCCCGCTACGGCGTGACGGCGAGCGTCCGCGCGAGCGCGGCCCTGTACAACACCACCGACGACATCGACCGTCTGGTCGAGGCGGTCGCCGGCATCCGCCCCTATTTCGGAGCATGAGAGCAGCACTGACATGAGCGACCTCGACGCCCTCTACCGCGAGCTGATCCTCGATCACTCCAAGCACCCGCAGCACTTCGGCCTCACCGACGAGGGCGACGCCCCCACCAAGCCGGGCACGTTCGGCACCTCGTACCAGAAGAACCCGGTCTGCGGCGATGAGATCACCCTCCGCGCCCGGGTCGACGGCGAGACCGTCGCGGACGTGTCGTGGGAGGGGCGCGGCTGCTCGATCTCGCAGGCCTCGGCGTCGATGCTCGCCGATCTCGTCGCCGAAGAGGGCCTCAGCCGGTCAGAGGCCCTGCAGCTGATCGAGGGGTTCCGCGAGGCGCTCCGCTCCCGGGGGACGATCGAGCTCGACGAGGACGTCTACGGCGACGCCGCCGCGCTGTCGGGCGTGTCGAAGTTCTCCGCCCGCGTCAAGTGCGCCATGCTCGCCTGGGTCGCCCTCGAAGACGCGATCGCGAAGGCCTGACCCGCGCCGAGCGGTCGATCAGGCCGCGCCCTCGCGGAGGAAGGCGATCGCCTCGGCGCGGAACACGCGCGAGCCCGGTGCGTTGAAGTGGTGCCGCGCGGGGATCTCGAGGAACCTCCCCTGCGGGCACGCGGCGGCGAGCGCCCGCGACCCCTCGATGACGGCGTCGAGCTCCCCGGTCGCGAACAGCACCGGCTGCTGCGGCGCGTGCGCCGGGTCGGGATCCTCGGTGCGCGACGCGCGCATCCCCTCGGCGATCGCGAGCAGCGACCGCAGGTCGTTGCCGGAGACCCGGTCGGCGAGGCGGATGTAGTTCTGGGTGACGGGATCGGTCACCGGGGTGCCGTCGGCGATCAGCGCGCGCACCTGGCCGATGTCCAGTCGCGCGAGCGGGATGCCGTCGGGCACGCCGCCGAGCACGGCACGGGGGATCCGCGGCGCGATGTCCTGCACGACCTCCCAGCCGACGCGCGCACCGAGCGAGTACCCGACGTAGAACGCCTCGTCGACGAGGTACGTGTCGAGCATCGTCTCGACGTCACCGGCGAGCTGGCGGATGTCGAACGCGTCCGCTTCGTGGGGCTTGTCGCTCGCGCCGTGTCCTCGCTGATCCAGCGCGAGCACGTGGAACCCCGCCGCCGTCAGGTCGCGCACCCAGCCGGTGGCGACCCAGTTGTCCTTCGTGCTCGAGGCGAATCCGTGCACGACCACGACCGTCGGATCGGCGTCGTCCCCCCACGAGTAGGTCGCGATGCGATAGCCGTCGCCGACCATCAGGTACTGCGGGTCGGGCATCTCGGTGAGAATCTGCAGGCCGGTCACATCATCGATTCTCCCGCGCCCCGGCGCCGCCGCGGTCACTCCTGGACGCGGATCTCTTTCCAGAACGCGACGTAGCCCGAGAAGTCTTTCCCGACGCGCTCGATCCCGCTCTCGTACGGATGCGGGTACGCCCAGGCGCGGTCGGCGAGCACCTCGTCGCCGCGGCGCACCGAGTAGTACTGGCACTCGCCCTTCCACGGGCACGTGTACGGGGTCGGGCTCTCCTGCAGCAGCTCCCACCGCACGCTCGACGGCGGGAAGTACCAGTTGCCCTCGATGGAGATGAGATCGTCGCGGTCGGCCTCGGCCACCGTGGTCTCGCCCAGCACAGCCTTCATGGCATCCTCCGCCTCATCGCCGCTTCTGCGTCGCCCTGGTCACACCCTTCCACCGGCGCCGCCCGGGCGCAACGAGGTCGGTCGCGGGCTGCTGGGGCAGCGGGATCGGCTGCGTCACGACGGCATCGACCACCATCGACCCGTCGGTGGGACCGACGACGGGGATGGGCGTCGTGAGCGTCGGTTCGTCGGGATCCACCGGCATCCGCTCGAGAGCGCGGTGCGCGCGGAGGTAGGCCGGCGCGAGGATGACGACGGCGCCGATCCACGCGAGCGGATTGCTCCACACGACGCCGACGAACCCGAGGGCGTGGCCCAGCACGACGGCCGCGCCGACCCGCATCGCGAGTTCGACGACGCCGGTGACGGTCGGGATGATCGTGCTGCCAAGGCCCTGCAACGTGCCGCGCAGGATGAACAGCACCGCGAGCGCCGTGTAGGTGTAGCCGTTGATGTGCAGCATGAGGGTGGCCATCTCGACCACGCGCTCCGACCCGTCGCCCACGAAGAGGCGCACGAGCGGGGTGCCGAACGTGATGAGCAGGATGCCGAGGACCACCGCGGCCGCCACCGCCATCCACATCGCCTGCACGACGCCGCGGCGGATGCGGTCGGGGCGCCGCGCGCCGAGGTTCTGCGCGGCGTACATCGACGCCGCGAGCCCCAGCGACTGCAGCAGCGCGACGGCGAGGCCGTCCACGCGCGAGGCGGTCGTGTAAGCGGCGACGGCATCGGCGCCGAGGGTGTTGAGGGCGACCTGCACCGTCAGGGTGCCGATCGCGATGATCGACGCCTGGAATCCCATCGGCAGGCCGAGGCGCAGGTGCAGGGCGAGGTCGGCGCGGGTGACGCGCCAGTCGAAATGGCGCACGTGCAGCACCGGCACCCGGCGGCGCACGAACTCCAGGCACAAGAGCACCGACACCGCCTGCGAGACGACGGTCGCCATGGCGGCGCCGCCCACGCCCCACTCCAGCGGCCCCACCATGAGGATCACGAGCCCGACGTTCAGCGCGCACGCGATCGTGAGGAACACCAGCGGCGTGCGCGAGTCGCCGATCGCGCGGATGATCGCGGCGAGGAAGTTGAACGCCATCATCGCGCCCGCGCCGAGGAAGCTGATCTGCGCGAACACGGTCGCCTCGGCCATGAGCTCGTGCGGTGTCTGCAGCAGCGCGAGCGCCGGCCCGGCCAGCATCGGTGCGAACACGGTGAGCAGGAGGCTCGTGATGGCGGTGAGGATCGTGCCGGCGGCCACCGACCGGCGCACCGCCGCATAGTCGCGCGCGCCGAAGGCCTGCGCCGTCGGGATCGCGAAGCCGCTCGTGAGACCCCAGGCGAACCCGAGCAGCAGGAACAGCAGGCTGCCGGTGGCACCGACGGCGGCGAGCGCGTCGACGCCGAGGTGACGCCCGACGACGATCGCATCGACGACCTGGTACAGCTGCTGCACGATGTTGCCGATGAGAAGCGGCACCGAGAACGCGATGATGACGCGCCACGGGCTGCCGGTCGTGAGCGAACGTGCCATGAAGATGCCTTCGAGAGGGGGGATGCCGGGGACGACGCCCGGGAACAGCGAAGGGCGCCCCGGATCGGAGCGCCGCGACTCCACTGTATCGAATCGATTCGGAGCTGCGCAACTCCACGGCATCTGTCGCCATCTCGGCGCCGGGATCGGGCGCGGCGACGGATGCCGGGCCGGTACTGTTGCACGCATGTCCGTGGGTCTGCTCGCCGTCGTCGATGACATCCTCAGCGCCGCGCTCAAGGCGTCGGCGAAGTCCGCCGGTGTCGTGATCGACGACGCCGCCGTCACGCCGCAGTACGTGCAGGGGCTCTCGCCCGCGCGCGAGCTGCCGGTGGTCGGGCGCATCGCGCTGGGGTCGCTCGCGAACAAGTTCCTCATCATCATCCCGATCGCGATGCTGCTGACGGCCTTCGCGCCCTGGGTGCTGCCGTGGCTGCTCATCGTCGGCGGCACGTACCTGTGCTTCGAGGGCGCCGAGAAGGTGCTGGAGTGGTTCGGTTTCCACCACGGCGGCCACGAGGACGAGGGCGGCCGCGACGAGAAGCGGCTGGTCGCCGGGGCCATCCGCACCGACCTCATCCTGTCGACCGAGATCATGCTCATCGGGCTCGCGTCGATCGACGCCGAGCTCGGCTTCTGGATGCGCCTGGTGGTGCTCGCGATCATCGCGCTGGCGATGACGGCGCTCGTCTACGGCGCGGTTGCGCTGCTGGTGAAGCTCGACGACATCGGCCTGAAGATGGCCAAGAGCCCGTCCGTGCAGGTGCGCCACACCGGCACGCGCATCGTGCGGTCGATGCCCGCCGTCTTCCGCGTGATCTCGGTCGTGGGGACCGTCGCGATGCTGTGGGTGGGCGGCCACCTCGTGCTCGCCAACCTCGGCGAGGTCGGCTGGCACGCGCCCGTCGATCTGCTCCACGCCGTCGAGCATGCGCTCGAGCCACTGGGGCCGGTGATCGTGTGGTTCGGCGACACCCTGGTGTCGGCGATCGCGGGGCTCGCGGTCGGCCTCGTCATCGTCGGCATCGCGCTGCTCATCGGCAAGGCGTTCGGCAAGAACCTCAGCTTCGCCGAGGGCCACGCGACGCCGGCGACACCCGCGGCGCCGCACGCCTCGTCGGAGTAACGCGCCGCCGGCCGTCAGCCCTCGATGACGGATGCCGGGACGCGCAGCGCCTCCCAGCCACCGCCGAGCGGCGGGATGTGCCACCCCGCCTCGATCCGGCCGTCGGCGCCGCGGCGGACGATGGCGCGGTGCGGCGAGGTCGTGTCGACGACGTGGACGAGCACGGCGCCGTCGTCCGCCCGCTCGCCGCGGGTCGCGAGCGCGAGGCAGTCCGGCTCGCCGTTCCCGGAGCAGGCGGAATCGTGCTGGTCGGCGCTGTCGCGACCCGTTTCGGCCGGTCCCGCCTGCTTTCGGCACAGCACCTCGCGCCACGCCGCGCCGACGGGCAGGTCGCCGACGCCCGGGAGCGAGAGCGTCCACCCGCCCTCGGCGTCGGTGAGGGTCAGGCCGGCGGCGTCGAACGGCGCCTCGGCCATGATCGTCAGCCGATCCCGCGCGTCCCAGGAGTCGCGGGGGCGCACCGCATCCGCGGCAGCGCTGCCCGTGCCCGCCGCCTCACCGGCGGCATCCGCCGTCTCGACGGCCGCGACGAACGCCCAGAACGCGCGCAGCGTCGCCTGGGTGTCGAGGGTGGCGCCCTGGTACGCGATGACGAGGTCGTGCTCGGGCAGCACGAGGCCGAACTGACCCGCGGCGCCGTCGAGCCGGAAGCCGTGGCGCCCGCGCCACACCTGGTAGCCGTAGCCGAGGCTCCAGTCGTTCACCTCGCCGGACGCCGCGGGCGGGCCGTCGAACACCGCGGTGTCGGACCAGGCCCGGCTCAGCTCCTCGACGTACCAGGCCGGCGCGACCTGCGCGTCGGCGAAGACGCCACCGTGGCTCAGCATGATCGCGGTGCGCGCGAGGTCGTCGACGGTGAGGTGGAAGCCGCTCGCGCCGTGCTCGATGCCGCCGCGCGAGCTCATCCATCGGTCGCCGATGCCGAGCGGGTCGAGCAGCCGCGGGCGCAGGTATGCGGTGAGCGCCTCGCCGGTCACCGCCGTGACGATCGCCGACAGGGCGTGCGTCGCGGGGGAGTTGTAGGCGAAGTGGCTGCCGGGCGCGTGCGCCGGCTCGATCGCCAGCAGCATCCGCGGGTCGTCGCCGACCCGCTCGATCTGCTCGGCGGAGTGGCCGGTGTTCATCGTCAGCAGGTGACGCACCGTGATCCCGTGCGGGTTCGGCACGCCCAGGTGATCGCCGGCGGAGTCGTCGAGCGTCAGCCGGCCCTCGTCGGCGAGGAAGCCGATCGCGAGCGACGTGTAGGTCTTGGATGCCGAGTACACCAGCGCTGGCCGGTCCAGCCGGTACGGCGCCCAGGCCGTCTCGAAGGCGACCTCGCCGTGCCGCGCGATGAGCAGGGCGTGCGGGTCGAGCCCTTCGTCCTGCAGGCGGTCGGCGAGTGCCGCGAGGGCGGCGGTGGGGATGCCGAGCGCTTCCGGGCTGCGGCGGGCGAGCGCCCGCGTCGTGGGGGACGTCATCCCTCCAGCCTAAAAGCCCTCGGATCGAGTTCACGATGCCGGGGAGCAGGTAGTCGACGCACGATGCGGTCCCGGTCTGGATCGCACCCCCGAACACGTAGACGAACAGCAGCATGATCGCGATCGGCATGATCGCGCAAGCGGTGATCTGATCTCCGTCGTCATACCCCGCGGTATCCTTTGTGTATGCCTCTGACGACGATCAAGGTGCCGGTGGAGCTGCGCGAGCGCGTCAGCACCGCGGCGCGAGAGCGCGGCGTCACGGCTGCGACCCTCTTGAGCGAGCTTCTCGACCAGGATGAGCGCCGGCAGCGGCTGGCCGCTGCCCGTGACGCCATCGAACGCCAGCCCCCTGATGAGTCCTATTGGGCGGAAGCCCGCGCCTGGGACGAGATCGCGGGCGTCGGCGATGATGACTGAACCTGCCGCCGACGCACCGGCGACACTGCATCGTGGCGATGTCGTCTGGGCCGCGCCCGATCCCGCCGTCGGGCGCGAACAGGCGGGCCGCCGGCCCGCGGTCATCGTGTCTTCCGCGGGTCACCTCGCGCTGGCGACGCGGCTCGTCTTCGTGGTTCCGGTGACGTCGGTCGAGCGCGGATGGCCGAACCACGTCGCGCTCAGCGGGCGGACCCTGACACTGACAGACCCGAGCTTCGCCATGACGGAGCAGCTCAAGACCATCGACCGCGCCCGCATTCAGCGGTTGGCCGGGCAGGTGGACCAGGCGACCATGACCGCCATCGACCGGTGGGTGGCCGACTTCCTCGACCTCGCTCGCTGACGCGGTCGCGCGCCGCTCAGGTGAGGATGACGAGCTGCTGCGTCGCGCGGGTCATGGCGACGTAGCGGTCGACGGCTCCGGCGACGCCCGTGCCGAATCCATCGGGGTCTACGAGGACGACGAGATCGAACTCCAGGCCCTTCACGAGCTCCGGCGAGAGCGAGCGCACCAGCTCGCGGGGCGCGAACCCGGGGTCGCCGATGACGACCGCGGTGCCCTCGTCATGCTCCCGCTCCCACGCGGTGAGGATGCCGTCGAGCTCGCGGCGCCGACCACGCCGCACCGCAACACCGGTACGGCGGATCGACAGCGGCACGTTCGCGTCGGGGAGGGCCGCCCGGATCACGGGGCCGGCAACGGCCATGACCTCCTCGGGGGTGCGGTAGTTCACCGTGAGGGTCGCGACGGTGGTCCGCGGGATGCCGACGCGCTCGAGGCGCTCGACCCACGACTCGGCGAACCCGTGCCGCGCCTGGGCGCGGTCGCCCACGATCGTGAGGCTGCCCGACGGGCAGCGGCTCAGCAGCATCCGCCACTGCGCGTCGGTGAGCTCCTGCGCCTCGTCGACGACGAGGTGTGCGAACGGGCCGGCGAGCGGGTAGATGTCGGATGCCGCGGGCTGCGCGAGCGTGCGGCGAAGATCCTGACCGCGCAGCATCGACATGATCCGGAGGTCGCCGTCGTCGGCGGCGATGAGGTCGGTGACGACGTCGGACATCAGGCGCTGCGCCTCCGCCTCCTCCCGGCGGGCGCGACGGCGGCGGGCCTCGCCCCTCGGGTCGCCGATCGCCCGCCGTGCGGCGTCGAGCAGCGGCAGGTCGACATCGGTCCACGACGACGACCCCGCGCGGGCGACGGCGGCGGCCTCGGCATCCGTCAAGTACGGCGCACACCGGTGCAGCAGGTCGGCGCTCGAGAGCAGGCCGCGCAGGAGCGCGTCGGGGTCGAGCAGCGGCCACATCCGGTCGAAGAGCGCGCGCAGCTCGTCGTCGTTCTCGAGCGCCTCGCGCACCGACTCGTCGTCATCCCAGCCCGCGCCGTACGCGTCGAAGTCGTCGCGGCGACGCGACGCATCGCCCCAGCCCTCACCCCAGCCGTCATCAGCGGAGCCGCCGCCCCGCTCGTCGCCGATCCGCGCCTCCAGCAGGTCGAGCAGCCGCTCCCACGCCTCGGTGCGCAGCGCGTTGTGGGGCAGGGTGTCGGCGTCGGCGAAGACCTCCGCCCACTCCTCAGGCCCCACCGCGAGGGTGCCCCAGGCGGTCTCGATCGCGACGGTGCGCCGCGGCGGGCGCTGCCACAGACCGACGGCTGCGGCCACGGCATCCACGAGGCGCGCGTCGCCCTTGAGGCGGCGCACCTCCGGGGCGGTCTCGGCCGGGGCGTCGGTGAAGCCGGGCACGAGGTCGCTGAGCGCGCAGACGAGCGCGCCCTCTTCGCCGAGGCTCGGCAGCACGTCGTCGACGTAGTCGACGTAGGGGCGGTGCGGGCCGACGAACAGCAGCCCGCCGCGTCCGTCCTGCAGGCGGGGGTCGGCGTAGAGGAGGTAGGCGGCGCGGTGCAACGCGACGACGGTCTTGCCCGTTCCGGGCCCGCCGTCGACCACCAGGGCGCCGCGCGAATCGGCGCGGATGATGGCGTCCTGATCGGTCTGGATCGTCGCGAGCACATCGCGCATGCGCGGCGACCGGCTCGCGCCGAGGCTCGCGATGAAGGCCGACTCGTCGTCGAGGGCGGCGGAGTGGTCGACACCGTCGGGCGCGAAGACCTCGTCCCAGTAGTCGACGATGCGTCCGGCGCGCCAGCGGTACCGGCGACGGCTGGTGAGCCCCATCGGATCGGCGCCGCTCGCGGCGAAGAAAGGGGCGGATGCCGGGGCGCGCCAGTCGGTGAGCAGGCGCCGCTCGTCGGCCCCGGCGAGGCCGAACCGCCCCAGATAGGTCACCGTCCCAGCGTCGTCGACCATCCGTCCGATGCATGCGTCGAGCCCGAACCGGTCGAGCACCCGCAACCGCGCCGTGAGCTGCTGCACCTCGAGGTCGCGCTCCAGCGCCCGCTGCCCGGCGGCGGCCGGCTCGCGCCGGAGCGCGTCGAGGCGGTGCCGCACCCGCTCCCGCTCGCTCGCGAGCGCGGCGTGCATGGCGGCGAACTGCTCCTCGTCGCGGCCGATGAGGGCCGGGGTCGCCTTGCGATGCAGCCGCTCGGGAAGGTCGAACGGACTCGCGGTGGGCTGTGATGACGGCATCCTTCTCCTTCTCGCGCGCGTCCTTCCCGCACACAGGGGAATCGTCGCGCGACCAGCGATTCTGCCGCACAGAGGGGGCCTTGCCGCAAGACCCCCCTCTCGCGGGATAATGGAAAGGGAAGAGATCCGACGGGGTGGATCCGATGACATCCGCAGCACGCACGGCCGGTCGGCGCTCGCGTGCGGCCCTGGTGCTCCTGCTGCTGCCGGTGACGGCGTGCGCCCCACTCCTCACTCCCCCCGTCCCCGGGCCCGCCGTGCGCGAGCCGTCCACCGTCGACGCCGGCACTGCCGCTACAGATGTCGTCACCGAGCTGACGACGCCGTGGTCGATGGTCGTCGTGGGAGATTCGGTGCTCGCGAGCGAGCGCGACACCGGGCGCATCGTGGAGATCACCGCCTCACACGATGTCCGCGAGGTGATCACGGTCGACGACGTGAGGTTAGGCGGCGAGGGCGGGCTGCTGGGTCTCGCGTTCGATCCGGCGGGCGAGCACGTGTACGCCTACTCGACCGCCCCCGCGGGCAATCGCGTGCAGCGTTACGACCTCGGCGGCGAGCCCGAGGCGCTCACCCTCTCGGCCCCCGTCGACGTCGTCGCGGGTCTGCCGTCGGCGGGAAATCACAACGGCGGGCGCATCGCGTTCGGACCCGACGGGATGCTGTACGTCACGGTCGGGGATGCCGGGGATCGCGGCGCGGCGCAGGATCTCGACGCTCTCGCGGGCAAGATCCTGCGGCTCGAACCCGACGGCACCGTTCCCGTCGACAACCCGTTCCCGGGCTCGCCGGTCTACAGCTACGGCCACCGCAACCCGCAGGGCATCGCGTGGACTGCCGACGGCCGGATGTTCGCGAGCGAGTTCGGCCAGGACACCTGGGACGAGCTGAACGTGATCGAGCCCGGCGGCAACTACGGCTGGCCCGAGGTGGAAGGGATCGGCGGCGACGCCGCGTACACCGACCCGGTGCAGGTGTGGGCGCCGGCCGACGCGAGTCCGAGCGGCCTCGCCGCGATCGGCGACACGCTCTATCTCGCGAACCTCCGCGGCGAGCGCCTGCGGGCGATCCCGGTCGCCGACCCGGCGACGTCGACCGAGCTGCTCGCACACGAGTTCGGCCGGCTGCGCGATGTGGTGCTCGGCGCCGACGGACGCGTGTGGGTCGCGACGAGCAATCGCGGCGGGCGCGGCACGGCGGCTCCCGGCGACGACCGCATCGTGACGTTCGACACGTCGGCCGGCGGATGACGATCGTTCTCGTCGAGGGTGAGAGCGACCGCGCCGCCGTCGAGGTGCTCGCCGCGCGCCTCGGGGTGACCGGCGTCGAGGTGCGAGCCGTGGGCGGATCCAAGGGCGCGCGGCGCGCGGTCGATGCGCTGCCCGCGGAGCGGGTGATCGGCCTCGTCGACGCGAACGAGCGGGCCGACTTCGAGACGGTGCTGGATGCGGTGTTCGTGTGCGCTCCGGATCTCGAGGGCGAGTTCGTGCGTGCGCTCGGCGCCGCGCGCGTGGTGGCGCTTGTCCAGGAGCAGGGCGAGGGCGCCTCGTTCCGGCGGCTGCAACGGCAGCCCGCGCAGCGCGGTCGCACTCTCGAGGAGCAGCTCGGCCAGTTCTTCGCGGGGCGCAGCGGCAACAAGCTGCGCTACGCCCGCCTCATGGCCGACGCCGTCGAGGTGGAGCGGATGCCGCCGCCGCTGCGCGCTCTGCTCGACGCATGCTGACCGGCGACAGGGGTGTCGCTCAGACCGTGAGCAGTACCTTGATCGCGCGGCGCTCGTCCATGGCTTTGTAGCCCTCCGCAGCATCCTCCAGCGGCAAGGTCAGATCGAAGACGGCGCCGGGGTCGATCTCGCGATCGCAGATGAGCTGGATCAGCTCGGGCAAGAACCGGCGCACCGGCGCCGGGCCGCCGTGCAGGTGCACGCCCGAGTGGAAGAGCCGATACCCGTCGAGCGTCACGTCGTGCGAGACGCCGACGAAGCCGACGTGACCGCCGGCGCGGGTGGAGCGGATCGCCTGCGTCATCGACTCCTGCGTGCCGACCGCCTCGATCGTCGAGTGCGCACCGAGGCCGTCGGTGAGCTCGCGGATCCGGGCGACGCCCGCCGAGCCGCGCTCCTCGACGATGTCGGTCGCACCGAAGCGACGCGCGAGGGCCTGCCGGTCGGCGTGGCGCGACATCGCGATGATCCGCTCGGCGCCGAGCTGCTTCGCGGCGAGGATGCCGAGGAGGCCCACCGCGCCGTCGCCCACCACCGCGACGGTCTTGCCGGGGCCCGCCTCGGCGGCGACGGCGGCGAACCACCCGGTGCCGAGCACGTCGGAGGCCGCGAGCAGCGACGGGATGAGCTCGGGGTCGGGCTGGCCGGGCGTCGCGACGAGGGTGCCGTCGGCGTTCGGGATGCGGGCGTACTCGGCCTGCGTGCCTTCGCGGCCGGCGGGCGTCCGGTGCACGCAGTGCGACTGGTAGCCCGCCCGGCAGATCTCGCACGTGTTGTCGGAGGTGAAGAACGAGCCGACCACGAAGTCGCCCACCTTCACGTTGACGACATCGGCGCCGACCTCGGTGACAGTGCCGACGTACTCGTGGCCCATCGGGGTGTCCTGGGCTTCGTCGGCGCCGCGGTACGGCCACAGATCCGACCCGCAGATGCACGTCGCGGCGAGGCGGATGACGGCATCCGTCGTCTCGATGATCTGCGGATCTTCGCGGTCTTCGACGCGGACGTCGCCGGGGGCGTGCATGATGACTCCACGCATCGTGGTGTCCTTCCTTCTCGTTGCTGCGCTGGCCACGCTACGCCCCGATCGCACCGGTCCGCGATTGTCGGGTGCACGATGGAGCGAGCCAGAAGAGTGGATGCCGAAGGGAGACGCCGTGATCGGATCGCTCAATCGGCTGGTGGAGCACGTCGAAGATCACCTCACCGAGGAGATCGACATCGCCGCGCTCGCGCGAGGGCTCGGCACCACCGAGTACCACCTCATGGACACTCGCCTCATCGAGCGCCCCGCTTTCCGTCTGATCGGGCACGCTCGCGGGCTACTCGATCACCGGGGGGCCCGTGGACGCGCCAGCGCACCCCCGGTGGTCACGGGGCGCGCCGCCGCACCCCCGGTGGTTGAGTAGGCGCGCCAGCGCAGTATCGAAACCATCCCGACCCGTTCCGTGGGGGCGTTGATCTCGGTACGCCCGCTCGTTCCTCGCGGGCTACTCGATCACCGGAGGGGGCCCGTGGGCGCGCCAGCGCACCCGGTGGTCGACGGGGCGCCACCGCACCCCCGGTGGTTGAGTAGGCGCGCCAGCGCACCCCCGGTGGTTGAGTAGGCGCGCCAGCGCCGTATCGAAACCATCCCGACTCGTTCCGTGGGGGCGCTGATCTCGGTACGCCCACTCGTTCCTCGCGGGCTACTCGATCACCGGGGGGGCTGGCCCTCGCGGGCTACTCGATCACCGGGGGCCCGCCCTCGCGGGCACCCCTCACGGGAGGCGGCTAGCCTCCTGGTGTGAGCACCGTTCATCCTCATGATCATGCAGGCGATCCTGCGCGGTGTGTGGAGCTTCGGCAGCTGGCTGTTCCGCGGTGCGGGCGCGACTCAGCGCCGCGCGCGGTAGTGCAGCAACAGCACGCCGCCGTCGAGCTTCCGCGACTCGAGAAGCTCGAGATCGACCCGCTGATCGTCGCGGGCGAAGAAGGGGATGCCGCCGCCCACCAGCACGGGGAAGATGCGGATGAGGTACTCGTCGATGAGGCCTGCGGCCGCGGCATCCTGTGCCAGCGTCGCCCCGCCGATGGCGATGTCGCCCTCACCGGGCTCGGCGCGCAGCCGCGCGATCTCGTCGGCGACGCTGCCGGTCGCGAGGCGCGCATTGCCCTCGACGGCGGTGAGCGTGCGGGAGAACACGACCTTGGGCAGCGTGTTCCACAGTGACGCCCATTCCCGCTCGAGGTCGCTGAAACCGGCGGGGTCGGTGGTCTCCCAGTACCGCATCGTCTCGTAGAGCCGCCGCCCCATGAGATGCACGCCGATGGTCCGGATCTCGTCGAGCGAGATCCGGAAGACCTCGTCGTCGAACCCCGGCCAGTCGAAGTCGCCGTCCGGGCCGGCGATGTATCCGTCGACGGACATGCTCATCGAGTACGTGACCTTGCGCATGGCGCCGACCCTACTCCGCCCGTGGACGAGGCCCGCACCGCACCTCCGTGGGCGCGACTGCTCGCGGCGCCGTACGATCCCGGCGACCCTGCCGCGTTCTGAGGAGTCCTCTCGTCGACCGGTGCAGCGTCACCCGAGCGAAGCCGTCGATCGCGTGCGCCCTCCGAGCGGGACGAGCCGAGGGACGACGGCCACCATGGTGACCATCGCGATCAACTCCACCAGCGTCTGGGTGACGACGACCATGGGCGCCAACGCCCAGGGGGCAGGGAGTGCGAGCGCAAGTGGCAGGACGACGAGAGAGTTGCGGGTCACGCCGCTGAAGACCACGGCGCGCCGCGCCGGCGTATCGAGTCCGAAGGCGCGCGCGATGACGGCGCCGAGGCACGCGACGATCGGCACGAAGGCGACGAAGATCGGCACGACGAGCAAGAGCGATCGAGCCGATCCACTCACATGGAATGCCTGAGACGCGACCACCACGAAGAGGGTGAGCATCATCAGCGGCACCATCGCCGTCGTCGCGGCGGTCTCGACGCGGCGCACGATCGGCCGTCGACGGGCGAGGAGCTGGGTGAGAGCGGCAAGGCCGAGCGGCAGCATGATCAGGAGCAGGAACGCCTCGACGAACGGGCGCGGGTCGATGACGCCCACGACGTCCGGACCGGCCATGAGCCACAGGTAGCCGGGGAGCAGCACGATCTGCAGGAGCATCAGCAGGGGCGTCGCGGCGAGAAGCCGCTCCGTCGCGCCGCCGGCCAACCCGGCGAAGACGATCACGTAGTCCACGCATGGCGTCAGCAGGACGAGCAGCACGCCGATCAGCAGTGCGGAGTCGTCCGCGATGAAGCGGCTCAGCATGAAAACGATCACGGGCACGGCCACGAAGTTCACCGACAGGATCGCGGCGAGGAACCGCCACTGCCTGACGGCGCGGCGGAGGTGCGCGAACGGGACGCCGAGAAACGTCGCGTACAGCAGCACACCGAGGACCGGAGTGATCGCCAGCTCGAGCGCGGTCGCCAACGTCGGGAACGACAGCCCCACGGCGACGCCCATGGCCATCGCACCGAGCGAGAGGAGCACCTGGCGCATCACGTGCCCGTCGAACTGAGATGACGCGCGAAGAAGCGAGCGGCGTCGTCGCCGGCGAACGGAGGGATGCCGGTGTGCCCGCCCATGTTGGCGTAGAGGGTCTTCTCGGTCGAGGCGAAGGCGTCGAAGAGATCGAGCGCCATCTGTCGGTCGTTGCCTTCGTCGTCCCATTGCAGCAGGACGTCATCATCTGGCCTCTCGCCCGCCGCGATCGCACGCCTCAGGTCGTCTCGGGCCTGCTCCGAGCCGGCGAGCGGAGGACGGTCGCCGACGCCGGGCGGTTCGATGGTGACCGAAGCGAACCCCTGGGCGGCGGCGCCGAGCGCTCGGGCCTGCAACCGGGCGTACATGCGACGCGTGCCGATCCCGCCAGGCTGACCCATGAGGATCGGCGGAGCAGCCGCATCCGCCGTCGCCGCAATCGGCGTCCACAGGATGCCGGGGACGCCGTCGACGGTGAACTCACGTTCGATCACGCCCTGATCGAGACGGGGCTCGGAGGTGAAGTGCATGGGGGTGCCTTTCGGTCACGCGTCGTCCGGTTCGCGCGCTCCATCGTCCGTCGTGGTGACTCACCTCGATGGGGTGCGCGAAAGCGTCGCTCACGTTCGGTGTCGTCAGTGTCGCATACACGTCGCCGGCGGCCGCGACGGTGCCGTTGCTGACGAGCATGGCATGGGTGGTGGTCGCCGGCAGCTCCTCGAGGTGATGGGTGACCAGGAGCGACGTGAGAATCGCACCCACCCCCTCGGTGATCCAATCGATCTCGGCCCTACCTCCAGTCGTCACTGCCGTCAGGACGATCTCCGTGACGCGGTCTCGGTGGGCGAGCGCGTAGGCCAACGCGAGTGTCGACCCCCAGGAGACTCCGTGCAGGAGCCACGCCTCAACGCGCAGGTGCACACGTAGCGCCTCGATGTCGGCGAGCAGACTCTGAGTGTTGTTCGCGTCGAGGTGTTCGAGGTCGTCAATCGCCCACGGGGTGCTCTTGCCGCAACCGCGCTGGTCGAGACCGACGATCAAGTACTTCGTCGGGTCGAAGCGGCGGCGATACCCGCCGCGTCCCAATCCGCCGCCGGGGCCACCGTGCAAGTACAACGCGGGTCTTCAGCGCGGGTTCCCGGATGTCTCCCAGTACAACTCGAAGCCGTCTGGACGACGAAGAGTGCCCGACGCGAACGGTTCAAGCGGGGGATGCACCGTCGAAGACTACTCGCACGCTCCCGGGCGGTCTCGCGAACTCTGTCGGCCGGATTGTCCGGGCGGACGCGCCGTGGACATCTCGGTTGCGAATGGACAAACTTCAAGACCCTAGAACTTGTAGGAACCGCTCAGAGATGTCCACCGCGCGGTCGCAACTGAAGCGACCGCACGGGGAACTGTCCACGGCTATGGTCGCCGAGCACAGGAAGACCTGTCCGATTCAGTCGTCGTTCGAGCGGATCAGTGTGCCCTGGTGATAACGGATCACCGGAGCAACGCCACTGACGTCCCACAGCGATGCGTGCCTACTACTGCCGTCTACTCCGGTGATGCGGTACGTCACCAAGATCAACGAAGGCGAGACCTCGTTGAACAGCCACTCATCGGTCTCGGGTTCGATGCGCGACGTCTCGGCCCCAAGGGCGGCGATCGTTGCGTTCATCGTCCAACGTCGGCCCGAACGTCCGATCTCAACGAAATCGGGATGCAGGAGCTCGCGCACTCGATCCGGGTCGTGTCGGACCTGGCTATCGAGGAGTGCCGATTCCGCAGCTTTGACGGCATCGAATCGATTGCCCGTCTCCCACACGGCTATCGCACCATCCGCGCGTCGGTGATCAACGGGGCATGAGGGTCGACCTGTTCGACGCCGTCGAAACGGAACCCGTTGCGGAGATAGAAGGCCGTCGCGCGTGGATTCTCTTTGGCCACCCACAGCATCGCCGGCCCATTCCCCAACGCCTCGTCCAGCAGCGCCTGGCCGATCCCAGTCCCGTACTGCGCAGCCGGAACGTAGATCGCGTAGAGGAGACGCTCACGAGGCGCCTCCTCGCCATTGACACCCTCACCCGGACCTACCCAAGCGAATCCGACGATCTCGCCATCGGCCTCAGCTACTCGAACGAGCATGTCGTCACGCGGATGCGTCAGAACGTGCTGCCACATCCGGTGTCGACCCGCGACGTACTCCTCCGAGAAGTAGTCCTCAGGGAGCAGATCGCAGTACGCCTCCTTCCACGTCGCGACGTGAACATCGGCGATCGCGGACGCCTCTCCGGAGCGCGGCTCCCTGATCGTGAATGCCATCTGTCAATGCTGTCAGAGCTCGCGGCGCTCGGTCGAAATGTCCAGATGGACACACCGTGGACATTTCGTTTGCGAAATGGACAACTCTGACCGGAACCTACAGAACTACTGTAGGAACCGCTCGAAGATGTCCACGCAGTGGCAGCAAAGTCCGGGCCCTGCGGGCAGAAATGTCCACGCCATGCGTTCGGAGTTCGGGCCGAATTGTCCGTGCCGGGTCACAGTCCAGCAGCTGCGAGAAGGTTCACGATCCGAACGCACAACTGCACGCGATCCTCCGAGTCGATCTGACGAAGCCCGTCGAGGGCTTGCTGAACGGGGACGAATCCATCGACCGTCGCGCCGAACCGGCTGAGCACCGCGCCGGCCGATGCGGACAGCCCGTCTTGTTCTGGCGGGATCGCAACGCGAAAGCCATCCTCCTCGCATCGGATCTCGATCCCGGACGCTCTGAGCT
>JAEYAG010000080.1 GCA_023451265.1 Actinomycetes bacterium | reverse complement strand
CCCTCGAGTTGACCCGCCACTGCGTGCGTCGGCGGCGCGGATTGAGGGACCGCCGCAGTCGCGGGCGTGACCTGCTCTCCCGCGGGCTCCTCTTCCCCAGTTTCAGCCGCGAACGCATGGTCGCCCTCTCGCAGCCAGGCAGCGCCGCCACGGACGAGGGGCGGCGGCTCAACGATCACCGTCGGCCCATCCGCGTCGATGAGTGAGAGAGCGAGCCCGGTGGCACCGCGGCAGACTCTAGCTCGAACTGTCTCCCCCACGCGCACCACGTCCGTGAGCCGAACTTCTGCGTTCTCTCCGGCATCGGCTCCGGCGACGACGTCTCGGCGCCGCAGAGCGAACTCGGGAACGAGCGGGTGAAGGCTCAGATTGACGCGGTGGTCGGTCACCTTCATGACGCGCGCCAGAGTGATGGCTCCGTCAGTGAAATCCCCGAAATCGGGTTCAACGGCCTCCGGCGACAGGTCCCGACCCGCCAGCCACCCCTCGATGGATGCGCCCACAACCAGCGCGTCCTCAAGCCGGATGTGTGGCGGCAGAAGGTCGGCATTCACCATCACTCGCGTGCCACTGTTGAGCCGTGCGACGTTGCCCGTCGCTCCGGAGATCAGTTCTACCGTCGCCGTCACCCAGGTACGACGGTCGAGTTCGCGGGCCTCCGGCATCGTCGTTACCTGAGCAAGCGCGTCATCCACAAGTTCGCTTGCGTCGTGCCGCTCAGGAAAGCGAAGCACCGACCTCCACCAGTCCGGCGCGTCACCGAAATCCGGTGGGTAGGACCGTGCGGCGCCACCGAACACGTGAGCCTTTTCGGGGAGGACTCGCTCAAGGGCGTATGTGACCTCGCCCGTCTCGATTGTGACAACGTCGGCAACATCTCCGATCTCATGCGCAACCCGGGCGGGGTCGAATGCATATGTCGAGTCACTTGCGGAACTGATGAGGACGAGTGGGCGTTGCCGCACGCTCAGGATCTCGTGGCCTAGTTCCGCCGCTGCCATGGGGCTGTCGATGTGACGCATAGTGTCATCCTGCCGCCTGCCACGGACGCCGACGTCCGTTCGACCCCGCTTCCGTGTGAGCGCTCCCGACACAGGCGTGGCCGACACCTGATGAGGCCAGTCGCGCACGACTGGTACGACGTCGCTCCAGACGCGGTCGGAGTGAGACGCTCTTACGCTCTCCGTCGCCACTGGGTATGCCCCGGACGGGCCGCCTGCTCGTGGAACTCGACCCAGTGGGAGTTTTCGACTTACCCGGTAGCTCGGTCATCCACGCCCCGCGTGTCGACGGCGCTCGAGTCCCGGACAGCTTCGGCGGCCCGAAGGACGCGGCGACGATTCCGATGCTAGGGAGAGGTCCGTTAGTCAGCGAGCGGCCGCCGCTCGCTCGGTCACAGCGGTTCGCCACAGCTCGCGCAACGCGTCTCGCCGTCCTCGTAGATCGCGCCGCAACAGTACTTCGCGGAGCCGTCGTTACTGTCGTCTCCCCATTCGCAGCCCAGCTCTTGGTGAATTGCCAACCCTTGCGGGTAGCCGAAGTCGATGTCGCAGTTCGAACAGACGTAGGCGCTCACTCCGGAACCCCCGGGTCGAAATAATCACATAGGTCGTACTCACACGTCTTAACATCGACGCGTCCATCCGCGTCTTCAATCCGCATCGTCAAGTTGCCGCACTTGGGACATCCCCAGTAGTCGCTCATGCTCATGCAGTCGACGATACCGACGGCGGACGCGCGTCAACTGCGGGCGACTCCGAGGTAGGGAGGTGCGGTGAGTTCGCATCTTCAATCAATCCCGACTTGGATACTCAGAGATCGACGACAGCAGCGATTCAGAGACAAAGTATGGACTATCGGCGTCGCCAATTACCTCGATCTGAACTGCGTCACCGTCGCACTCCATCACGCGGTACTCCGAGCCAGCACGAAGCACTAATCCGCCGCCCGCGTCAGCATCTTCCTCGACCGTGAATGTCAAGCCTTTAGTCAGACACTGCGCTTCGCGATTCTTGACTGCGAGTCGGTACAGCGCCTTCGACCCGGCTTCTACGACACGGAACACACCGTAGCCTGCAATAGCCACCCCCGTTCCCACAATGGTCAGCGCCTTCTTCGGGCCGCCAAGCGTCTTGGTGAGCGTTGCCATCGTTTGATACCAGCCGAGGTTACCCATCCCGCCTATCCCCTCTCCACCGCATCGATGCTATCCATCTCAAGAGATCATCAGGCGCGAGTCGTTCGTGAGGCCAACTCTCGCTCCCGGAGCACGTGCACACGCGACCGTGACACAAGTGCTCTTCGTCGAATGCGTCGCCCGCAGCGCCTCTAGATGATTGCCCCTGCGCGCCCGTCGCTGTCCAGTCCCGATGGTCTAGCCAAGAACTTCCCACCCGACCGTGTCGTCTGTGTTGACTGTCACCTGGACCGTCCATGCCGTTCCGGCATTGCCCGTAGCCGCACAAGTGAAGATGGTCCCAGCAGTGGCGCTCGGCTCCGCGGGGCAGTCGACCTGGAAGGTCTCGCTCGTTTGCTGGCCAGCCCAGGACGCGATCTGCGACTCAAGGACAGCCCCGTCGAGGACCGAGACGGACAACATCATCACTAGACGTACGACCAAGAAGATCAACATCAGCGACGACACCACGAGACCGAAGATCGACTCCCGTTTCTTCGTCGGGCGCCGAATGGCGATGACGAGGCCGATGATCGCCAGCACGAACGCTGCGAGAACCATGCCGATATTGACGAGTCCCAGCAGGAGAGCGAGCGCGGGGTCCTGCCCGGAAAGCAGCCATACGATGGCGCCCACGCCGAGCACGAGCAACAGGATCAGGATGAGTGAGGCTTTGGCCGGGCCATTCTTCGACGTCAGCGGTTGTCGTGCGCGCGAGTAGGGTTGCGGCTGCGGGCCCCGGTACGACGCAGGCGCAACGTACACCGAAGCTTGACCGTACGCAGGGCGACCAATCGAATCAGTCATGGAAGAGTGAACGGCAGCACTGGCCCCCACGCCGTTGCCGCTCGCCTCAGGGTTTGCGACAGAGTCCGCGGGTCCCTGCGCGCGCGCAACATCATCACGAGCGACCGACCGCTGCTGAGCCGCGGCTCGGAGCGCGGCGCGTGTCAGCGGCACCTCAGGATCGCGAGGCTCAGCGGGCTTGACGTGTTCGGTCCACTGGGCACCATCCCACCACCGGGTCTGCCCCGTCGTCGTGTCCAGCAACCAGCCCGCAGGCGGACGCGCCGCCGTCGTCTCGTCCGTCATCCCCAGTCCCATCGTGCAAGCGGCGCCCGGCGCCCGCGACCTACCTGAACCTATCGGTTCCTCGCAGTCGCTCCGCGTCGAGCACCGTGAGCGGCGCGCCGCACCGATCGCGTCCTCGACCCGCACCCTCGAGCATGCAGTCGGCGAGGTCACCTCACTTGGTCGAACTGCCGGGCCCGTTGCGTCAAGCGCGATGTCCATCGAAGTGGTCGAGCACGCTCGTCACAGCGGAGCCGCGACACCACAATCACACCAGGCGCGATTCCACCCTGGAGCACGAACTCCACCCACGCGAGTGCGACGTCGCCAGGGTTCACTTCATCGACATGCGTCTCGAGGTAAACGTTCGCCAAGAAGACGCGACTACCCGCGCGGACTGTCGCCCGCTCGGCTAGAACCGGCAACACCCGCGGCCGTCGCGACGTATTCGTCATCGATATCGCCGCGCACCAGACAGCCTCGACCACGCGGTCCTCTATGACGCACGGCGGGTGCATCTCGAGCTTCACGTGGTCGATCACATACACGCGACGAGCGCGTCGCTTCCACCACACGAGGCCGACCGCCGATGCCGTCGCGATGACGAGCGCTGCCCACATCCAACCGTCCACTGTGACCACCCCCTTGGGTATGCCTCAGGCATACTCCGGACATCGGACACGCGACGGATCAGAACTCGCCGATCGCGAGCCCGAGGCGCAGGTACAGGTCGGTGATCGCCTCGTTGTCCGCGCTGTATCTGACCCAAACACCCTTCCGCGACTCCCCCGGCACCATCGGCGGGTCGGCGATGACGAGGCCGGCGGCTTCGAGCTCGTTCAGCCGCGGCTGCACCGTCGTCGGGCCAAGATCCAGCGCATCGCAGATCGGACCGACCGTGACATCGGGGTTCGAGCGCAGGTAACGGAGGATCGCCGCCTTGACGAGGTTGCCGAGAAGACCGATCGGATCCTGGGCATCTTCCGAGCCCGCTGGTTGCGCGAGACGAGGCATGCTCTAAGTTTCGCGCAACGCTCAACTCGAAGTCCAGCAAAGCACACAATTTAGTTGTTTACTTTTCGCGCACACTGCTATACCGTGTGGGCATGTCCGGTCGGCGAACTTCCGCAGCCACGAAGCGCACCACGCGCGTCACGGCGCAGTTCGCGCAGCGAGCGGGTCGCGACCGGATCAACGGCGTCAACGGCACCTCAGTGCGACCCCAAACCATCCCCTCCTCCACAGGCATCGATTCCTCGTCGGTTATCCACATCTTCGACAAAAGGCGCTATCGCGCGTCCGTCGACGTGCTTAGGATGCCGACACGGCGACCGACGCGCGAGCCGTTCCACCCGTGCCTGGTGGCCGTCCTGAAAGATCAGGAGGCCTGACCGGTGATGATGAGCCAGAGTTCGGGGCGCCGAGGAGTCGCGTGGGCGATCATCGGCGGGATCGTGCTGCTCGCCGGCATCGTCGCGATCATCGTGAGCGCGGTGATCGCGCGGCCGACGCCGACACCATCGCCGACCACGAGAGCCACTGCCTCGGCGGACCCCACGAGCTCCGCCGATCCTGATCCTGATCCCGATCCCGACGGTGCGGTCGTCGACCCGACCGCCGCCGACCGCGGATGGACGCCCGAGCCGATCACAACGGATGCCGACACATACATCCGAGCGGCGCTTGCGGCGGCGTCCACCTTCGACACGGCCAAGAGCACGCGCGAGGAGTGGCTCGACTACCTCGACACGTGGTTCACGCCGGACACCCGCTTCACTTCCGAGGCTGACCAGCTCGCAGCGATGACCGACTCGCAGACGGAGTTGCGGCAGGGCGTCGTGCTCCCCAAGGACGAGTGGGACTCGCTCGCGGGCGAGGACGGCCGCGTGGCGGCCGCCGTCACCAGCGAAATCACCAACGTTCCGGTGACCGACGACCCGTCGGGCGACATGTCCATCGGCACCGCCGATGTCACGCTGAGCTTCACCCGCTCGGATGGCTCGGGCGGGGAGACGTCGTACGACGACCACGTGCGCGTGAGCGTCCAGGTGCTGTGCGGCGCGGCATCCGTGCCCACCCCCGACACCGACCAGCGGTCAGGAGACTGCAAGGTCGTCCGGTACTTCACGGAGCCGTTGGAGCCCTGACATGGGAGCCCCGGTGATCGCCGCCGCAGCCCTCAACACGAGGACTGGCCGGAAGATCCTGGTAGGGGCAATCCTGGTCTTCGTGCTCGGCACGGGGTTCCTCTTCACGCCGCTCATCGCTATCCCCTTCGCGGTCTCCGGCGCCAGCGCGACGGCGAACCAACCCGTGAGCGATACGGAGCTTCCTGCGGTCAGCGGAGAGTGGGGCTACCCGCTTGCGGGCGACTACGCGAAGGGTCGTGGGTTCGGGTATCACCCGGTCGAGGGGTGCAGTTACTGCAAGTCCGACCACCGGGGTTACGACATGGACCAGCCCTGCGGCGCGACCGTCTTCGCCGCTGGACCCGGCCGCGTGACGGTCGCCGGCGCGTACTTCGACTACGGCAACGCCGTCGTCGTCGATCACGGCGGCGGCGTCATCACCATCTACGGACACATGCAGTGGGAGTCGCTCCGCGTTGGCGTCGGCGACGAGGTGTCCGCTGGCACGCCACTCGGCGCCGAAGGCTCGACCGGCCGGTCGAGCGGTTGCCACCTGCATTTCGAAGTCCGGGATTCCGGCGTGCGCGTCGACCCGGAGCCGTTCATGGCCAACCTCGGCCTCCCCCTGAAGTAGTCAACGAAGGAGAACGATCATGTCCATTCACACCGAGCCGACGGATGTCGATGTCCCCGACATCCAGCCGGACTTCTCCGCCCCGTTCTTTCAGGGCTTCCAAGTCATCGCGTCGTACATCCTCGCCGGCGCCATGCTCGTCGTGTTGATCATGCTGATCATCGCCGGCGCAGCGCTCGCGTTCCGCGGCCTCGCGTCCGATCGCGTGCGCACATGGGCCGGCGAGAACATCCTCTGGATCTTCATCGCCGCGGCCGTGCTCGGCGCGGCATCCGGCCTGTTCGCGTGGTTCGTGAACTTCGACTTCGGATTCTGATGAACGTCTCGCGCGCTCTTCGGATCGGCTTCGTGGTCGGGTTGCTGCTCGTCCTCGGGTCGGGCTCCGGCGCGCACGCCGTCGAGACGGATGCCGCGCGGATCGTCCCGATGGATGCCGTGAGCGGCGAGCCCTGGTCGGCGCCGGCATTCGACGTCGACTGCCAGCGCGCGAGCGACCAGGTCACCTGCACGCCGAACGATCCGAACAACGTCACGGCGCAGCAGTGCTTCGTCGGTGTTTCCATCGACGGATCGCGGACGACCGTGTGTACGACCTACGAGGGTCACGTGCAGGCGATCCAGGCTGACGGCGGGCGCGCCCTCATCGTGAAGTACGGCTGCAGCTTGGGCGACGCCGTGTGCGTCACGTTCGAGAATGCCGGGCGGGGAATGGCACTCGCCGCCACAGGCATGATGTTCCTCGTCGCCGACAACATGCGCTTCGACACCTCGACGCTCCTGTGGACGGCCGCGGTCGATCAGTGGTCGTTCTGGCAGTGGGCGATCCTCGTGATCACCTTCGGCGCGATGGTGTGGGCGATCGCCGCGGCCGTCGTCTCCGGCGACCGGCAAGAACTCGTCGGCGCGCTGGTGCGATCGTTCATCGCCGTCCCTGCGGTGCCCATCTCGCTGTGGTTCACCGGGCACCTGCTCAACGCCGTCGACGACATGACCTGGTACATCATGGCGCAGGACGGCCGCGACGGCCTGTACTCGACGCTGCAGTCGGTGATGTGGGCGGGCGGTCAAGCGAACTACTTCTTCGCCTTCCTCATCCACTTCCTGCTCATGCTTGGGATGCTGCTGCTGATGCTTGTGTTTGCATTCCGCAACATCGTGCTCGCCGCGCTGATCATGGTGGGCCCAGTCGCCTGGATGCTGTTCCCCGTCCGCGGGATCGGACCCCAGTGGGTGGTCCGCTATGTCTCGGCGATCTTCGTCCTACTGCTCACCGGTCCACTCACGATCGGCTTCGTCACGCTGATCATCAACGGCCTGGCATCGGTGAAGACGATCTGGAACCCGCAATCGTGGCCGCTCATCGTCGGGCTCGTGCTCGTCGCGTTTGCGCCGTTCGCGATCTTCGGGTTGTTCAGCTTCGCGGGCGCTGTTGCGGCAGACGGCATCGGCTCACGACTCGGCTCGCACGGCGGACGCATGGCCGCGGGAGCGGCGCGATCGGCGGCGCGCATACCGACGCGACTGGGCTCACTCCCCTCGGGCATGCACTCGTCGAGCTCCCGCCCTGGCTCGACGTCGCCGACCTCGAAGCCGGCCACGGCCCGCGGAGCGACAGGTGTCGCCGCGCGCGGTGGCCCCGCAACTGCACGCCCGCAAGCCACCATCTCACGCGCATCACAGACGACGACCCCCACGTCGCCCGCGACGCCGGGCACCGCCCAGAAACCGACGCCACAGCCCGCGGCATCCCCACCCCGCTCTCCCCAATCCACATCCGTCGCCAAGCCTGATCGGAGTTCTTCATGACCGAGTCCACCGAGTACGCGCGTCCCGTCCGCCTGCCTCGCCGCTCGCGACAGGGCGTCGTCATGGGCATGGATCCGTGGCAGCTCACATTCATCACGACCGCCGCAGTCGCGCTGCTCATCTTTGTGAACCGCTTCGGTCCTCTCGGGCTCCTTTACGGAGCACCGATCTATCTCGCCTTCGGCATTACGGCCTTGACGACGATCCGCGGGATGTCGACGCCGAGGATGGCGGGACTCTGGCTCATGAAGCAGGTCCGCCACGCGACCGGCGCCACGACGGAGAAGTTCCGCCCGGAGCGACCACGGCTGACCGGCACGCTCAACCTGCCCGGCACGCGCGCCTCGATCCAACTCTGGGACGTCAACAACGTCGCGGCAACCTACAACCCGCAAGACCGATCGGTATCCGTGATCGCGGAGCTCGAGGTGCAGGGGTTCCTCATGCACGACCTGCCGGAACGGTTCGACCTCGCGGAGCAGTTCGACCGCGTGCTCGGCCCGTTCACGCAACGCCCGGGCGTGAAGCGGGTCACGCTGCAAGAGCGCACACTGCCGACGACCATCCGCGCAGCACGTGAGCACTACGACACCGTGCGGCGAGTTCAGAACCTGAGCTCCGACTCCCCCGTCGCGCACAACTACCAGGACGTGATGGACCTGTCCGAGCGGTTCGAGGTCGCCCACCGCAACTACATCGTCCTCACCCTCGACCTCGTCGTTCTCGGCGGCCAGCTCAAAGCGCTCGGCGGCGGGAAGGAGGCGATCGTCACGCTCGCGCAGATCGAAGCGGGCAACCTCGCCGACGCCCTGACGTCCGCGAAGATCACGGTCCGTCGCTGGCTCTCCCCACGAGACGTCGCCGCACTCGGGCGGCTCGCCTTCGATCCGGAGTTCGCTTCCACTGTCCAGAACCGGCCGGAGGCCGTCGCGGGCGTCGATCCGGTGGCGATCGGGCCGATGTACCTCGAGGAACCGAAGGGGCGCAACGGCATCGTCGTCACCGATTCGGGCGTGCACACGACGATGTGGGTGCACGAGTGGCCACGGTCCGACTCACCCATCGGGTTCCTCTCCCCCGTCGTGTTCGCACGGCATCCGCACACCGGCGAGGCGATCACGCACATCTTCTCGATCGTCCTCACTCCGGTCCCCGTCGGAAAGGCTCTCAAGCGCATCCGCGATGAGAAGAAAGTGTGGCGCGGCAACGAGACGCTGCGGGCGAAGCGCGGCGCCGACGGATCGGCAGCGGATGCCGCGGACTGGCGCGCCCTCGAGCAGCGAGAGCAGGAGATCGCACGCGGCCACGGCGAGTTCCAGTACGGCGCCTACCTCACCGTCACCGCGCCGGATGAGGAACGCCTCGACCAGGCCATCGCCGGGATGCGCAACGCGCTCTCGCGCGCGGGCATGGAGGCGCAGGTTCTCTACTGCCAGCAGGCCGAGGCGCTCATGGTCAACGCGCTGCCGATCGGGATGGGGATGAAATGATGGTCAAGCACGCGGCATCCTTCACTCCCGTCGAACTCAGCCGGCGCGAGAAGCGCGACCTGCAGCGCGAGATCAGTCGCGCCCAGCAGGACCAGAAGCCCCTCCGGACATCCCGACACGATCGTGGCCTGCCCGAGGCCGCCGTTCCGGGGCCGTTCGGGCCGGGGCTGGTGCGCGGCGGCTATTGGAATCTCGCGAAGGCGTGGATCCCGCCGCACCAGGCGACGTCTCAGCACATCGCGGGCATCTACCCGTTCGTCGCCGATTCTGGGCTCGGTCATCGCGGGCCGATCCTCGGCGTCGACCTCAACGCCGACGCGTTGTGGCACTTCTCGCCGTGGGAGGCGTACGTCGACTCGTCCGAGCGAGGCACCTTCTCGACGAACATCCTCGTGTTGGGTGCGTACCGCGGTGGCAAGTCCGCGACCGTGAAGACGCTCGTGACGAGGTCGATCGCGTTCGGGCATCAGGTGGTTGTCCCCTCCGATCCCAAGGGCGAGTGGGTGGCGGTGGCCGAGGCGATTCCCGGCGGTCGGGTCATCCGACTCGGCGGAGGCACAGGCACGCGGCTGAACCCGCTCGACCGCGGTCCGCGACGAACGGGCGCGACGGACGAGCAGCACGAGCAGATGGTGAAGCAGCGGCGCATCGGCACGCTGATCGCGCTCATCGAGATGACTCTCGGCGCACGACTGTCGGCGGTCGAGCACGCGGCGCTGCTCGATGCTCTCGACCGTTGCATCCTCCGCACGGACGACCACCCGACACTACGTGGAGTCTTCGAGGAGCTTGGCGAGATCGCAGGCGAGACGGATGCCGCGTTCCACGCCGCGGAGGGCGCGATCCAGCCACGGTTCGTGCTGCGGCGGCTCGTCGAGGGCGACCTGTCAGGCCTCTTCGAAGACGAGTCCACCGTGGAGTTCGATCAGGAGGCGCCGATCGTCGTCACCGACACATCCGAGCTCTTCGCGCGCGGCGATCTCGCGGCGCAGCTCACACAGGTGTGCTCGACGGCGTGGATTCAGGCCGTGATCTCGGACCGCGCCGCGCATCGCACGCGCTACGTCGTGCGCGAGGAGGGTTGGCGCGACATGACGTCGCTCTCGTCGCTGCAGATGTTCCAGCAGTGGCTGAAGCTTTCGCGTCACTACGGCATCAGCAACATCGTCATCCTGCACAAGATGGGCGACCTCGACGCGGTCGGCGACGAGGGCTCGCTCGAGCGGTCGCTCGCGTATTCGATCGTCGGCGACATCGAGAACAAGTTCATCTTCCGTGTGAACAGCCAGGAGCAAGCGGCGCTGCGCGCGCGACTCAACCTGCCGGCACCGCACGTCGAGATGGCTCGGCATCTGCGCAAGGGCGAGTTCCTCGCGTATGTCGGTCAGTACTCCTACCTCGTCGACTGCTTCGCGACGTCGACCGAGTGGGAGTACGAGCTGTTCGCCACCGACGACGCGCTGGCCCCGGCGGACCGCGAAGAGACCGGCTTCCGCGCGATCGACGCGGCGACGCTCGACACGCTGTGGCCGGAGACACGTGAGATCGACACCGGGATCGAGGGCTGGCTCACTGCCGGACCTCGCGAGAACACCGAGGAGCAGTGAGCATGAGCACGATCATCACCCACCCCCGCGCGTACGCGACGGTGAGCGGCGCGCACGTGACCTTCGTCACGCTCGACGGCCGCGCGGAGTCGATCCCCGCAGCCCCAGACGAGGACGTGCGGCACGCGATCGTCAGACGCGCGACCGACGAAGCGCGACGCACCGGCGGGATCGTCGAACTGATCACCTCGGGCGACCGCGGCGACCACCGACTGCTTGTCGCGCCGGACGGGCAGCTCACGCCCCTCGCGCCCGCGGAACCGGTCGTCGCCGCGACCACCCCGACAAAGACGTATGGAGAGGAGGTGAGCGAAGAAACTCCGCAGCCGACCGCGCCGGACACCACCGACGCGGCAGCTGCGGAGCCGCCCGCCCGCCCCTCCTTCCTCGCTCCCGCATCCGATCTCGCCGCCGGCGCGAGCGGCTGGCGGAGGTTCGCACAGCGGCTGGGGATCACGATCAAGCCCTCGGCCGCCGAGCGCCAGCGCGCAGAGTGGACCTCCGTCGTCTCGCGACAATGGGCCGGATGCCGCACGATCGCGATCGCAAACGGCAAAGGCGGCGTCGGCAAGACCATGACCACCGCGATGCTCTCGGCGGTCTACGCCCGCGAGGGCGGCGGAAACGTGCTCGCGTGGGACAACAACGACACCCGCGGGACGCTCGGCTGGCGCACCGAGCAGGGCCTCTACGACACGACGCTGCGCGACCTGCTGCCCGAGGCATCCCACCTGCTCGCACTCGGCGCCGGGGTCTCCGACATCACCCGGTTTGTGCACCACCAAGCCTCGGACCGCTACGACGTGCTTCGGTCGAACCCGGAGCTGCTCGCGACCGATCAGCGCATCGCATCGGCCGAGTTCGACCTGCTGATGCAGGTCGCCGCGAGGTTCTACCGGCTCGTCCTCTTCGATTCGGGGAACGACGAATCGGCGGAGCGCTGGCTGCGGATGGTCGACAACTCGTACCAGCTCGTCATTCCGACGCTCGCGACACCCGAGTCCGCAGAGTCCGCCGCCTTGCTGCTCGACGCGCTCCGCGGACGCGACGAGCGGTCGAGTCTCCTCGCCGACCGCGCAGTCGTCGTCGTGACCCAGTCGGAGCCGTCCGCTGCGGCCGCATTCCGCATCGCGGATGGCTTCCGGGATCACGTGCGCGCGGTGCAGATGATCCCGTTCGATCCCGCTCTCAAGGCCGGTCCGCTGCGGTTCGACGCGCTGCGGCGACGTACGCGCGACGCTTGGCTCGCAACCGCCGCGGCCGTTGCCGAGGCGTTGTAGGAGCCCATCATGAACCAGGGGATGCTCGGGAAGGCGATCGCGGTCCTCATCGCGGCGGCGGTGATCCTGTCGTTCGCGTTCGGCTTCCTCGCCGAGCTCGTCACTCAGATCGTCTGCAGCGCTCGCCCGATTCCCGAGCACCTGTTCGCCGGGCTCGGCCTCGCGATCACCGGCGACGCTTCTGCGTACGCCGCCCCGGCGCAGTGCGCGATGCCGGTCGCGGCGATCCGCATCGTGGATGCCGCAGCCGTCGTCCTGATCGTCGCCGCGGCCGTCTGGATTCTGGTCGCCGTGCGTCGCTACCGGGAGTCCGACCGCGCCTTCCTTGCCGACCTGCGCACCCGGCCGGGATTCGCGACCTCGAGTGAGATCCGCGACCATCTCTCCGCCAAGGCCGTGCTGCGTCGAGCGGCGCAGCTGCGCCCTGATCTCGCTCGCCCGCAGGCGACAGACGTCGGGTGGAGAGTCGGCACGGCACGCGGACGCGACGTGTACGTCTCCATCGAAGACTCCGTCGCGCTCGAAGGCCCGCCCCGCTCGGGCAAGGGCTACCGGATCCTGATCTCGGCGATCCTCGACTGGTCGGGTCCTCTCATCACGACCTCGACGACGAACGACAACCTCACGGCGACCATGCGGATGCGGCAGGCCCGCGGCGACGTCCATGTGTTCGACCCGCAGGGACTGTCCGGCGTCCGCCATCCGCTCCGCATCTCGCCGATCGCCGGATGCGAAGACCCGCTGGTCGCGATGCAGCGCGGCAGCGCGATCATCACCGGCACCGCGCTCGGCTCCTCGACGACGAACGGCGAATGGGCACAAGCGTCCGGCGTCGTCCTCGGACGACTCCTCCACGCGGCCGCCGTCGGCGGCATGTCCATCGCAGAGCTCTACGACTGGGGCACGAGCCCGGCGCAGACGCGCGACGCGGTCGAGATCCTCAAAGCCGACGGCGCGCCGGGCTGGGGCGACAGCCTCGATGCCACCATCGCCGGCGACGAGAAGCTCGTCTCGTCCATCTGGTTCGGGGTCAGCGGTGCCGTCGCTCCACTCGCCGTGCCCCAGATCCGCGACGCGCTCTCTCCCCGCCCGGGGGACCCGGCGCTCGACCCGATGAGCTTCCTCGACGCGGCGAACACGCTCTACCTGATCGGTTCGTCGTCCGGCGCGGCCGCGATGGGTGGATGGCTCGGCGCCGTCCTCGACGACATCGTTGAGGTCGCCCGCAAGCGCGCACTCGCCCTGCCAGGTGCACGGCTCACGCATCCGCTCGGACTGATCCTCGACGAGATCGCCAACATGTTCCGGTGGGGCAGCCTGCCACGGATCATGGCCGATGGCGGCGGTCGCGGCATCTGCACGTTCATCGTGCTGCAGGCTCTCTCGCAAGCCGAGACATCATGGTCGCGGGCGGAGGCCGACACGATCTGGGCCGCCGCGACGGCCAAGGTGCTGCTCGGCGGAGCGAGTCATGTCGAGCACCTGCGCGACATCGAGTCCCTCCTGGGCACCCGCGACACTCGCCGCGAGCAGCGGTCCTGGTCTACCCGCGACGCCGGCCACTCGACGAGCGAACAGCACGAGCGGAGACCCCTCATGTCGGTGGACGAGATCCGCCGACTGCCGCCAACCGCCGGCCTGCTCGCTTACCGCAACCGGCGGAGTGTGCTCCTCGACCTCGCTGGATGGGACGAACGCCGCGACGCCCGCGCAATCCAAGTTGGAAAGCGCGAGACGGAGCAGGAGCAGCGGAGCACGTTCGAGGATGCTCGCCGGACACCGACGTCACCCGATCCGGCGGCAGAGACCGCCGAGGCGGTGAGCGAGGAATGAGCAATCGCCGCACCCCGCTCCGCGCGAACGCCTACCGGTCGACGTTTCTCCGCTCGCGGGCATGGTTCGCGCGCCGCGACGCGTGGTTCGCCCAGGCGTCGACAACACCCGAGCCGCTCGCGTGCGCGGCATGTGGCAATCCGGCCAACAAGCGAGACCTCGAGCTGCACCACTTGGACTACACCGGGGTCAGGCAGCTCGGGGACGGTCGCTGGGTCGCGCGCGAGCCCGACGGTGATCTCATCCCCCTGCATCCGTACTGCCATGAGCTACTTCATCGGCTCATCGACAGGGATGCCGTGCTGTCACGGCATCGGACCCGGCGCGCGGCATCTGAGCTCGCCCTCGACGCCCTGCGTCGCGCACTCACCCACGCGGAAGGAGCAGGGACGTGACGTATGAAGAAGAACCGGAGGATCTCGACGACGCCCTCGCGGCCGACCTCACCGAGCTCAAGCCGCCGGACCGGTCTGGGTCGTCCGTTCCCATCGGCGCGCACATCGTGAAGTGGCGCTCGTTGACGGATGCCGACGCGAGGACCGCATGGATACTGCTGCGCGACTGGGTCGAGTGGTTCACGGTGCGGTACCAGATCTCGGAGTCGGTCGTCCCGGCGTGCTGGTTCAAGCACGGCGATCTCGTCGAGGAGCTCTCGGCGCTCCATACGGCGCACACGGTGGCGTTCCATCCGTCCGATTCGGGATTCGGCCCGATCGGATGGCACGAACGCCTCACGCTCGCGTTGCCCCGCCTGCGTAGGGCGTACGCCGGCGGGTGCACGCGTGGACACAACCGCTACAAGCCTCGCTCGTGGACGAACGTCGTCGACGAGCAGGAATGGGAGGCGTGGACCAGCCGGGCCAACGCCGAGTGAGACGCCTCGGCGCCTCTGAATGGAAGGAGAAAGCATGACCACCAGAATCCCGGTCACCCTCGAGGGCAACCTCACTGGCGACCCCGACTACGGCGCGAGCGAATCGGGCAATGAGTACACCCGTTTCACGATCGCCGTCAACGACCGCCGCCTCAACGAGACGACGAATCGGTGGGAAGACGTCGGCACCGTGTTCCACCGCGTCGTCGTGTTCAACCAGCAGTCGCGGAACGTCGCGAACTCGCTTCGCAAGGGCGACAGCGTGATCGTCGCCGGCGACCTGCGCTTCGGCACCTACACCGACAAGGAGACGGGCAACACCCGTGAGACGCGCGACATCGTCGCCGACAACATCGGAGCGTCGCTCAAGTTCGCGACGGTCTCGGTGGACCGCACCCCAAAAGCTAACGGCCCCGCCGCGGACAGATCCGCCACGGGGCCAGTAGCCCAGCCGGTCTCGACCACCGGCGTCGGGGTTGCTCGCTGACCCATCGCAACAGGAGAGCGACGTGGGAGTCATCGTACTCCCGCGCCGCTCTCGCGTGCCGGGGCGAGAGTGACCCGGACGTCGTTGCTCCGTGGCCGCGCCACGAACTCCCCCGACAGTGCGACGTGTCTCTGTAGGTGGGCTGCGACTAGGTTCAGAATGTGCCTAGCCCTGAGTTCGAAAAGCAGCTCGACGACGGCCGACTCGCTCCCCGTGACATCGTCCAGCGACGGCTGGACAACGCGTGGGATCTGGCGCTCGTTCAGAGGGACGAGGTGTGGAAGGAAGATCGAATCCGGCTGCTTCTGGACTCGTTGATCATGGGATATCCAGTCGGGTCGCTGCTGTTCTGCCAGATCGATCGACCGGGGATAGCATCGATTCCACTTGGCGGAGGCCAGGGGGCGGTGAGGCAGACCGACAGGACGAACCCCCAGCTCGTCGATGGTCAGCAACGCGTGTTTGCGATCTATTCGATCTTCACCGGGGACGGCTACGGCCGCTTCTACGTGAATGCCTTCCGGGATCCGTCACGAGACACCGGATACATCCTCTGGCGCCGTTTCGACCCGCGCCTCGACACAGAAGCCGAGGGGTTCAACGAGCGCGAAGCCGAGCCGATCGCCAATCGGGACCGATACCTTGACCTCTCGAACTGGCATTCTCTTGGGGACTTGCTCCATGAAGAGATCGACGAACCCCGCCTCAACCGTGTGGCTTCCGCCCTCGATTCCCAGTTCCGCATTCCAGACGATGTAGCAGTTCGGAGCTCGATCGCGACTCGATTGGAGTCGATCCGGCAGGCATGGTTCCGGCGGAGCATTCCGATGATCTCGGCCACCGTGCGGGATCCGGAGGACGTTCTCGAAGTCTTCAGTCGAGTCAATCGCGGCGGTGCGCCGGTTTCTGGTAACGATCTGTATTTTGCTGCCGTCAAGACGTTTTGGCACGATCCGGCGCTGTCAGCACCCGGGGAGATGTCCGCTCACGCCGCATTACAAGGCATTGCCGGCGCCACGGGCGGGCTACTCGACGTCTACGGCGCCCTCAGCCTTCTATCGCGCCTGGCTCTCGCGGGGATCGGCCTCTCCGATATGGTGCCAGTGAACGTCGATCGACTCAGCAAGGCGAACAAGAACCCGATACTGCGATCGATGAAGCTCATTGCTCCGCGCGTTGCGACCGCCGTGCAGCGATTCACGGCCGTACTTCGTGAGCACACGCGACTCGGCTACGCCCTGAGGATCACTCGGACCCAACTGTGGGAGGACGTGTTCGGATGGGTGGTCGCAAGCGATGCCGACCGTCAGTGGACCAGTGATGATGTGGCCGCTGTCGAGGACTACGTGCTGGGCGCATCACTCTTCGGCTACCAGCAGGTCCTCGGCGACGCTTTCCGACGGGACGCGTTCGCAGTCGCCATCGCGTCTGGTTCCGGCGGACGCCAGTTCCCGGTCGAGGAGATCATCGGAGTGGCTCACGGCAGGTATCCGAAATTGAAGCGCGGTCGTCAACTGGTCCGGGGACTACTTTCAGACGACGAGCGGCTAGAGGTGGCGCGGAGCGCCCCCGAGCTTCTCGTCACATTGGCACAGCAGCTTCCTCTTGCAGCGGGCACGATCGACTGGGACCACGTGGTGGCAGCCGACAACCAGTCGCGCTTCCGGCTACCGCTCGGCTTCGGTCGGCGATACGCGGCTACGCACACCTATCTGAACTGGCCGGGCAATTTCTGGTTTCTAGACGCCGGCGCCAACCGGTCCGTGCAGGAGATGTCTCCGCGCGACAAGTTCGCTCGCCTTCGAGAGTGGGCAGTGAGCGACCCGAATGGCAGAGGAAGGATCGGACCGGACCTCTACGCTGGGATTGATCCCGCCCACCTGGCCTCGTTCGAATTGCTCGGGGACGAGTTGGCCAGCTTGGCCAATCTGGCCAGCGCTTCCGCGGACGTCAGACACGATCGCATACAGGAAGTCGGCCAGGCGATGGCCACACTCGTTCGCGCCCGCACTGGCTGGTTACTCGATCAGGCGATTGCTCGCTTTCCCCGCATCGCTGAGTTCGCCGCGGATGCCGACATGCCCGTTGCCGATGTTCCCCAAACACCTGACGCTCTGGCGGATCGCCTTGGCATCGACGCCATGCTCCACGCGTACGGCCTCGACGATGGATCGATAGCAGTGGCAAAGAAGCGAGCCACGGACAAGATCTATGCACGCCGAGGTGCGCTGCAGCTCGCGATCGCGGATCGAATCGAAGACGCTGTAGGGATTGAGGAACGGTGGCTCTGGCCCAAGAGTCGCCGTACGGAGCCGACGAGCTGCGTGGCATTCAGGTTGCGGGGCGGTAACACCATCGAGCTGATCACCGATTGGAGTCCCGACTTCGGCTTTCGCCTTCGCATCAAGGCGTATGAGAGCCGGGAGAGCAAGCGATACTCGGACTTCGACCACATTGCACTCGGGGAGAGCTGGGACGAGGCAACTGACCAGGAGATCGCCGAGGCCTTCGCTCGGCAGGCGATCGAACTCCAGCGCGTGCATCCTCGATAGCGATCCCACCTGGTTCCCGCGATCCCCCTTGGGCGTAGCAGGGGAGAGCACTTCGTGGGGACGTCGCTCGATGTCGCCACCTTGCGGCAGAGTTCTCACTGCACGGACTTCGTGGGCCGTGCGGAACTCGGAGAACATGGTGATCACCCGCACAGACCTCAACTGGTGGCTCGACCTCGAGCCTGAACTCGACTGGCAATTCGCGACGACGTATGCGGAGGGCGCCCCGCACGAGTACGTCGCGTCTCCGAGGACCGAGGGGTTGGATGCCGCGGACTTCGCTCGCGCCGCGCACGTGATCCAGACGTTCGGTGAGCCTATGAAGTTCTACAAGTGGACCCGCATCTACCTGCGTACGCCCATGGGCTGGAAGCACTGGACGATGGATCGCGACCTTGACGACACGAACCTCGTCAATCGCGGCCGCGTGGAGCACGTCTACGGCATCCAGAACATGCCTGTCACGCGGTCGAACGTCGCGTCCGCGCACGACGCGGTCGCTTCCGAATGGGACAAGAAGCACTCGCTCAAGGATGAAGAGATCGACGGCACGACAACGTTCATCAAAGGTGTCCTCGGCGAGCACCTGTGGCGCACACTCGACGTCGGATGCGGAACGGGACGGCCGCTGACCGCGGGTCTCGTGGACCCGGTCCGCTACGTCGGCATCGATCCCTCAACCGCGATGCTGAACGCTCTCGTCGCCAAGCACCCCGTCACGGCTGGCATCCATCCAATGAGCTGGAGCGAAGCACAAGAGAAGCGAGTGCTGGGCGGCACCCGCTTTGACAGCGTGCTGGCGCTGGGCGGGTCCGCGTCGTATCTCTCGCCAGCGGAGCTCCGGGAGGTGGCAGCTCGGGGAAAGCGAGGGGCGGTCGTCATGCACTACACAGATGGCGAGAGGCCCGTCGCCAACGATCTTGACGTCACATTCGCGACGGCATCCCTCAGCGCGGCGACCGAACTCGCCGATCGCCAGGTCACGGTCGGACGATTCGTCCTCTCCCACCTGCCCGCCGCGACTTGAGCTCGCAGAGGGCGCCGGCTACTCCCCCGTATCCAAGCACTCGGACAGCTCCGACATCACACGCTCGACGTTCTCGCGCTTGTCGAACGGTCCTGGCATCCGGAACACGCGCGCTCCCCACGGTGTCACCTTCGATTGCATCCCCGCCACGCCTTCGGTTCCGAGCAGAACCTTCACCGGATGACGGAACACGCACACGATGAGTCCAACACCGCGGGCGCGGAGGTTGTCCGTGAGTTGAGCGCTTCCGTACCGGATCTCGTCGGCGCCGACGTCGCTTTCACCGCGGCTCGGTCGTTTGACGATGTCGGTGAAGCCAACTCTCGCCGCGAGCGCCGCTTCCTCGAAATGACGGCCTGGCGGCGCACCGAACAGTCCTGCGGCGGCCAGCTTGCGCAACTGGCCTTGACCGACCTGGCCCTGGTAGTAGTGGCCCGCTTCGACGCTCGACGGTGCGGGGTTGAGCCCGACGATCATGGCGCGTGGCTCCGCGGGCCACACATCGGCAAGCGTGAGGACTTGGTGGCCCATCCAGTCCTCGCGAGTCTGGTACCCGATTAGCGTGTCCATGAGGAACTCTCTACCAGGTATGTCGGCCGCCGATCGGATGCCTCGGCCCGATCGGTCAGGATCAGCGGCTGAGCAGCGTGTAGCTCGGCGCCCCAGTCGGGACATGCGGTGCAGCCGGGTCCTCAGCACCAGCAATCGAGCCGCCGCCTCGCCCAGCCTCGAGGTATTGCCGCACGAGGTCTGTGTGTCGCTGCGACGCCACCTCGTATTGGGAATGCAGCATCCGACGAGCTTCGGCAAGCTCAGGGTCCGAAGCGCCTCGACCTGCTCGACCGTGCATCCCCGCCTCCTGCGTGGCGACCTGGCCGTCGAGGTTGAGCAATGTTCGCCGAGCGGTACGCATCCATTCGTTCAGCAGCCGCAAGTCTTCACCGGCTGCGTCCAATGGCGACCGGGCGGCCCTCCCCAGCTCGCTCCGCGCCGCGCGCACCGAGTCGTCGATGCTGACCTCGGGAATGCCGCGCATCATGCTGTCCGCGATCCGATCACGCGCCACGGCATCCGTTCGCGCAATCGCGATCGCCTCGTTGTGCACACGACCGCGCGTCATGCCGACGTACAGCCCCGACGCGTCGACGCCGGGTCCGACGATCGAGGCGTCGGTCGTCTCGCCCTGGATGCCATGCACCGTTGACGCGTACGCGAGGTGCACGTGGTCGGCCGCGTACTCGTGACTCACGACGCGAGTGTCGACGGCATCGGTGACGCTGCGTAGCTCGAGGCCCGCTGATGTGATCCGGTGAACAGTCCAGACCGCGCGATTCTCGACGCCGGTCGCACGGTCGTTGCGGCGAGTCTGGACGACGTCGCCTTCGAGAAGCCGCTGCTCCCCCTGTCCGACAGCGATCCGATCAAGCGTCAGGTCGCCCCGGTCGACTCGTCGCTGCTGGATGCTCTCGTTGATGGCATCCGCTTCTTCGTTCGTGCTGGTCACGAGCGCCACGCGCCGCTGACCGGCTGCCCAGCGGAAGTAGGACTCCACCATCACGTCGCACGCTTGGACGTGGTCAGCCACACGGTGAACGAGCCCTCGATCGGCGAGTTCGGTCGCCACGGAGAGCGCGGCTTCCTTCGAGGCAGGCTCCCGCATCCGGAGTGTGAGCGCGGCGTAGTCGGGATCGATGAAGCGGTGCACCGCTGTCAGCTCCACGACGGCCGTCGCGCGCCGAGTCATCGTCGCCATCGCTCCCGAGTGCCCGACGGGGCGCGCTTGCATGTGGTCGCCGACCATCGCGATTCCGGCGCCCGACTCCGCGGCGATTGTCGCGAGAGTATTCGCTGCGTTGAGGTCGACCATGCCGGCCTCGTCGACGACGACTCGATCGCCCGGGACCAGCCGATATCGCGACGGCCCGGTGTAGACGACGCCGGTCACAGGATCGATCTCTCCAACGGTCAGCCGCGTCCAAGTCTCCGCACCCGCGGCATCACGTCCCCATCGGAACCCGTGGTCACCGAGCAGCGCATGCAGGCTGGATGCCGAGGTGCCGATCTCGCGGCCGGCGACGGATGCCGCTTTCTTGGTAGGAGCGACGACAACCATGCGGCGGCCCCGATGCGCAAGGGCCGCCTTCGCTACGCGCAACATCGTCGTCTTCCCCGCGCCCGCTGGGCCAGTGATGGACACCAACCGATCCGTTCCCGCGATTGCAGCCGCCGCCTCGATCTGGCGCGTCTCGAGTTGGATCCCACTCCGCAAGACCGCAGCGGCGGCGGCCGCAACCTCAGCCTGATCCGCCGGGGCACCACCGATAGCAAGCTCGTCGCAGCGAGCCGCGAGCTCCACCTTTGCCGCAGCCGTGCTCGACGCCATGTACCCCTTGATGTGCGCGGGACGGTCGAGCTCGCCATCGAGCAGGTCGACCGTCTGAGCGAGCGCGCGGACGATGACGTCGTCGATGACCGATTGCAGGAGCTCGCGCGGAGCGACGACGCCGGATGCCGCGACAGCCCGCGTCGCGCCCGCTCTGACATCGAACAGGCTGAACCGTCCGCCAGAGCAGGCGGAGCGTGCATCCGCTTCGACGACGGCTTGCGCGGCCAGCAGGTCCCGGTCGAGCTTGTCGACCGGCATCCTCTCCGCCGACACGGCATCCCGGTCGCGCACGATACCCGGATCGATCGCCGCGAGTTCGTCAGCGATGAGTTGCTCCCATGCGGCTTCGTCGACGTCACCCGGTTTGTTGGGCCGTGACTTGGCCCAGGCGAGGCGGTCGATACGGTGCAACTCATCGGGGCTCGGCTCGAGACCGGGGTGGTCGCTCCGCCAGGAGGCAAGGAGCACTGCGCGGTTCGCCTCGATCTGCGTGGAACGACGCGAGAGCGGACGCACTGCGTGGGCGAGCTCCGCGATCTCGCCGCCGGCGTCGAGGGTCAGTCCGTGTCGTGCCAGAGCGTCGAGCCACTGCGGATCGGTGCGCGCCGCGAGCTCCCCCTCGGCGTTGATGACGGTCTGCATCTTCATGGCCACTCGGGAGTCGATATTCGACCACTTGCCGTCTTCTCCGAGCACCTTGACGTTGAGCCAGAGGTGGCGGTGGATATGCGGGTCGAGCGCGCGTGACCGCCGGTGCTGCAGTTCGACGACCTCGATGCGACGGAGCGACTCACGAATGCGCCCGCCAGCGCCTCTGCGCGCGTTGAGCTCGCTCTGCCACGTCGTGATGATGCGGTCGCGAAGTCGATCTTGGAGCGCCTCGAACTCGGCCGCGAGATCAGCGTTGAGCATCGCTGCGATGCTGTACGACTTCGGCGCGTTGATCGTGCCGTCGAGGATGAGGTCAGCGTCGGGCGAGGTCAGATCGCGGCCGCGACGCTCGCCCGTCGCAGGGTCGCGACCATCGACCCAGCGACGGAGTTGCTGTTCTTCGAGCGTGTCCGCGTTGATGGCGCCGTCTTCGACAACGAAGCGCGCTGCGCCACCGCCGCGAGCTGCGCTGTAGGTGGCGAGCGCTTCAGCGCCGACGGAGGACCGAAGGTGAGAGTCGCAGGATCCCTGGAAGGCGTACGCGAGCGCCTGTCGAACCCCTTGCGATCCGATACCCCGTTTCCAGCGCTCCAGGCCCCCGCGCATGGGCCAAGTCTAGCCCCAATATGTATAACTCGATACTAGTTCCACAGAAAGTGCCTGCGTGCATTGCAGGAATGTATCGCCGGCCGATGAATGCGCGTGGTGGACCGGAGGCGCGGGTCTCGGCCGCGGTCGCCACGTGAGTGCAGGCGGAGCGACAGCGCTGCGGAGTCGCCAGGGGCGATGTGGGGACTTCCGAGCGCGGGGGCCGCGTCGATGTCGGACTGTCCCCGTAGTCTGCAAAGCTTTGCTCAGCCGGAGCCGGGCAAGCCGAACCCGGGGCCCTGACCGGGGTCCAGCAGCCGAGCAGCGAACGTCCGCCCGCCGAACGAGGAGATGAAAGTGGATAGGCCGAGAATCGTTGTGCTCACCGGCGCAGGAGTCTCCGCGGAATCGGGCATCGCCACATTCCGCGACTCCAATGGCCTGTGGAAGAACCATCGCATCGAGGACGTTGCATCGCCGACCGCCTACGCGCGCACGCCCGACTTGGTGCACGAGTTCTACGACGCTCGCCGTCGGCAGGCACTGGAGGCGCTGCCGAATGCCGCGCACTATGCGCTCGCAGACCTCGCCCAAGAGCTACGCAACACCGATGGCCGGAAGGGCGTCCTGATCGTCACTCAGAATGTGGACGACTTGCATGAGCGGGCCGGAGCCAGGGATGTCATCCACCTGCACGGCGAACTCAACAGCGCGTTGTGCACCAGCTGCGGGCAACGACACCGCTGGGAGGCCGACCTGGATGATCGGCCGCAATGTCCCTCGTGTGGCGCGCGATCTTTGCGCCCTGACATCGTGTGGTTCGGCGAGTCCGTCTCTCGCCTGCGCGATGTGCAGAATGCCGTCGATCAGTGTGAAGCACTGATCGTGGTCGGCACCTCCGGCAGCGTGTCACCAGCCTCTGGGCTGGTCGATAGGGCCCGCGCGGCCGGAGCACGAACAGTACTTGTCAATGCGGAGCCGTGGGCGGATCTGTCCCAGTTCGATCAGGTCGTCGTGCACCCCGCGACTGTCGGAGTCCCCGAGGTAGTGAAGGAGATCCTCGACCTCGACTTCGACCCAGATGAGGACTGGTCCGAGACTTCGCCCGAGCTTCAGCGAATTTCCGTCTACATCGACATCGAGTCGACGCTCGCCGACCGACCATTCATGCTTGGAAGCACAAGAGGCGAACGACGCAGATTGCCGGGCCTGATGCCCGGAGCGCGTGACGCCGTTCGCCACCTCGCTCGTGACTTCAATGTGGTTCTTGTAGCGAGCGACAAGCTCGCCGAGTCGTCTGATTTCCTGCGATTCTGGAGATGGTACGAGACGCACTTCGGGTCGTACCGCGGGCACCTCGCCAGTCAGCTCCTCATCGCAGGCAATCTGCAGGCGGTACGCGGCTGGGACTTCTTCGTGCAGGGTGACGGAACCATGGCTGGCCCGCCGGATTGGGTCGGGAAGATCGTCCGGTTCGGCCCCAAAGGACTGCCCACGTGGCCCACGATCGTGGATCACATCCACGCAAGCGCCTGGGAGAGGATCGCGTCCGTCAGGGAGTCAGGCTCGAAGCGGATGGCAACACCCTCCGTGTCCGACGGGGCGGCGACTCTCGAAGCGCGGTTCGGCACGGCGCAGCCGACGGCCGCGGAAGTCGATGCGAACTGGGCCGAGGTCTCGGCCTGGGGGCATGCCATCGACATAGTCACACGACGACCATGGCTCATGATCAGCTGGGTGCAGTTTCCCGGGGAAGCGGGACACCTGACCGTTCATGACGGAGCCTTCGGCGCATCGCTACACTTCGACAACCCCGATGGGCCGACCCTCGGCGGACCGGGAGTACAGGCTGCGCAACTCGATTGGGATGACCTCTCCACACTCGAAGACGCGTCCACGACTTCCGACACTTCCTACGTGGACTGGGTCTCGCTGTGGGGCGCACCAACTCCGTCCCCCGCCCAGACAGACCGCAGCGCGGTATTCACGGCGCTGCGGTCGAGCCTCATCGGCGCAAACCTTGAGTCGAATGACGGCTACCTCTGGGTCGCGAGGCCGGCCGCCTTTGCCACGACCGATCCCTACTCCGCCTACGACCTGGTCGACGTCTTTCCGACAGCGCAACCCGTCGTCGAGCTCTACGCGGACATGCTCGCTGGGGAATACCGGAACTCCTCGCAAACGGGCGAACCCGCTTACTGGCACGAACCATTGTGGGTTGTGCACCGCGCTGGCCTGCCGGTCCTCCTCTTTGACGAGGCGGGTCAGGTCCACATGCCGTCATCCCAGTGGCTCCAGCGCGCGAGAGGGCTCGCACAACTCGGCTCGCCGTCCGGCGGGCCTGTCGAAAGCTGGCCCCCGGCCAGCTTCGATATCAGACGACTTCTTGCACGCGCGGAGGAGTGGCAAGGAAGCTGGATGGCGCCGCCTACCGCAGTGCTCGGCGACCTGCTCCGTGCGGGCGCCGGATGTGTTCGCGCCTACCTGACGAGCGACCTCGAAGGCGAGGGGTGACGCGCTTGCCCACTCAGAAGACTTCTTCATCCCATACCGACTTCGTCGTTCGCTCGCCAAGAACCTCCAAAGGAAGGCGAGAACGTCCTCGGCGCGCTGCGGACTTCTGCCTATTCCGTTGAGTCGGTCGAGCACATTGTCGACAGGGAAGGGACGGATGCCGAGCGAGTCGACCTGCGCGATCTCCTCTTCGCTTTCCAGCAGGCCCTCAGGCAGGAAGGACACCTGAAGGTCCGCGGGCGGTACGTGGTCCGCCAGGTCTCGGGACCGGATCCTCACCATCACGAGTTGGCTGCCCCTCCCCGCTACCCCCGCAGTGGGGTTGGGAAGGTAGCCGGCGTCTTCCTCGGGTCTCGGATACGACGGGGATGAGCCGGGTGCGTGGATTGTGCTCAACACTGACTCCTCTCACGCACTAAGCCGTTTGCCGCTCAGGATCCGCGTGAGTTCCTCCTGCTACTCAGGTAACCGCGTCGCGCACAAAGGTCTTGCCAGGCTTCCTCGTTGACTTGGCTGAAGTTTCGTCCGCGGACCTTGCAGATGTAGTTCCACCCGTCGCGGGTCACAAGATCCTCCGAAGGAATCGAGTCTCCGTTGATCGCGGCAACAATCTGGCGGTCACTCCAGCTCGAGATCGACATCCTCATCCCTCTCGTCGCGATCTACGCCGACTGCGTCGTCGACAGATGCCGACCGATGTAGCCGATGTAGATCTTGCCGGTGTTGTTCGTGTCGTCGTAGTAGTGCATCCGCGGCGCGAACATATCCCGGTGCGTTGGCTTGAAGTGGGCGTCCATGAGCACAAATCCGGATGCGTCGACCTCTGCCGGCACCGGCCGAACGCGTTCCGCACGCATCGTGGGGTTGCCCAGCACCGTGTCACTTTCGGTGCCCGCATGCCGCTGCGGGTTGCACTTGTGGCCGGCCAAAGTGTCGTCCGCGAGGTACATGTGGACGTTGCCCTGGAAGCCACCCTGAGTCTTGAGTTCGGCGTATTCGAAGAGCACTCGCACGAAGTTCCAGAGGTCCCGCGCGTACTTGCCATGCCCGTCCCGCTTCCCCACTTCGAGCACCGGATCAAGGCTGCCGGTGAATACCACGCGAGCGTACGCGGAGTGTTCCCCGGCGCCCGGGGTTATCCGGGCGATCAGTTCTTCGACGTCCGGCGGCGGCTCCCACTCCACAGGAGTGTCGTCAGGGACGAAGAAGATCTGTGATTCGCGCAGCCTGCGCTTGAGCCTCTGGTTCTCATGGTCGAGCGCGCGGAGTTCGTCAGCCGTGAGAGCTGAGTCGAAATCGTATCCTTCGACGACTTCACGAAGCTCCTCCAGCTGTCGACGAAGTGCTTCGTTCTCCGAGGCCACCTCGTCGATCTGCTCCGTCGCGACCGCAACCTCTGTGACCTGAACAGTAACGAACGCGTCGAGCTCTGCGATCGAGTCACGGGAGATCTCCGATCGACGCACCCACTTCTGCAGCAGGCGACGGATCGACGCGATGAATGCCTGGATGCCTGTCGGCTGCTCAGTCGCGGTCGTCGACGCGGGCGTGGACTTCTCCGGAGCAACCGTGTTGCGCTCGGCGGAAGGCCCGCCAGCTTCCTCCTGCACCACAGCCAGATCGACATCGGGGGCTTCGACGGGCGCCTCGGCAACTCGAAGTTTGACGGTGATAGCGCGCTGCTCGGCGCGCTCGGCACGAGCTAGCAGGTCGATCGTCCGCCGGGCGTCCGCGGGAACCGCGCGCTCAAGCAAGCGAAGGCGAGATGCTCGCGCGTGGACCGCGGGAAGCGCACCACCCACGCGGCCGTTACGGATCGCGCGCGCGAAGGTAGCGGGTCCGAGGAACCGATGGACTATGCCGTCGTCCGGGTCGTCGAGTCTGACTCCCGGGGCGAAGGTTCGGATCTGCCCTGGCGGGATCTGAAGCGTCGCCGGGAGGCGACGATTCATCTCATCGACCGCGTCCGCATACACGACGAAAACCGTCGCGACTCCCACACTGTAGCGCGTGAGCTGGTCTACGAGGGCCAGCCACCTGTCATCGACGTCGGCAGTCAACGACGATGCGACGATCACCGACATGGACCGAGCGCCGTCGACGATCGCGTCGATCACGTCCGACTCGTCTCCCGACCTGATTACGTGAGGGCGACCGGTTACTGCGGTCGATCCGTCGAGGATGGTGACGTCCTCGAGGATTTGGCGCACGATGTTTGGCGTCGCTACTCCATCGATCGCGGCTTCTGTGGTCGCCGCATCGCGGGCGCCCTCGATGACGAGGTGCCCTCCGTTAGCGCTGTCCGCGGCGTAGAGAGAGATTTCGAAACGACCGCGCGGGTTCTGGTCGATCAGCCGGTAGAGACGGCGTTGTGTACGACCAACTTCGCCTTGGCTGGCGACGACGATGGAGAACTGGTCGTCGAACCGCGCGCTCGATACGCCGTCCCAGTCGTCGAGGCTGGTCGCACCACCGAGCTTTTGCGCAAGCCAAGCGCGCACGTGGCGCTCCGCGACCCCAACGACGTCCTCACCGGTGGTGCGGAAGATAGTGCGATAGCCGACGGTTACCTGATCGGGCTTCCGCGGAGACGGGACGGGAACAGCCCCCGTCGCGAACCCGGTCACATCTCCGCCATTCACGATCACTCTTTCTCGAACTCGTTCGTCGTGAACCGGAGCGTGGCGGCGTTCTCTCGAATCGTGCGGATCCGCTGCTCGGTAAAGCCCTCGAGCGCGGATGCATCGATCGATAGGGTCAGCCGCAGTCGGGCGCCATCGACACTCGACAGGTTCGCGAGGACCTCGGCGGCGACCTTTGCGAAGTCGCCGGCATAGCGATCGGGGTCGAGGGTGACGCTACCCACGTACCGAGTCGTCTTCCGCTCGACGATCGGATCCGGACCCGGTCCGGGGCCAGGACCGGGCCCGGGCCCCGGACCGGGATCCGAATTGACGGGCTGCGGGACATCGGCATCCCGCTGCGCCTGCGCCGGCGTGGGCTTCACGAGGAGAGTCGCGTCGGTGATAATCGGCCTCCCGGGCTCCCCCGGAAGCCACAGCCCCTGGTACTTCTCCCCGTCATACGAGTCCGCGAGCGCGAACGCCTCGACCTGCCACAGGATCGGAATGTCTCGGATCGCATCGAGCAGCACAGACTCGTCGCGCAGGCGCGGCATGTACGGATACTGCGCGTAGAGCGCCCACAGGTCCCCGACCGATACGTGGCCCGATGCCCATACCGGTGCGACCTTCGTATCCAGCGCGAGACGGATGCTGCGGGCAGCGTGCTGGGTACCGTACAGCCCCGCACTGCCAAGCTTCTTCGCCACACGATCGGCCAGCTTGTCACCCTGACCGTCGACCTTGATCTCCTCGATGTCGAAAGGAGCGGCAGGATCGGGAGCAAACGGCGCGAGCACCCACTGGTAGGTGATCGAGAGTCGGTCGTTGACCGTGCGCCCAGCCTGATCGCGCTTCTCCGTCGCCTGTGCGAGCTGCTGCGGAGTGAGGTTCAGATCATTCGCCTTCTCGGCGATCTGCTTCCACGCGAGGTAGGTGCGCACGGAGTTGTCGAGTTCGGCGAGCCTGTCTTCGTCCGGCGCGAGGAACACGAGCATGTTGCGGTTGGCCCGGTTCGCCGTCCCGCGCCGCTCGGTCGCCTCCTGCGCGAATCGACGCGCGGCAGAGTCGGTCGACTTGCGTCGGTGCGCGTGACGCGGATGCAGGAGCACGAGTCGCGCCTGATCCGTGTCGGGGATGTCACCGCTGTCTCCCGGGCCGATGTGGATCGCCGAGAACGCTCCCCGATCCGCCTCCTGCGCCTGCAGCCGGCGGACGATCTCTGCCCACACGTCTTCCTCGTGCAACGCCTCGGCGGCATCCTTCGCGCGGCGCGTGATGTTGGCCTGAGTGTCATACCACCACTTACCGGCGCCCGAGTAGAAATACGTGGCACGGTCCGCGAGCACGTTGAGGGCGGAGTGGAAGTTGCCCACGACATCGCCGGGCACCGCTGTGCCGAGAAACACGCGCTGCGTGTCGATGCCCTTCTGGGCTGTCCCGATCGTCGGTGCCGCGCCGAAGAACACCGTGCGCGCCAGGCGCTTGGTGATGGAGCGCTCGCCGTAGAGCTTCTTCTCGGTGTCGATGCGCGCGGGTTCGGAGTTCGGTCCATCCACGTCGGCGTCGATGACGGCCTTCCACGAGTCCTGCAGGTACTGCGTGAGTTCGGCGTTGACCGCCGCGACCGACAGCGGTACTGAACCGGGCATGATGAGCGGCGCGTGATCTTCGCCGACCCAGAGGGCGTGGATCACGCCGTTCATCAGGCGAAGCACGCCACGGGTGCGCTGGAACCGCTCGAGCCCCGACCAGTCCTCGTAGAGGCGGTCGAACAGCTCTGGGTGCAGCGGGTACGACGCGCGAATGCGATCGCCGTAGCGAGGGTCGCGCGCCTCCTTCGGGAAGTCGCTCGAGTTGGCTGCATAGAACTCCGTGAACTTCTTCGCCGTCGCGTTGATCTGGGCGAGCGCCTTCGCGTCTTCGACCTCGAAGAGGCGCTGCTTGACGATGCGATACGCCTCATCGCTGGATGCCGGGCGCCACTGATCGGCGACGCGTCGCACGACGTTCTGCAGGCGCTTGAGCGCCTCCATCCCGTAGCTGCCACCGACCTCCTCGGCGGTTCCACTGATCGCCCCACTGCTGTCATCGCCGTCGTGGGATGCCGGGATCGAGATCGCGAGCAGGATGCCGGGCGTCGCCTTCGCGGCTTCAGTCAGCGACTGCGCGAACGTGAACTGGGTGTCGAACGTGCCACCCGCAAGGTCTTCCTGCCCGTACAGCTGGCGCGCGTAGGCGACCCACTCGTCGACCAGGATGACCGCAGGCGCATGCTCGGCGAGCAGCGCGTGGAGGTCAGCACCGGGGTTTGTCCGACCCTCGTCGTGCCGGCGGATCTTCTCGAACGCCGGGGCGCCGCCGAGCTGCCAGGCGAGTTCACCCCACATCGTCTTGATAAAGGTGCCATCGGGCTTCTTCTCGCCCTGCGGGGCAATGTGGTTGCCGACGAGCGCGACGCGCGGGGCGGTGATGCCCACTGACGGGTAGCCGGCGTCGGAGAGCAGATCCTGCGTCGCCTGCGGGAACTGCCCGAGCGGCAGCCCACCCGCGAGATGCCAAAGCGCGAGCATCGAGTGCGTCTTGCCGCCACCGAAGTTGGTCTGAAGATTGATCACCGGCGATGCGTTGGTGTCACCCGCGAGGCGCTTCACTGCGCGCGTGATAAGGTCGCGCAATCCTTCAGTGAGGTAAGTGCGGGAAAAGAACTGCGCCGGATCCGCGTACTCGTCCGAGAGTCCTGCATCGTCGCGAGCGACCTTGAAGAGGTCGGCTGCGAATTCGGAAGACTGAAATGTCCCCTGCGCCACCTCGTCGCGGGGCCGCAGAACGCTGCGCCACGGCGCCAGCCCGGCGACGTCGGGAACCACGCTCGAGTCCTTCAGGCTCTTGCGGTCCTGCTTGTCGGAGGCCACACGTCGCAGGTCGAGGCGTATCTTGTCGATCTCATCCGCCGTCGCCGCAGAGCCGATGGCCTTCATGAGCAGCCGTGCAGTATCGAGGTTGCGATACGCGTCGTCGTCGTCGAAGCCGCCCATGTGCGCCCACTTGTCGCGGGTGTCACGGAGTTCACGGGCGTAGGCCTGATGCGTCTGCGTCAGTACACCGTTGAAGGGGTACCAGCCGTCCTTCGCCTTACCGGTGATGTTCTCGGTCAGAAGGCGCAGGGCAACCTGCGGGTCGGCGCGGTCGTACTTCTTGCTGCCGGCCGCACCCTTCTTGCTGTCGACAAGACGGACGAGCTCGGTCCAGTCCGTGTCGCCGATCCGCGGCGCGACCTGCTTGGAAATGAACGCGTCGAGTTCGGGCGCCATCAGCTCGAACATCTTGCCGATACGGTCACGGTTACTGGTGGCCATCAGGCGTCATCTCCGAAATCGAGAGTCGAGGTTGCATAGGACTGTCCCGATGCCGTGCGCGCAGCGTCCGTGAGTTCCGGCCATGCGGTCGCGATCGCGTTGAAGCTGATTGCGTCCTTCGTCCAGCCGTTCTTCTCGGCGAGCTGGAACAGCAGGTACGCGAGCTCCTTCACCAAATCGAGGTCGACGGCCCCGTCGGTTCGCTGCGACGCGTCGCGCAGGAACAACCCCGCTGACAGCACGCCGCCTGACTCGAGAATGCGGATTGCGTGGTGCAACGCCTCCCACGCACTCGTCGACTCATCGCTCGACACGTCGTATTTCTCATCGAGGTCAGCTGGTTTGTAGAGCTGCACCTTGCCCGCACGAGAGGTCAGGATGCCGTGGCGCTCCATCGTCGCGACAGCCGTGTTGCGGGCGCGCGCGAGGTCGTCGGCTGTCCCGAAAGCGCCGGTGTTGTAGCCGTTCGAGCGGTACCACGCGATCGCGAACCGCGTGGTCGGATCGAAGTCACCCTCCTGCTCACCAAGCACCTCATCGAGGATCTCGTTGATCCGCGCCAGTGCAGAGCGAACCGTCATCGGGGAGCCATCGGACTCCACGACCTGTGCGTATCGCGAGAAGACCGCCATACCTGGGCCGATCGCTGCCTGCGGAAGGTCGACTGGCGCGATCCCGCCTGACTGGAGATCGCGCATGGCGCTGCTGAGCTCGCGCTTCAGCGCAGCGATGAAACCCCTGCGGTCCGTTGTCGGTGCGTCTACAGGGCGAGGGCGCAGTGAAAGGACGATGGATGACGCGAGAGCATTCGAGTCGATCCCGCGAGTTCTGTTGGATAGCTCACTTCGAATTGGCCAGGTGGCGGTGACCGCCCACCCGCTCTTCACCATTCCTTCAAGTAGCACTTCCCAGCCAGACGAGGCCTGACCTTCCGAGTCGCTGTCCGACTGCTTGAACGCGTAGAAGACTGCCACGGGGAAGTTGGACGTGGCGGCAGCCCGTACGTGCTGGAAGACCTCGCGAAATCCAAACTCGAAGAAGGCCTTCGCGCCCTCGTCCCCGCCGTGGCGGAAGGGATTTGCGACAAGCTCCTCTGCCTTCGGCACTAGGACCGTTCCAAACAGCGATGGGAAGCAACCGCCCAGCGCTTGCCTCTGCCAGACATAGAAGAAGTCCGATAGATCCGAGTAGCCGATGTTGTCGTAGTAGGGCGGGTCAGTCGACACGACAACCCCGGAATAATCGCGGCTAGCCGCGTCGGCCTGAATGGCGTCCGCGGAAGGACCTGCAGGCAGCGCCTCAATGGCCTTCGGGATGAACTGAAACGCGGGCAGCCACCCACCAGCCGAGTTGCTCCCCGGATTGGCTTCCGCGAAGTCCCAGATCATCGATATCGCTTGTCGCGCAAACAAATGGCCTACTTGCTCCTTTCCCGGATCCGGTCGCCACTGGCAGAACGCGTTCTGGAAGTTTGAGTATCGACTGACGGCCAGGCCCAAGTAGATCGCCACCGCGTCCGCGTAGGCTTTCGCCTGCTGACCGCCCGACAAGAGGTCCTCGCCCAGCTCATTTCCGTTCGCAAGCGCGTGCTGCAGCACTAGCGATCGAGCCTCCGTGACCAGGCTGGCGAAGGTCATCATCGTTGAGAGTTGACGCGACGTGAACAAATCAGTCCACTCATCGAATCCGTACGCTCGGACACGGAAACCCAGTGCCTGATCAGGTATTCGCTGATCAGGCAGGTGATCAGGAGGCTCCACAGCGGCTGCTGCTAGCTGGGACGCATCAGGAGCGACATATGCTCTGGACCGCGTTCCTTCGCATGCGATTGCCATGAGCGTCTGCCCAAGCCGTTTGGCCCTTCCCTCGGCTCGGATGTACTCCAGGCCGACAGCAGACGCGCAGGCGAGGCAAGTGGCACCGTTTCGATTGACTGTCCCGTCCTCGCCCCGTTGCGGCGCTGTGCCAGTGTCGTGTCCAATCGAGAAGCCGACACGCTTCCCGCTCGGGTGCGAGACGTCCTTCACAACCGCGGGAACTACGTACGCCTCCTTGCCCTTCTTCTTTCCGAGCCACCACGACCTCACGAGCGGCATCTCGATTGCGCAAGCTGGGTTCGGGCAGGTGACCGTGCGGGCCCAGATCCAGGCGATCACAGTCGCCTTCGATCCGTCGGCCAGCGTGGCCTTCGGATACAGGTCTCCAATGCGCTTCTCAGCTTCGTCGCGCATCCACTGACCGTAGGCGCGAACGTCGGCAGCGAGGCCCGTCGCGCCGGTCCACGGGGTCACCTGGGAACCTGCGAGACCCGGGAACACCGGCTTCCAGTCACGGAACTTCGGCGGGAACTCGATCAGCGCCTTGTTGATGAGCACCGCGACCGGATTGAGGTCGGATGCGTGGGCTTCGAGGCCCAGCCTCTGCGCCTCCAGCGGGATGGTACCGCCGCCGGCGAAGGGGTCGAGGATCGCGGGCGGGTTCCCGTCCGTGGACTTCATGATCTCCGCGCGCGCCCGGGCGAGCAGGCGCTCGTCGCGCACGTTCTCCCACACCACGAGGTCGCGGATGATCTGGTGCAGACGCTCGCGTTCGACGGCTTGCGCCTCTTCCGTCGGGAACTCCTCGGGGTGCGATGAGGGGTCATCGACGAGTTGCGCGAACAGCACGGCACGCGCCGCGGCGAGCGGGCGCCGCGCCCACCACAGGTGCAGCGTCGACGGGTGTCCGTGTCGGATCGACTTTTCGCGAGCGGACTCGCGGTTGATCGCCTCGAGTGGCAGCGAGACTTCGATCAGTTTGCGCTTTGGCGCCATGTACTACTTCCTCCCGGCCCAGGATTGCGACCTCCCCAGGAGGCGACCCTCTCGACACTAGATGCTTGCACCGACATCGACGGGCTACACCCCGGGCTCATAGCGCCACGACCGCTCGTTGGGGCAGGTTCTGCAGTGCCCAGTTGATGACCTCGAGCTCCTGTGTGAAGAAGATCACTTGGCGGTCCTTGCTGATCTCATGCAGGAGCTCAAGTATCGCCTCAGTGCGCTGCCGGTCGGACTGCACAGTGACGTCGTCGAGGATAAGCGGGGCGACTTCGTCGGTGCTCGCGAGATGCTGCGCGAGCGCGATCCTCAACAGAAGGAAGACCTGCTCCGTCGTGCCGTGGGAGAGGATGTCGGCGTCGCGCGGGCGCCCGCCAGACTCGACAGCTCGGACCATGAGGGTCGCCGGATCTACCGTAACGTCGACGTACTTGTCGCCGGTGATCCTTGGAAGCCATGGACGGATCGTGTTCTCGAGCACAGGCGCGATGTCGGCGTGTGCGCGCTCCTTCGCGATCGCCAAGTGCGTCTCAGCGAGTGCGAGGTATTGGTCCAGGCTCCGCACACGCTGGGCGTCGCGCTCAGCCAGGGCCTCGCGCTCCATCGCTTCGGGGATCGACGTCAACGACTCTTCAACCTCGCGCAACCGCCCCTCTTGGCGCGCGACCTCAGCAGCGGCGGCATCCCGTCGTGCTTCGACCGCGGCCAACCGATCAGCGGCGGTGGGGTCAACCGCTTCGGGCCGCGGTCCCGCGTCTGAGATGCGCCGCGAGTGCGCTTGTGCCAGGTCGTCGATGGACGTCCCGTCGAGCAGCTGCTCGAGGCGTCCTTCCAGCGCAACGCGTTCGCTGACGACGCGCGCGAGTCGACGCTGCTCCTCGTGCCACGCATCAAGCTGAGCGAGCCCGTCGTCCTCGCTCGCGACGGGGAGGGCCAACTCGGCGGCCAGTGCAGCGACGTCGGTAGCGGTTCGGTGGAACGCTGCGAGCGCGCGGGCATGGTCGCCCTCACGCTGCACTCTCTGATCGAGGATCCGTACGAGTTCCTCACGCCGCTCCGCGAGTCGGCCAAGGCGATCGCGCTCAGCGCACGCGGAGACGTAATCCGCCAGCATCCGTCGCGCATCCTCGACCGACACGTCGGACGCCGATGAGCCGCCCACCGCCGCCAGGAGGGTCTGCGCCGCCTTCGTGGCGCTCTGCTCGGCTGCTGCGGTCTGCTCTGCGTGGCGGCGCGCACGGTCCTGTGCCGCGGCGCGGTCATCCAGCGAACGCGCGATCTCTCGAAGCCGAGACGGATCAGAGGGCAGTCGTAGCTCTGCGATTCTTGCCTCTGCCTGATCACGCAGCGCCTTGTGTTCCTGGCTCGAGGTCTGCCAATGCGCGAGCCTCTGCTCTGCATCGACCAGCGCCGCGGGTCTGGGCGGTGCCTCGCCCGGGGCTGCCAGGGTCACCGGCTGAGGCGGCTCAGGTGGTGTCGGGCGAACGGGCTCGTCCCGCACGCTCGGGATGTCGATACGCCTCGGCTGCGGCGTCGTTGCCTCGCTCGGGCGGCGTTTGACCGCGAGGACGAGCCCGGGAACGGCCGCCGCGACACCAGCGAGCCCCAGCCCGAGCGCCAAGAACGGGATGCCGAGCACCAGACCGATCACGCCGATGATGATCGCAATCGCGCCGGCGGCCGTCAGCCCGATCCCCACGCCGCGTCGTCTCGTTGCGGCGCGCTCCTGCTCGGCTCTGCGGGCCTCGGCTTTTGCGAGCTCGGCATCCGCGGTCCGCTGCGCCTCGTAGGCGGTGTTCTTCGCCGCGACCTGGCTCTGGAAGTCGCGATAGTCGGCCTCGTAGGTCGCTCGCGCAGTCTCGTACAGTTCGCGCTGGCCGGCGTATTCCCGCTGCTGCTCGGCGTAGTGAGCGAGCGCCCGGTCGTACTCCTGCCGGCGCTTTGCGTACTCGTCGGTCGAGACCCGGTGCTGCGCTTCAAGCTCTTCTATGCGCAACTGGGTGCCTGGCGCGAGCGTCGGCTCTGGTTCGGCCAGGCGCTCGGCAAGCACGCGGATCTCGTCGGCAGACGCATCCGTTTCGATCTCTTCCACGGCGCTCGGCGCTGTGGCTCGGAGCGTCTCGAGGGCGGCCTCGGCGTCGTTGAGAGCGCGTTCGGCTTCGATTGCCGCTGGCGCGGGTTGCCGGTCGCCGGCGGGCATGTCGGGGAGGGCGTCGATCTCAGCCCGGATGGTCTCCGCGCTGTCGCCCTCGAGCGGCGTCGGCTCGACTCCTCGTGACCGGAACGCCTCGGCCACAGTGGTGACGCGAGAGATCAGTTCTTGCGCGGCGGGAGCAGGCGATTGCGCCAGTGACCCAATCTGCTGGTTCAGTTCACGCGCGCGGTCGATGCGCTTTGCCAGTGCATCAATCTCGAACCACTCGACTGCGTTGCGCAGGTCGCCGAGTTCACTCTCACGTCGTGCCAGTTCGGTGCGGGAGCCGCCGAGGCGGATCCTCAGGTCCTGCACGTTGTGACGGGCGTCGATCGCGTCGCCGAGCGCCGTCCGGGCCGCGTCGAGGGCTGCGCTCGTCGCGCGAAGGGGGCGGTTGCCGATATGGGGGCTCCCCACACGCTCTCGGCGCTGCTCGGCGATCCACTCGAGCGCCTGCTCCGCCGTCGCGTCGACGTGGCCGGTCGCGGCCGCCCGCTGAACGAACTCCTGCAGTTCGCCCGCGTTGACCAGAACGTCGAGGATGTCGGCCTGCCCGACGAACATCGTCGATCGCACTGACTCCCGGTTGAGACCGAGCAGAGCCGAGCCGTCAAAGCCTTCGTCGGACTGCAGGGTGACCCCGAGTTGCTGCTCAAGTCGGGGAAGGGGGATGAAGCGGTCGAGGCCTCGGTCGGTGATGCGAACGGTGCCGGCTTGCAGGTCATGCTCAAACGAGAGCCTGAGCCCGGAGTCCAGAGCGATGTCGCAGGTGACACGCCACTGCGAGCCGACCCATGGCTTGTGTCGGCGGCGGAACTCCTGCTGCGCCTTCGTGCCGCGACCGCGAGCTACCCGGCGCCCGGTCAGTCCTGCGAACATCGCGGCAAACCACGTCGACTTGCCCGCTTCATTCGGCCCGTGGACGATCGTCATCCGCTCGGGGAACTCCAGCGACGGCCCGCGTAGGGCGCCGAACGCTGTTGCCTGGATCTTGTCGAACCTCACAGCGCCGCCACCTCACGCGCTACCGATCCCAGCGCCTGCAGTCCGAGGGCGATCGCCTGGTGGCGGACTTTGTCGTCGCCGGCGGCATCGGCCGCCGATCGGAGGAACTCTGCGAGGGCGGTGCGGTCGCCGGACGCGGGCTCTGTGAACGCGAAGGACAGCGCCGACTCGTCGAGGATGATGTCATCGCGTACCGGGGCTGAGCCGATCGTCGATGGAAGGAGCACGCCCTGCGGGAGCTCTCCGCTGAGGCGGAGAACCGACCACGGCTCTATGGTCTCAGCCTGCGAGTTGATCCTCTTCGCCAATCCGATGGTGTCGGCAACATCGGTGACGTCTACATCGACGGTCGCGGGCGAGCCCTCGAGAACGGACGCAGCGCGCGTGGCCACGCGGCCGCCGGCCTCGACAGTGACCAGCACCGCCTGCCCGAAAGGATGACCAACGTCGGCGTTCACGGGGGCGAGCACAGTCACGCCCGAGCCGAACTGCTCAGGATCCCCTGTCGTGATGACGTGACGGTTGGGCGACCGTGATGCCCACGCCGCAGCATCCGACACATCAATCCCGTCGCCGATGACGATCGAGGCCTGTGCCGGGTCGACATCGGGCAGGCGGCTGTCGCCTCCGCTCGGGCGTTTGGACGCGCGGCCGAGGATCCGTGCTCCGTCGAGCGACGCACCTTCGGTGAACGAGGAAGTCCGCCAGACGCGCGCCCTGTTTCCCATCGCTGGCCCGCCGTATTCGCCGTCCTCATCGAACGGATCGCGCGCGCCGGGCGCGATCAGCACAACACCGTCGAATGTGTCGAGGATCTGCATCGCCGCAGAGATCGAATGGATGCCGACCGACTGGCCGTCGAAGAGTCCGCCCACTATCACGATGGCGTCGACGTTGTGCTGACGTGCCAGCCCGATGATCTTCACAACCGCGCTCATCGTGAGCGCGCGCCGCCTTTGCGCAGCGCTCTGCCCCAGCCCCGGGAACGCACGATCGATCAGAATCCCCGAAACGGCAAGGATCGTCGGCATATCCCCTGAACCTCCGCATCGACGGTCACCATCAAGCCTACCTGGCGTCAGACCACACCCCCGACGATGGCGACGTCGTCCGCTCCTGATAGGAAGGATGCTGTGTCAAACGCGGGATTCTGGACGACTGTGCAAGCAGGGACGAAGCTCACTGGGGTGATCCCCGGCGCACCGGTAGACGTCATCGCAATGATCCCCCACGGACCGGAAGCGACGCAGCTCATCTACCGCGGTCCGGACGGCAACGTCGCGGAGCGGATCATCTACCGCGCCGACGAAGAAGACCTGAGCGTGCACCAGGAACACGGTCGTCCCTTCGATGCCGACGCCCAAGACTTCCGGCTCGCCGCGGAAGCACAGAGAATCCTTTACGCCGGCCACTCTGACCCGATGCTCGCGGTCGCGACGAGCGACGTGCAGCCGCTTCCGCATCAGATCCGCGCGGTCTACGGAGAGCTCCTGCCTCGCACACCGCTTCGGTTCCTCCTGGCCGATGACCCCGGCGCCGGAAAGACGATCATGGCGGGGCTCTACATCAAGGAGCTCCTGCTGCGCGACGATGTGAAGCGTTGCCTGATCGTGGCGCCAGGCAGCCTTGTGGAGCAGTGGCAAGACGAACTGCGGCTCAAATTCGGGCTCGATTTCGAGATCCTGGCCGCAGGAATGCAGGATGCGGCGCCCGGCGCGAATGTCTTCGATGGGAAGCCGCTCCTCATCGCGCGGATGGATCAGCTCGCCCGCAATGAGTTCCTGCTTCACCAGCTCGAGGAGGCCGAGTTCGACCTCGTCGTCGTGGATGAGGCACACCGAATGAGCGCGACGTGGTTCAGCGGTGAGCTCAAGGCATCCAGACGCTTTCAGCTCGGACTTCTTCTCAGCACGCGTGCCCGTCACCTGCTGTTGATGACGGCGACCCCGCACAACGGCAAGGAAGAGGACTTCCAGACATTCCTATCTCTCCTCGACCGCGACCGCTTCGCTGGCCCCGGCGACAAGTCCGCATCTGCAGGGACCGCAGACGGATTCATGCGGCGCATGGTGAAGGAGGATCTGCTCACCTTCGAGGGCAAGCCTCTGTTCCCCGAGCGGCACGCCGAGACCGCAAGCTATCCGCTCTCGGACGCCGAGATGCACCTGTACGAAATGGTCACCGAATATGTCCGCGAGGGGATGAATCGCGCAGATCGTCTCGACGGAAAGCGCAAGGTGACCGTCGGATTTGCGCTCACGGTTCTACAGCGCCGACTGGCTTCAAGCCCCGAGGCCATCTTCCAGTCTCTGCGACGCCGCGCCGACCGGCTCGAGAAGGCACGCCTCGACCTGCTCGCGAGACGCGACGCGGCGACGCAGCCCCGATCGACGCTTTCTTTCGACGATGACGACCCGGACATCGACGAGTACGACGCTGAGGAACTCGAGGAAGCCGAGGAGGAACTCGTCGACGCGGCAACGGCTGCGCTCACCGCCGCTGAGCTCGAGACCGAGGTCGCCGAGCTGCGGGACCTCGCGCAGATCGCGGATCGCGTGCTGGCGAGCCAGCAGGACAGCAAGTGGGTCGAGCTGAGAGGAGTTCTCGAGAGCGAGGTTCTCGAGCGAGCCGACTCCGCCCCGCGCAAGCTCATCGTGTTCACCGAGCACCGCGACACCCTGAACTATCTCGAACGACGGATCACGTCTCTGATCGGTCGCGTGGACGCCGTCGTCGCCATCCACGGTGGAGTGCCCCGTCACGAGCGGCGGCGGATCACCGAGGAGTTCACGCACAACCCCGACGTGCAGGTCCTTCTGGCGACAGACGCTGCTGGTGAGGGCCTGAACCTTCAGGCGGCGCACCTCATGGTCAACTACGACCTGCCGTGGAACCCCAACCGCATCGAGCAGCGATTCGGCCGCATCCACCGCATCGGGCAGACGGAGGTCTGCCGACTGTGGAACATGGTGGCAGAGGGTACGCGCGAGGGTGAAGTCTTCCGTCGTCTCCTCGACAAGATCGAGGAGCAGAAGCGCGCGTACGGAGGCAAGGTCTTCGACGTCCTCGGCACGTCGCTCGGGGAGATGTCACTGACCCGCGTGCTGCGCGACGCCATCAGGTACGGGGAGCAGCCAGACGTCCGGGCGAAGATGTTCCAGACCATCGACTCGGGCGTATCGGCTGGCCTACGGGAACTGATGGACGACAACGCTCTTGCGAAGGAAGCGCTGCCGCCCACCGAACTCGAACGGCTGCGAGACCAGATGGAGGAAGCTCGCGCACGCAGGCTTCAGCCGCACTTCATCCGCGACGCTTTCCTCGAGGCCTTCCGACGGCTGGGCGGGCGCGCCGAGCGCCGTGAGCGGGGACGATACGAGATCACGCACGTGCCGGCATCCGTGCGTGAGAGCACGCGCGCACCGATCTCGCGCCGCTATCACCGGGTCACTTTCGATATCGCGACGATGGGAAGCGACGTCAGCGACCGAGCTGAACTCCTGGCCCCCGGACACCCACTGCATGATGCGGTGCTTCGGATCACGGTGGAGAGTCTGCGCTCGGTACTCGATCGCGGAACCGTTCTGTCGAGCGCTGACCTCGACGCGCCGTCGCTGCTTGTCGGAGTCCTCAACGAAGTCCAGGACGCGACGGGCGCAACGATCGCTCAGCGTTTCGGGTACGTGCTCGCGCCGGACGACGGGGAATGCCTCGATGCCGGACCGGCGCCGTACCTCGACTACGCTCCGGGCTCTCTGCAGTCGGTCGGAGACGTCGCACGATTCGTTCCGCGCGAAGAACAGGCCCGCTCCTGGGTCATTGCGAACCAACTCCCGTCGTTCGCCTCAGACATCGTGCAGATGCGCACGCACGAGTACACCCGCCTTGCAGATCGCGTGCGAAAGCGCCTCAACCGAGAAGTGAATCGCCTAGGCATCGAGGCGATGAAGACCGACGAGGCAGCCCGGCTCGGCAAGAAGGTCCGGGTATCGGGCGACTCCCTACGGCGTCGCGCCGACGAGCTCGAGGCGCGCCTCGAGTCGCGCCTTGCGCTGATCGAGAAGCAGCTGAAGATGTCGCCGCAGCCGCCGAAGATCGTCGCGGTGGCGCTGGTGGTGCCAGAGGCATCGGCAGGGTCGGGCAATGAGGGTCGCGCGAGTGCGCAGGATCTGACCCTCGCTCGCAAGGCTGTCGAGCGCCGCGGCGTCGAGGCCGTTCTCGCAGCCGAGCGCCGGCTCGGTCGGGAACCCGTCGAGCAGGCGTTCAACAATCCAGGCTTCGATGTGCTGTCGAAGAAGCCCGGGGAGCCGAGCCTGCGGATCGAGGTGAAGGCGCGGATTCTGGGAGCCGAGGACTTCAGCATCACGCGGAACGAGGTGCTCACTGCGCTGAACGCGGCGCCAGACCACCGGCTGGCACTGGTGTCTGTCCACCCGGACGGCGCGGACTTCGACCGAGTGCACTACGTTGGCGAGGCGTTCGCCGGAGCCGAACCGCAGTGGCTCGCCGACTTCGGCGTGGTGTCCCAGCGTCTCGACTGGGATGCGTGGTGGAGCCGCGGACGCGAGCCGTTCTAGTCGGGCTCTCCACGGTCAGAATCCGCCGGACAAGCGGGTCCGCGACCACCACGCGTCGCTCCCCGCATCAACACCAGCGGGGTTCCGAAAGCGACCGGCAAGCACGCCGTGATGGTTTCGGCAACAATTGAGTGATGGGTGACCTACTGTCCGTATTCGAGTCGGACGAACCGGATCCGACTGCGCGCAGTCCGCTCATGATGACCACACCGCAACGCGAAGAGATCAGATCGCTGTTCGCCGAGCTGGGTATCGGAACCGCCGGAGCTCAGTTCGAGATCACAGCCGAGCTCACCGGCGTCCGCATTTCGTCGGTCGGCGAGCTGCAGGCCGCCACAGCTCAGCGGCTCATCGAAGGGCTGCGACGTCGAGTTGCGGCGCGAGGTCGCACCTTGACGGGGAACTCGTGGAGCGACAGAGAACAAGACACCTGGATCGATCGCCTCTAGAGGCAGCCGGCGGGGTGCCGATGATGTCCGGGCGACCAGCTCCGCGAGCGAGGGTCGAAGGTAGGACGAACGCGACGATTTCGCCGGAAGACTACGATGGGGACTTGGAGGCTGGGCGTGGCTCGGATATCGGCATGGCGCGTCAATGACGCTGTCGCTTACGAGGCGATGCGCGAGTCCGCCACTGTGCTGACGAGCCTTCTTCTGCAGTCCTCCATCGAACACTCCGGACCCTCAGCAGCTGCGTTGTCCGAGCTTCAGAAGTTGCATCGAGACATCCTCGACGTGGATGGACACGACCGCGCGGCCGTGAACGCGCTCGCTGATCGAATCGCTGTGCGTATTGCGGAGCTGACGCCTTGAGCGGCGGGGAGCTCGAAGCGCGTGAGCGTGACGCGATACTGGCGCGCGACGTCCTGCCTCTGGTGTTTCAGGACTCGACTCGCCCTGAGGACTCGCCGTCTCTGACCCTGCTCGCCGGCCAACCCGGGGCTGCGCGCCTGAGAGCGGCTCGGGCGCTGGTCGTAGATTACGGTCAAGCGCCAGCCATTGTGGGCGCCGACGACTTGCGCGCGTTTCACCCGCGCTTCGCTGAGCTTGCCAACGCCAGCACACCTGGGTCACTCGACGGCGTCACCCGCGCAACAGCGGCATGGTTGCGCGACTGCATTCGCTACGCGCGAGAGAACAAGCGGTCGCTGATACTCGAGGGAGGGTTTCAGGACCCCGCTGTGGCGGTCGCGACGACCGAACGCTTCGCGGCGGAAGGGTTCCAGACGCGCGTCGTTGTCGTCGCCTCACGGAGAGCCGAGAGTCTCCTCTCCGTCGCATCCCTCTACTTGAGCAACGTGCGCGCCGGCAAGCTGGCCCGGTTCGTCAGTCGAGAAGCTCACGACCGCGCACTGGACGGCACCCGCGATCTAACGGCAGGAGCAGCGAGTACGGCATCCGTCGACCGGTTGACGGTGATCGGCCGCAACGGCGACGTGGTGTTCGACGCACGCCGAGCCGACGGTGACGAGGTATTCCGCGGTGCCGCGGCAGCCCTCGAAGGCGCGCAGTCCGCTCGCCTAAGTCGGTTCGACGCGACGCAGTGGCTCAGCGAGCTTCACCACGCGACCGACTACGCGATGACGCGCCGAGACCTCCCCCGCGCTGTCACTGAGCTCCTCGTCGAACTGCACGAAATCGCTCTCCGCGAGGTTCTGCCCGAGCTGCACGTACCCAGCGACGGCAAGTTCATCAGCGCGATCGAGCAGAGGACGGTAGCGAGACTAGGAGCCCTGCAGCGTGCGCTACCACGCGAGGAGATCGTCGATCTCGCCGCACCCGTCGTCACTCCTGTCGGCCCCGAGCGAGGCGGCATCTCGCGCTAACTCACGCGATCGCGCATCGCCCGCTCTTCTCGGATCGTCCTGGTAGTGGCTCACGACGCGACCGGAGGCGCGCGCAGTGCCGAGTCCGAGGATTACCGGACTGAGCGCAGCGAGGGAGGATATGCCGCAGGGCCGGAACGGAGCGCGCCGGAGGTCGCTACGATCGGCCGCCAGGACGGATCTGCCTCCTACTCCGCCGAGAGCTCGGCGAGCTTCTGGATCAGCGGTCGGCGGTCCGCGAGCGGTTCAGTGATCAGCATCCGGATGACCCCGCGGAACACTTCGACATCCGGCGGCGGCAGCCGACGCTCGAGCGGCGCCGCGCACCACGCCACGTCCTCTTCGACGTCGTAACCGGGCTCATTGTCAGGCTTTTCGGGGTAATACATGAACGCGCTGATGGCGGTGCGGTAGAGCACCTTCTCGGCGCGGCTCCGGTCGATGACGCTCATCGGTTTAGTCCTGTCGTGTCGGGTTGACGCAGCATCGAATGCGGGGCGGCGGGGTCCAGATGATGGACGCGCCGCGGCTCCTCGTGATGGCGGAGCCTGTCGTTGATTTGCTTCGCGATGGCATCCATCCGTGCCTCCTCGATCTGCTGCGGCGTCAGGCGCGACTTCGGCTTGGGGCCCGGGGCCACACGGTTCAGTTCCTTCTGCAGGCGCGCGAGCTCCTCTTGCTGCTCAGCCAGCGTGTAGGTCGCGCGCGCCTTGAGGCAGTCTCTCTTCCACGCCGCCAGCAGCTCCGGCGGCGTGGCGAAGATCTCCATCATGGTCATGAGTTCCTCCTCGGTCCAGGTTCGTGAGAAGAAGGCGTCAGCCGCGACGCGGTTCGCTTTGCGCTCGTCGCGAGGTACGCGATGGAGACGCTGCGTCGGCAGGCCGGCCGCTCGGCGCCGCTTTTCGCGGTCGCGCCACGCGCGGTGGGAGGCCTTCTGCTTCTCCTTGTTGCGGGCGTAGTACTCCCGGCGGCGCGCACGCTGCTCCTCGGCACGCGCCGCGTAGTACTCACGACGACGCTCGCGGTGCTTCTCGGCATTGTCGCGGTACTTGTCGCGCAGGCGCGCGTTGACCTGGTCCTTGTGCGAATCGCGCCAACGCTGGTTCCGCTCGCGCTTGCCCGCCCGATACGCCTCGGGGTCTTTCTCGCGCTGCTCGGCCCGGTACTGGCGCTGATAGTCGAGGTACTCGTCGCGATGTGCCGCGTAGTACGCGCGCGCATACTCGCGGCGCCGCTCCTTCCGCTGCTTCTCCCTCTCGTACAGGGCAGCGCGAGCATGCGCGATCTGAAGGCGAAGATCTTCGTTCGCTCGCTCGAGCCGTTCAGCATCGTCGTCGACCACAGTGATCACCTCGCGAGCGACGTGGTGGATGCCGGCGGCAACCAGATGCCGTCGAGCAGCGAGTCGGCGGGGGCGAAGCGGTCGCGCAACGCGCGCGGAGGCGCGATCGGAAAGCGGCGATCGACCTCTGCCGCCGAACGCTTGCCTCTCGGGAAGTACTCGTGGAAGAGCAGGCACTGCGGGTCAGCGATGACCCAGTGGCATCGAGTGCCCCACCAGACTGTGAGCTCGAGCTCCGCCTCCTCGACCGAGTTCGCCCAGACGCCGGCAACGTGCCCGTCTACAAGCTGAGCCGTGTGCCACGCGTGCGCACCGGGGTGGATGCCGCGGACTGCCAATGCCTCGTCGATCAGCGCACGCCGGATGCGGCAGTCCTCGTCGGTTGCGCGGTCGCCGTGGATCGGAGCGGCGGACCGGATGCGCTCCCCCACTTCCGCGAGACTCTCATCCGCGCTCGGAGCGCTGCGCTCGTTCATGATCCGATCCCAAACCGAGCAGCGATCCTCTTCAGCTCGTCCGGCTGGAACCCCGACCAGTGGTCGTGTTCATCGACGACAACGACCGGCGCGCGGGTGTAGCCGAGGTCGCCGACGACATAGTCACGGGCGTCATGGTTCTCGCTGCGCGTGATGTCGCATTCGACGAACGGGATGTCGAGGTCTGCGAGGAGGCTCTCCGTCAGCGTGCACTGCACGCACGCAGGGCCGGTCGTGTACACGGTGACGGCCGGCGGCGCGGCATCCTGCATCAGATCAGTAGCCATCGATCGTGCCTTCGCGCATGGCGGCCTCGACCCACTCGTCGACCTCGTCGACGGCGTAGAGCACGATGCGGCCGAGCTTGCGATAGCGCGGACCCTTGCCCTCATGTCGCCACATCGCGAGCGTGCCGGTCGAGATGCCCGGCAGCTGGTCGGCCAGCATCTGTGGGCTCAGGTACTTGTGTTTCAGGTCGACAGGAGTCGTCTCGATCTTCATTGCCACGGTGCACCTCCGCTGCGTTGTTAGAACCGTGTTTGACATGAGTACACAACTAAGGAGTATGCTCTGTCAAGAGGTTCTGCGATGTGCGTTCGAGGTAATGCAAGATGAGGAGGTGAGAATCGACGTGACCACTCTCGATGGCACACCCATGTCAGCGGATGCCGCGACGGAACCCGTCGGGTCGGCGCTGCGCATTGCCCGGGCGTTCGTCGCAACCACGACGAACGACGAGACCGGGATCGAAACGACCCTCGAGGCGCACTACTCGCCCGACGAGGGCCAGTACGTCGTCATGACGCTCGTCAGCCGCGCGATACGGCCGGACTTCGATCGGCGCGCACTGCGTCACATCGCCGCACAGGCGATCGTGCAAGCCGCCGTCCCCCACTGCATCGCGGTCCGCATGGATGCCTCGGACGGCGGCGAGTGGACGACGGTCGCAGACCTCACCGCCGGCGAGGGCCGGATCATCCCGCAATGGATGGCATCCGCCGTCGTCAAACGCGGGATGAAGGACGAGCGCATGGAGGTGATCGAGATCCTCTACGGTGCCGCCGCACTGGCAGACCTGCCGCCGACGAAGGCGGTGCAGGTGGAACTCGATGTACCGCACCGCACGGCATCCGACTGGATCGCGAAGGCGCGCGCCGCCGGACGCCTCAAGGGCATGAACTATACGCAGGGTCGCCCACGTCGAACGGACGATGCCTAAGCGCACGACCCGTAACGTCTACTCCTACGACTCGGTCAAGCACGGCACACTGTGGCGCGCCCGGTACGTCTCGCCCAGCAATCGCATCGTCGAGAAGCGCGGCTTCCCCACGAAGTCAGAGGCCGAGGCGTGGCTGACGACGGAGAAGTCGAAGCTGATCACCGGCGACTGGACCGACCCCCGCAAGTCGACGGTCACCGTCGGCTCGTTGGCGCCGGCCTGGCTCGACATCAAGAAAAACACCCTCAAGCCGTCGGCATACAAGCCGCTCGAGACGAGCTGGCGCCTTTACGTCGCGCCACGCTGGGAGCGGGTACCGCTGCGTCGGGTCATTAACGGCGACATCGCCGCGTGGCTCAGCACGATCGACCGTTCTCCATCGATCGTGCACCGCGCCTACGGGGTGCTGAACGGCATTCTGAAGCAGGCCGTCAAGGACGGCCGACTGGGAAGGAACCCTGCCACCGGTGTCGACTCGCTGCCTCGCCGCCGGACCCGGCGCATCCGCCGATACCTGACGCAGGAGGAACTGCGTCGCGTCGCGGATGCGAGCGGTTCGCACCGGCCGCTTGTGCTGACGCTGGGGTACTGCGGACTGCGCTGGGGCGAGGCTGTCGCGCTGAAGGTCGCCGACGTCGACCTGGACAAGCGACGAATCACCGTGCACAGGTCGGCCGTCGAAGTGCATGGCGAGATCCACCTGAGCACGCCGAAGACGGATGCCAGCACCCGCCTCGTCCCGCTGCCCGCGATCGTGGTTGAGGCGCTGCGTGCCGAGATCACGGGACGCCGCAAGAGCGATCTCGTGTTCCCCGGGCCGACCGGCGACTACATGCGCCGCGTGCGCTCGTCGGCGGGCTCGAAGTCATGGTGGAAGACGGCTCTGAAGACGGCCGGCATCGAGACGATGGTGCTGCACGACCTGCGGCACACCGCGGCCTCGATCGCGGTGAACGCCGGCGGCAACGTGAAGTCCGTGCAGCGGATGCTCGGCCACGCATCGGCGGCGATGACACTGGATCGATACGCGGATCTCTTCGACGACGGGCTGGATCGGTTGCTCGACCAGATCGATGGGGCCCGCTGAGTCCCGTCTCCCGTGAATGCCGCTAGAACATACGGAGCGTGCGCCGGTAGCCACGCTGGCCGATTGGCAGCGAAGCGCAGCGCACCGCGAACTAGGCTGAACTCCAACAGCAACCCCTCAAACAGGTAGTCCCGAATGCCCCCGAAGAACTTAAAGAACCCGAAGAGCCGGAAGAACGAGCCGGGCGGGCGAAGTACCCTAGCCTCAACAGGCGGATTGGGAGCGGCGTTCTTCTTTCTCATGGGACTTCTTCTCCTCATGGGCTACTCGAAGTCGACTGAATCCTCGGGAATTCTGTGGTGGAGTGAAACCCATGACGTGCCCATGAGCGAGCGCGTCGGCTACCTGCAGGGTGCCATCGCGTGCTGGGTCGCCGCCGCACTACTCGCTGGCATCACTATCTGGATCTCAGTCATTCGCCCGGCCGGCGGAACCCGCCTGAAGCGATACGTGCCAATCCTCAAAGGCGTGGAGTCGATCTCGGTTCAGCAGGTCGCGAGCATTGTCAACGTCAAGCCAGCGCGGGTCTACCAGGATGTCCAGCGCATGATCGATTCCGGGATGATCGAGGACTACTACATCGACTATCAGACGGGCCAGATCATCAGTAAGAAGTTCACGCCAGAGCGTGCCCACAAGACTGTTGCGACCTGTCCAAGTTGCGGCGCCCGCTCTGAAGTGATCGTCGGCATTACTCGCGCATGTCCGTACTGCACTCAGCCTCTGCCCGCGTAAACGGCGAGCCGCGTCATAAGCCCATGACTTGCTTCTTCTTTGCCTGAAACTCATCATCGGTGAGGACCCCAGCGTCGGCGAGTTCTTTCAGCTTCTTGACGGTCTCAATCTGCTCATCAACTGACAACGCTGGCGCAGGAGCTGAGGTTGCCCCGGAGTCAACGGGCGACCCGACCGGCGCGGCGTTCATGGGGTTGAGTCCAGTCACTACCCCCAGTCCGACCGCGAGTCCCGCGGCGTCTCCTAACCCGTGATCCTGGATGCCCTGGGCGATCTTCTGCTGGGCCAGGACGTTCGACGCTTGTTGGGAGACGCCTTCGTACGCAGACACACTTAAGCGGTTGGATGCGAACTGCCGGACGAGCTCTCGCGAAGCCGTCGAGAACTCGATGTTCTCGATGCCGACGTTGACAAGGTCGAGTCCGTATCGGGTGATCCAGGAGCCCAGCACGCCACTGTCGTCCGCCATCGCATGTGCGATCTCGCCGGCGTGCGCGGGCATTTCGGGAAGTCGACGGGTTCGCGAAAGCGCGTTGACGGCGGTTATGAATGCTTGGAGGAACTCCGCCGAGATCTGCTCCTGAGCACCTGGGCTGTCAAAACTGTAGTGCCGGCTATTGGCGGGCAAGAAGTTCCGCACGAAGGTCACAGGATCGACGACCTGGAGGGCGAACGAGCCGAAGGCGGTGAGCTCGAGATCGGCGTTGTAGAACAGGTCGTGATACGCCATCGGCGCCCGAGTTCCGAACTTCAAACCGCGCAACTCACGAAGGTTGACGAATGAGACCCACTTCTGGTCGGCTGTCTGGCCCCCGTAGCCGAAGCGCTCGGTGGCCTGCCGGAAGAGCGAGTCGACGATACCGTCCCCCGCGAACACGCTGGCTTGGCCGAAGAAGTATTCATATCCGCCCGGGTCTGTGACGATCTCCTCAACCCCACCCTCGCCGAAAATCAGCGCAGCGGTATTCTCCGGAACGAAGATCTTCGACCCGTTCGAGATGACATCGACGGAACCGCGACGGTTAACGCCGCGACCCGCGTTGCTCTGGCGGAAGAGTCCGGGGGCCACCACAGTTCGCTCATCAAACGGGCCTGCCGTGATGATGTCTTTCCACTGGTCGGCGAACGTTCCGCCGATGGCACCGCTGAAAGCCTGAATCAGCCCCACTACTGGTTCCTCCTTGATCTTACCCACGCCGGCCGGCCGACTCGGCGCCCGCCCTCGGGCGGCCGAAATGCCCATCGTCATCCTCGCATGGGGTCGCGTCCCGAATGATCCCGGGGAGGCTGTTCGCGAGCTGCGGCGGGAGGTTCTTGACCGGTTTCGTGGCAGAAACGTGGCAGAAGCACTTCCGGCACCTCACTCGGAAAGCAGAAAACCCGCGGAATTCCGCGGGTTTCGAGCCTGATTCTCAGAGCGGAGACGGAGGGATTTGAACCCTCGGTCCCCATAAGGGGACTCCACCTTAGCAGGGTCAGGTCAGCAACTTGGAGGCCCGGTATTGAAAGCACGCCGTATACACGGGATACCGGGCGATTCGGCCAGCTACCGGGAGTTTCCTCCCTCATTGTTCGCGCTCGCCTCACACGCGAAGCACTGTGCACGCGCGGCCGAACGCGACGCTCTGGTCGCTCCGGGACACTTTCGGGACACTGGCGAGCGACGTGTCTCCGGGGCGACTCAAGTGCAACGCAGACTTGCTCCACACGCGCCCTGCCACGCGACGGGGTTCGGTGACGCCCGCAGACGCCCCAGCAGCTAACGCGGCCGCACGGGATCCCTATACGCGCGCTGCCCGCTAGAGGGACATCGACGGCACACTGGATTCACGAGCGTTCGCTGCGCGCACCCGGTGCAACGGGGCGCATAGCCCACGTTGTCAGTCCGGCGCGAAGGCCGCATCGGGAAGCGCTGACAACCGCGTAGCAAACCTCTGCCTGGCGCCCTGGAGCCGATCGAACTCGGGTTGTGCAGCGCCGTACCAGTCGAGGAGCGCCTCAGTCGTAGCGAGGAGGGTCACCCCGAGTTGCATCGCGAGCTCGGTCACTACCGGAAGGGGGCTCGCCCCGATGCTCATCGATGAACTCCGTCGCCCGCCGGACGACGCGGGGCATCGAAGGTCGTCAGGACGGCCGCCACCACGAACTCCTCCAACAGCGCGTCGCTCAGGGTGGAGTCCGCCCACAGCGCTGAGGCGACGGCATCGGCAGTCGCGTGCCAGAAGCGCACTCCGGCCGCGGAGACGGCGCGCGCACGGTCGGGGCGCGGCGCGATGAGCGCGCGCCTCGACCCCTCGAGGTAGCGGCCGGCAATGGCAACGAACGCTTCGCGTTGGATGATGATGAGTTCGACGTCCGAGTTCTCGAACCGTGCCGCCGACGCACCCGGGGGCCGCAGGTAAGGCTGGGTAGTGTCCAGTTCGTGCGCACCGTACCGAATGCCGACCTGGCCGTGACGGCGGCGGCCGATCGCCACATGATCGGGGTACACGCCCGGCGTGTGCACGACTCCGTGGACCCGCAGCCGCGTGCGGGTCAACGCTCCGCGGTCGACGCGTTCGTAGCGGAACCGGAAGGGCCGGCCGTGCGGATCGTCCTCAATCCCGATGTGCGGGAACGTCCGCCCGAAGATCGCCTCGGCCTGCGCGCGATCGCGCGTGTCTATCGAGTCCACGTCACCCCCCCTCGCCTCTGCGAACGGCTTCACTGCAGCGTACGAACAGAGGCGCTCCGGCGCGACCCGTTGTTGCCACAGTCGGGTCATGCGGTCGTGTGAATTCAGGGTCCGCACCAACCACCGCTGCCGCCGCCACATCGTCGCTGCCAGATCGTGCGCCATGGGTTCAGGCGAGGGCTCCGCAAGCCACGGGCAGGGCCAGAAACCAACAAGATGAATGAGCGCCGGAGCCGCCAGGGCAAAACTTACACCGTATAGTGAGCCCGTGGGGACCCTCTACTATGCAGGATCGGCGACGCCCATCCATATCGAGGACCGCGCTCTCGCACACCTCAAGGTCGTGATCGCAACCAAGCTGCGTCGAAGCGAAAGCTTTACCGTCTCGTGGCAGCACCCCGACGGCCAGCCTCGCGGACGGAGCACGATCTGGCTGCATCCATCGATCCCCCTGCGATTCGTGTTCGATGACCCCGAGCCGCCGGAGCTGAACCGCTCCTGGATCGAGGAGCTCGCGCAGTCCGCGAACTCGTCCGGCGGGATCATGCTCGTCGCTGAACACATCGAAGACGCACCGGGGCCGTCGGCTGACGACGCACCGCAGACCGTCCAGGTCTCGGAGGCCCAGATTGCGTCGGCTCCCTGACGCGCGTCCACCCGCGGCAGTGCGGCTGGCTACGGCAATCATTCCGACTCGACGGAGCTGGTGTGGTGAGGCGTACCGACGGGCTTGGACTCGCTCGATCCCCTCTGTCGCAGATAAATCGCAGACGCCACCATCGCGCCGACAGCGAGGAACTCGGACTGCCAGTTCTGCAGCGTTCGGTTCCAGAACTCCGGGGAGCCGACGTAGACCAGCCACGTCTCGGGAGGCAACCCGTGTTCCGCGTTGTCCTCGTTCGCCACCACGTGGCCCGCCAGCGACTGTGCGAACCATGAGAGGAGGAAGATCGATCCCAATCGAATCGCTCCGAAATCATTGATGACCGCCGACACGTGACCTACCCACGTGATCTCGGATGTACGACGTTACCCATGCCATGCCGACCACCTTGCGAACATCGGCCCACGCTCCTTTCGGGCGAATCGCTTCCGGAAGCGTGCGCGCCCGGTGTCGGTGCGGGGCCTGCCAAGCCCCTGCATCGCCCAGGCTCGCGCCAATGCCGTCAGGGTTTGAGGGGCCAGACATGAATGATGCGAACGACAGGCAGCCCGCGACGACCGAATCGGTGCCCGCGGGCCGCGGCAGCAGCCAGCCGTGCCGTGGATGCGGTGTGGATCGATGAGGATGATGGAACAACCTAGTCGACCACGGGTGAAGGCGACGTGCCGTGGATCCGCGTCAGTCCTGTGGGTCGGTGATCACTCCGGTCGCGTGGCTCTCCTCGACCCGGTGCGCCACTCCCAGCTCATCCGCAAGCGCACGACCCTGATCGACTGCCTCTTCGCGACTCGAGAAGCTGCGGTCGAGCTCGGGCCGCCCCGCGACGACCACCTCCCACTGACCGCGGTTCGACCGGGTCACCACATCGGCGCTCACGTCTCGTCCCGTCCCTCGGTCTGCACCTCGGCCAGCTCGTCGGCCGCGTGTAGTTGCCCGGTCTGATGAACCTCGGACCGCTTGACCTCGTCGGTCACGGCATCCGTCGGCGCCTCCTCGGGAGAGATGTTCACGGCGTCGTCCTGCGACTGCGATTCCATGGCGCCCTCCTTCGACACCCCACGATGACCAACAACCGATCCGATCGGAAGGGGGTTGACAGCGGCGAGCCGTCCCCTCTGTCCGCTAGTTGTTGCTGGCCAGAAGGTTGTTGACGTCGCGCGTAGGGGGCGGATTGCGCATGTATTCTGGTGCCGTGCTGAGGCAGCAGCGATTTTGGAACCCCCGGCCGGGACATGGCCGCGGGGTTCTTGACGCGCACTGATAGCGCATAGGTCTCCGCAGGCACGGCCGGGGGAAGTTCACCTTCTTCGCCAGCCTGCAATCGTTTTGGAGACCTTCTCATGTCGTATGCCGACTATCTGACGTCTGACCAGCTTTGCCGCGCGCTGAACATGCGCGACCTCACCGATCCAGCCCAGGGCGCCCACGCGGTCCAAGTGCTTCTGGACTCGGTCGTGACCGCCCTGCAGATCGAGTGGGGCAGCACCATCCGGTACGTGCGGAGCACGCCGATCGTGCCCGTCCGCGAAAACTACGACCGCCTCGGCTACGACCCTGGCGACGTCACCCGAGCTCGCCGATACACCCGCTACATCAGCAAAACGGTCATGCTGCGCAGCCACACGAGCGCCGAACTTCCGACCGCCCTTGAGGACTATGCAGGGAAGTCCCACGTCGATGAGCTGATCGTGGCTCCCGGCCTCGTCTACCGGCGTGACGCGGTCGATCGCAGCCACGTGGGCGAGCCGCACCAGGTCGATCTTTGGCGTATCCGCAGCACCCCGGACACCGACGACGATGACATGCTCACCATGATCGGCCGTCTGGTCGAGGCGGTGCTTCCCGGCGCGAAATGGACCGCGACCGATGTCACACACCCCTACACCGTCGGCGGCCGTCAGATCGACGTGCTTCACAATGGCGAATGGCTGGAGCTGGCCGAGTGTGGGCGAATCCATCCGGACGTGCTGCGCGGGTCGGGACTCGACCCTGAGCGATGGTCCGGGCTCGCGCTCGGCATGGGCTTGGAACGGGCGCTAATGCTGCGCAAGGGTGTTCCCGACATCCGATACCTCCGGACAGAAGACCCCCGTATCGCCTCCCAGATGCTGTCTCTGGAGCCGTGGCAGCACGTCTCAACCCTGCCGGCGTCCCGGCGCGACATCTCCGTCGTCGTGGGTGCCGACGAAGATGACGAGACACTGGGCGACCGCATCCGCATCGCGCTCGGAGACGACGCTGACGTCGTCGAATCGGTCGAGATGCTCAGCCGCACAGCTCACGACGAGCTCCACGAGGCTGCGCGGGCCCGCCTCGGAACTCAGGACGGGCAGGTCAATCTCCTACTGCGGATCGTCCTGCGACCGATCGACCGCACTCTCACCTCGGACCAAGCCAACCTGATCCGCAACACGATCTATCGGGCGGTACACGAAGGGCCGGTAATGGAACTGATCTGAGCCGCTCAGAAACGACGATCATGTCCTCACGCATTCACGCTAATGCTCCGCTCTCGCCTGAGGGCCGCAGACGACTCATCGAGCGTTGTCGCACCCGGCCGATCGCACATGTAGCCGCCGAGATGGGCATCTCGCGCGCGACCGCATCCAAATGGGTGAACCGCTACCGGAGGTTCGGCGCAGTCGGACTGCTGGATCGCTCGTCCGCTCCCGTCCGGCAGCCAACCACGACACCCGGCGCGACGGTCGCGCGGATCGAGCAGCTGCGCCGGGAGAAGAAGTGGCCGGCTTCCCGCATCGCTTTCGAACTCCACGCCGATAACGTTGCGATCAGCCGGCGCACTATCACCCGCCACCTGGCCCTGCTCGGTTTGAATCGCCGACGCTTTATCGACCCGAACGGGGAGACGAACCGCGAAGCCAAGACGATCACCGCCAAGCGTCCCGGGCACATGGTGCACCTGGACGTGAAGAAGGTCGGTCGCATCCCCGACGGCGGAGGATGGCGGGCTCACGGTAAGAACAGTCCCGAAGCCAGAGCCGCAGCCCGCGCGAAGACCCGCGGGGCGCGAGCCGGGTACGCGTACCTGCACTCTGCGATCGACGGGTTCACGCGCCTCGCGTACACGGAGTCGCTCGAGAACGAGCAGGGCACGACCGCGGTTGCGTTCTTGAACCGTGCCCGCGCGTGGTTCGCCCTGCATGGGATCGTGAAGATCGAGCGGATCATCACCGACAACGGCGCCTGCTACCGCTCCACAGCCTTCGCCGCCGCTTTGAACGGTGCCGAGCATCGGCGGACGAAGCCATACACGCCGAAGCACAACGGGAAAGTCGAGCGCTACAACCGCATCCTCTCCGAGGAGTTCCTCTACGCGAGGATCTGGACCTCAGAGCAACAGCGCGAACAAGAGCTTCAGACCTGGAACCAGCACTACAACTACCACCGGCCACACGGCGCACACTGCGGGAGACCACCCGCTTCCGCGACACCGACGCGCGTCAACAACGTCTTGGCCTCATACATCTAGGTGCCGCTGCACTGAACGGACCACATGCCCCACGAGAATCGCCTCGATGCGGCGCAAGGCGAATGAAGTCCAATCCGCTCTGTCGGCGCGGGGAGTCCCTGACGCTCGCCGATAGCCATGTGGGGGTGCGTCACAACGCCTGGAAGGACTCGAGGTCACCGACAAAGGCGGGTCCGCGAGCGTGTCGACTGATGCACTCGCGAGGTCAACACCCTGCACACGCGCGCCCTCGCTCTCGCTCTCGCTCTCGACCCGCGCCTATCCTCGCGGGCTGCTGAGCGAATTCCAGCGAAGCCCTCACGCAGCCATTCAGCGAGGTATCCGAACCGGAAAAGCCCCTCCTCAGCTCGCGAGCACCCTGAAGTAAGCGGAGGCCGTGCCTTGCAGTGAGGGTCGCGATCGGTGGGTCCTGGGGATGTGCAGAAGACGGCTTCGCTTAATCCGAGAACTCGCCGATAGCGAATCCGAGCCTCAGATACAGGTCCGTTACGGCTTCGTTGTCGGTCCGGTACTTCACCCACACCCCGCGACGCGATTGAGCCTCGGTCGTGGGCGGGTCGGCTACGACCAGTCCCGCGGCTTCGAGTTCCTTCAGGCGCGGGAGCACGGTCGTCGGTCCGAGCTGGAGTGCATCGCAGATGGGGCCGACGGTCACGTTGGGGTTCGCCCGGAGATAGCGGAGGATGCCGGCTTTGACGAGGTTCCCGAGGATGGCGACGGGTTCTTGGGCGTCGCCCGATCCGGCGGGCTGAGCGAGCTTGGGCACCCGCCAATCCTCCCCCACCGAACGCACGCAGTCCAGCAAACTAGGCACAATAGGTGTTTACTTCAGAAGAACACTGCTATACCGTTTTCTCATGATTGAGGCGGCGAGGCTAGCAGCTTCGGAGGTGGTACACACCCTCGAGTTCGCCGCGCGCCGTGCACCTGGGGTTCTCCACAGTTCAGCGAACCCCGGTAGATGCATCGACGCCCACGCCCTTAGGATGCGGACACGGCGACCGTCGCACGGCGTCCGCACCGCGACGACACTGGCCGCCCTGAATGATCAGGGAGATACGCGATGATGACGTCAACGGGTTCGCACCGGGGGCTGCTGTGGGCAGTCGTCGGCGGCGTGGTCCTGGTGGCGGGCATCGCAGTCCTGGTCGCCGCCGCGATCAGCGGCAATGCCGGTCCGACGCCGACGTCATCGCAGTCGGAGTCACCGCGCCCCAGCACCTCAGCCAGCCCGAATTCGACGGGCGCCGGCGATGCGTACGTGGACCCGACCGCCGCTGAGCGGGGGTGGGTTCCCGAGCCGATCACCACCGACGAGGACGTCTACATCCGGGCAGCGCTGGCTGCGGCATCCACCTTCGATACGCAGAGGAGCACCCGCGAGGAGTGGCTCGCCTACCTGGAGGGCTGGTTCACCCCGGATGTCCGGTACACCTCCGACGCCGACCGCGAAGCCGATACGAGAGCGGCGAAGGTCGAGCTACGCGAAGGCGTCGTTCTTCCTGAGCAGGATTGGGAGGCGCTTGCGGAGCAGGATGGCCGGGTGAGCGCCGCGGTGTCGGGGCCGATCAGTACGATGCCGGTGCCGGATGACCCGTCTGGGGACATGACGATCGCGACGGCGGATGTCACCCTCACGTTCACTCAGGCGGACGGGAACGGCGGCGAGAGCTCGTTCGATGAGCCGGTGCGGGTGAGCGTGCAGGTGCTGTGCGGCGAGGGGTCCGTGCCGGCTCCGGGCACGGATCAGCGCGCGGGCGATTGCAAGGTCGTGCGGTACTTCACGGAGCCGTTGGAGCCGTAATCATGGGCGCCCCACTCGCCACCGCCGCAGCCCTCGGAAGATCGAGGACGGGACGGAAGGCGGTGAAGGGGGTTCTGCTAGCCCTCGTGCTGGCGGTCGCGGTGGTCTTGACGCCGCTGATCGCGATTCCCTTCGCGGTCGCGGGCAGCGCGACGACCGCCGCGGTCTCAGACGCGCAGGCCGGACCGGTCGCCGTGGGCGAGTGGGGCTACCCGTTGAAGGGGAGCTACTCGACCGGCCGCGGGTTCGGGTGGCATCCGGTGCAGAACTGCGCGTTCTGCCCGAAAGACCACCTCGGTTACGACATGGACCAACCCTGCGGCGCAACGGTCTACGCCGCCGGGCCCGGTCGCGTGATCAACGCCGGCCCGATGCCGGGGTGGGGGAACACAGTCCGCATCGACCACGGCGGTGAGCTCGTCACCCTCTACGGCCATATGGCGTGGGACTCGCTGCGCGTGATCGTCGGTCAACAAGTGACGGCCGGGACACCACTCGGCGACGAAGGAAGCACCGGCAAATCGACCGGATGCCACCTGCATTTCGAAGTTCAGAAGTCCGGAACTGCGATCGACCCGGAACCGTTCATGGCCGCCCTCGGCCTCCCTCTCAGGTAACACCTCACCCCCAAGGAGCACACCATGTCGATTCCCCTCGCCCGGCTGGACGTTGACGTCCCCGATATCCAGCCCGACTTCAGCGCCCCGTTCTTCGCGGGGTTCCAGCTGATCGCGTCCTACATCCTCGCCGGCGCCCTGATCGTGGTATTGATCATGCTCATCCTCGCGGGAGCCGCGCTCGCGTTCCGCGGCCTCGCGTCGGACCGGGTGCGGACGTGGGCGGGCGAGAACATCCTGTGGATCTTCATCGCCGCGGCCCTGCTCGGCGCGGCGTCCGGCCTTTTTCAGTGGTTCGTGAACTTCGACTTCGGGTTCTGATCGTCATGACCGGGGTCCGCGCGATGCTGACCGGGGCGCTCGTCGCCGTCGGCCTCGTGCTCGTTGTCGCCGCTCCAGCTGCAGCCGCCACCCCGCCAGTTGCCGCCCCGGACCGAGTCGTTCCCGCGGCCGTCGCGGTCGAAGGGGAACCGTGGAGCGCACCGGCCTACCCGGTCACCTGCAGCCAGTCCGATTCGGAGATCACCTGCACCCCCGACGATCCCGCTCAGATCAAAGCCCAGCAATGCTTCCTGAGCGTCTTCGTCGATGGCGCAAGAGCCACAGTCTGCACCACCTACGAAGAACACATCCCAGCGATCAAGACGGCAGGTGGGAAGTCGTTGCTGGTGGAGTACGGGTGCAGTCTGGGCGATGTCGTGTGCGTCAGTTTCGAGAACGCCGGCCGCGGGCTCGCGCTGGCCGCGACCGCGGTGATGTTCCTGGTCGCGGAGGCGATGCGGTTCGACACCTCGACGCTGCTGTGGACCGCGGCAGTCGGCGAATGGTCATTCTGGCAGTGGGGCATCCTCGGTGTGCTGTTCGGAGCCATGGTATGGGCGATCGCCGCCGCGGTCGTCTCCGGTGACCGCAGCGAACTGGTCGGTGCCCTGGTGCGCTCGTTCATCGCGATCCCCGCAGTACCCATCACCCTGTGGTTGACCGGGCACCTGCTGAACACGATCGACGACATGACCTGGTACATCATGAACCGCGGCGGCCCGATGACCCTGTTCTCCACGCTCCAGTCGGTGATGTGGGCCGGCGGCCGCGCGAACTACTTCCTCGCGTTCCTCATCCACGGGCTCCTCATGCTCGGGATGGTCCTGCTCATGCTGGGGTTCGCGTTCCGGAACATCGTCCTCGCCGCGCTGATCATGGTCGGGCCGGTGGCCTGGATGCTTTTCCCGCTGCGCAGCGTCGGCCCGCAGTGGGTGGTCCGCTACGTGTCCGCCGTCGTGGTGCTCCTGCTGACCGGGCCCCTCACGATCGGGTTCGTCACCCTCATCATCAACGGCCTCGCGAACGTCGAGACGATCTGGGACCCAAGGTCCTGGCCTCTCATCATCGGACTGGTGATGGTCGCGTTCGCGCCGTTCGCGATCTTCGGGCTGTTCAGCTTCGCCGGCGCCGTCGCCGCCGACAGCGTCGGCTCCAGCCTCGGCTCCCGAGGCGGACACGCCGCCGCCCGCGCCGCCCGCGCCATCTCCCGCATCCCCTCCCGGACGGGAGGCCTCCCCTCCGGGATCCGCAACACGGGCCGCGCGGCAGATGCTTCACCCGCCGCCCGGGCGGGCACCGGCGGGCCGCGCGGCGCCACCGGACCCGCGCAAGGCCGCACCCCCACCTCAGGCAACCCGAAGACCGCCTCGCCGCCGCCGACGCCACGCGCGGCGGCGACGTCCCCGCCGTCGTCCCCGTCAACACCCGCCCCGCCGACAGGGAGGTCATCATGACCACCAGCACTTCCGAGCAGTCCCGGCCGGTCCGGCTCCCCCGCCGGTCCGGGCAGGGGCTCGTCCTCGGTCTCGACGGTTGGCAGGCCGTGTTCCTTGTCGCCGCGGGCCTCGTCCTGCTGATCGCGGTGAACCGGTTCGGGCCGCTCGGCCTGCTGTACGCGGCACCCCTGTACCTCGGTCTCGGGGTCGCCGCGGTGACCACCATCCGGGGCATCTCCACGCCGAAGATGGCCGGGCTGTGGCTGATGAAGCAGACCCGCCACGCCGTCGGCGCCACCACCCACCGCTACCGGCCCGAAGCCACCCACCTGGCCGGCACGTTGAACCTCCCCGGCATCCGGGCGTCGGTGCAGCTGTGGGACGTGGACGGGATCGCGTGCGTCTACAACCCGCACGACCGGTCCGTGTCAGTGGTCGCCGAACTCGCCGTCCAAGGGTTCCTCATGCACGACCTCCCCGAACGCCTCGACCTCGCCGAGCAGTTCGACCGGGTGCTCGGCCCCCTCACCCAGCGGCCCGGGATCAAACGAGTCACGCTGCAGGAGCGGACACTTCCCACCACGATCCGCGCCGCCCGCGAGCACTTCGACACCGTCCGCGCCCTCCGCGGCATCGACCCGCACGCCTCGGTCGCACGGAACTACCTCGAGGTGATGGACCAGTCGGAACGATTCGAGGTCGCGCACCGCAACTACCTCGTCTTCACCCTCGACCTCGTCGCCCTCAGCCCGCAGCTGAAAGGCCTCGGCGGCGGGAAGGACGCGATCCTCGCGCTCGCGGCGATCGAATCGGGAAACCTCGCCGACGCCCTCACCGCAGCGAAGATCCAAGTGCAGCGGTGGTTGTCGGTGCGGGATGTCGCCGCGCTCAGCCGGTTGGCGTTTGACCCGGAATTCGCCGCGACCGTGCAGAACCGGCCCGACCAGCTCGCCGGGGTCGACCCGGCAGCGATCGGTCCGATGTTCCTCGACGAACCGAAGGGCCGAAACGGGATCGTCGTCACCGACTCCGGCGTGCACACCACCATGTGGGTGCACGAGTGGCCCCGCTCCGACACCCACATCGGGTTCCTCGCCCCGGTCGTGTTCGCCCGTCACCCGAACACCGGCGAGGCGATCACCCACATCCTCTCCATCGTGCTCACCCCCGTCCCCGTCGCGAAGGCGCTGAAACGGATCCGGGACGAGAAGAAGGTGTGGCGGGGAAACGAGAAGCTGCGCGCCAAGCGCGGGGCGGACGGGTCGGCGGCCGATGCCGCGGACTGGCGGGCCCTCGAGCAGCAGGAGCAGGAGATCGCGAACGGTCACGGCGACTTCCAGTACGGCGCGTACCTCACCATCTCCGCACCCGACGAGGAACGCCTCGACCAGGCGATCGCGGGGATGCGCAACGCCCTGTCGCGGGCGAGCATGGAGGCGCAGATCCTGTACTGCCAGCAAGCCGAAGCGCTCATGGTCAACGCGCTGCCCGTCGGGTTGGGGATGAAGTGATGACCCGACGCGCCGCCGCCTTCACCCCCGCCGGCCTCACCCGCCGGGAACGCCGCGACCTGCAACGCAGCCTCGCCGCCGCACAGCAGGAACCCGCCGTCCCCCGCACCCGTCGGCAAGACCGGGCGCTGCCCGAAGCCGCGGTGCCGGGGCCGTTCGGTCCGGGCCTCGTTCAGGGCGGGTATTGGAACCTGGTGCGCCCGGTGTTGCCGCCGCATCAGGCGACCTCGCAGCACATCGCCGGGATCTACCCGTTCGTCGCCGACTCCGGACTCGGCCACCGCGGCCCCATCCTCGGCGTCGACCTGAACGCCGACGCCCTATGGCACTTCTCCCCCTGGGAGGCGTACGTCGACTCCTCCGAACGCGGCACCCTCTCCACCAACATCCTCGTCCTCGGCGCATACCGGTCCGGAAAATCGGCAACCGTGAAGACCCTCGTGACACGGTCGATCGCGTTCGGGCACCAGGTGGTGGTCCCCTCTGACCCGAAAGGGGAATGGGTGCGTGTCGCCGAAGCGATCCCCGGCGGTCGGGTCATCCGGCTCGGCGGCGGCACCGGGGCCCGCTTGAACCCCCTCGACCGGGGGCCGCGGCGGACGGGAACGTCGGATGAGCAGCACGAGCAGATGGTGAAGCAGCGCCGCATCGGAACCCTGATCGCGGTGATCGAGATGGCCCTCGCCGGCCGGCTCACCGCGGTCGAGCACGCCGCGGTGATCGACGCGCTGGACCGGTGCATCACCCGCACCGGCGACCGGCCCACCCTCCGCGGTGTGTACGACGAGCTCGGCGAGATCGCCGCCGACCGTTCCGCCGCGTTCCACGCTGCCGAGGGTGCCGTGCAGCCGCGGTTCGTGCTGCGCCGGTTCGTGGAAGGCGACCTGTCGGGTCTGTTCGAAGACGAATCGACCGTGCAGTTCGATCAGGACGCCCCGATCGTCGTCACCGACACCTCCGAGCTATTCGCCCGCGGCGACCTCGCCGCCCAGCTCACCCAGGTGTGCTCCACCGCGTGGATCCAAGCCGTCATCAGCGACCGCGCCTCCCACCGCACCCGCTACGTCGTCCGCGAAGAGGGCTGGCGGGACATGACCTCGCTCGCGTCGCTGCAGATGTTCCAGCAGTGGCTGAAACTGTCCCGCCACTACGGGATCAGCAACATCGTCATCCTGCACAAGATGGGCGACCTCGACGCCGTCGGCGACGCGCACAGCCTGGAACGCTCCCTCGCGTATTCGATCGTCGGGGACATCGAGAACAAGTTCATCTTCCGCATCAACCAGCAAGAACAGACCCCGCTCCGCGAACGCCTCAACCTGTCCGCCACCCACGTGGAGATGGCGAGACAGTTGCGCAAGGGCGAGTTCCTCGCCTACGTCGGCCAGTACTCCTACCTGGTGCACTGCTTCTCCACCTCCACCCCGTGGGAGCGGGATCTGTTCGACACCGACGACGCCATGACCACCCCCGACGACGACATCGCAGACCTCCGAACCCTGGACGCCCGGCAGATCGAAGACCTGTGGCCGGAGCCGGACTACCCGCAGACCGATCTCGAGGGGTGGCTGTCCGCCCCTGCCAGCGAACTGGAAATGGAGGCATGACGTCATGAGCACCGACACCCGCGCCCGCGCCTATGCGACCGTCACCGGACCCACCGCGGTCTTCGTCGCCACCGACGGACACACCGAACCCGTCCACCCCGACGAGGCCGAGGACATCCGCCACGCCATCATCCGCCGCGCCACCGCAGAAGCCCGCCACGCCGGCACCCCCGTCGAGCTCGTCACCTCCGGCGACCGCGGCGCCCACCGCCTTCTGATCAGCACCGACGGCACCCTCACCCCCCTCCCCACCCCGCCCGGAACGCCCGCAGTGATCGACGCCGTCCCGGGCGACGAGCACCGCACCCGCCGCGCCACGCAGACACGTCACGGAGAGGAGGTGAGGCAGGACGCTCCGCAGCCGGACGCACCGTCGACGCCGGCTGCGGAGCCGCCCACCCGCCCCTCCTTCCTCACCCCACCCCGCGCCGTCGCTCTCCCCGCCGGGTGGCGGGCACTGCTGGGGCGGATGGGGATCACGATCCCCCCGTCGCCGGCAGAACAGCGGCGCGCGGAGTGGACCCGGCTGGTGTCGAGCCAGTGGGCTGGATGCCGGTCCCTTGCCGTCGCGAACGGGAAAGGCGGGGTGGGAAAGACGATGACCACCGCGATGCTCGCCGCCGTCTACGCCCGCCACGGCGGCGGGAACGTGCTCGCATGGGACAACAACGACACCCGCGGCACCCTCGGCTGGCGCACCGAACAGGGCCTGTACGACACGACGCTGCGCGACCTTCTCCCCGCCGCCGACCAGCTGCTGTCCCCGGATGCCGGGGTGTCGGGCATCGCGAGGTTCGTGCACCACCAGGCCACCGACCGGTACGACGTGCTGCGCTCCAACCCGGAACTGCTCGCCGCAGACCAACGGATCCGGGTCGACCAGTTCGACCTGCTGATGCGCGTCGCCGCACGCTACTACCGGATGGTGATCTTCGACTCCGGGAACGACGAATCCGCCGACCGGTGGATCCGGATGATCGACTCCACCGACCAGCTCATCGTCCCCACTCTCGCCACCCCCGAATCCGCCGAATCCGCCGCCCTTCTGCTGGACGCGCTCCGCGACCGGGACGACCGGTCGGCCGCGCTGGCTCGCGGCGCGGTCGTCGTGGTCACCCAGTCCGAGCCCGCCCGACCCGCGGGGGTGCGGGCGATCGCGGACGGGTTCCTCGGGCTCGTCCGGGCGGTGGAGATCGTCCCGTTCGATCCCGCCCTGAAATCGGGGCCGCTCCGGTTCGACGCGCTGCGCCCCGCCACCCGGGACGCGTGGCTCGCCGTCGCCGCGGCCGCCGCATCCGGGCTCTGAAAGGCACCCGGTCATGAACGAGACATTGGGTAAAGGCGCCGCGGTCCTCATCGCCATCGCGACCGTCCTCGCTCTCGCCCTCGGGTTCGTCGCCGAGGCCGTCACCTACGCGATCTGCGGTGCGCGGCCCGCGGCGGAGCACCTGTTCGCCGGCCTCACCGTCGCGATCACCGGCGACCCCGCCGCCTACACCGCGCCAGCCGGGTGCGTGCTGCCGGTGTGGCAGATCCGCCTCGCCGACATCCTCGTCGTCCTTGCGATCGTGGCGCTGGTGGTGTGGGTGTGGGCGGCGGTGCGCCGGTATCGACAGTCGGACCGGGCGTTCATCGCCGACCTGCGCGCCCGGCCCGGGTTCGCGACACGGTCCGAGATCCGCGACCACCTGTCCGCGAAGGCCGTGCTGCGCCGCGCCTCGCAGCTGCGCCGCGACCTCACCAAACCGAAAGCAAGCGACGTGGCCTGGCGGGTCGGGCAGTCCCGCGGCACCGACGTGTACGTCTCCATCGAAGACTCCGTCGCCCTCGAAGGTCCACCCCGCTCCGGCAAGGGGTACCGGGTGCTGATTTCCGCGATCGTCGACTGGTCCGGCCCGCTAATAACCACCTCCACCACCAATGACAACCTCACCGCGACGATGCGGATGCGGGAGCACCGCGGGCAGGTGGGCGTGTTCGACCCGCAAGGCCTGTCCGGCATCCGCCACACCCTCCGCATCAACCCGATCACCGGATGCGAAGACCCGCTCGTCGCGATGCAACGCGGATCCGCGATCATCACCGGCACGGCCCTGGGCACCTCCACCACCAACGCCGAATGGGCCCACGCATCCGGCGTCGTCCTCGGTCGGCTGCTGCACGCCGCCGCCGTCGGCGGTAAATCCGTCGACGAACTCTACGACTGGGGCACCAGCCCCGGGCAGGCGCGCGAAGCGGTCGGCATCCTCCGCACCGACGGGGCGCCCGGGTGGGGTGACAGTCTCGACGCGACCCTCAGCGGCGACGACAAGCTGGTTTCCTCCACCTGGTTCGGGGTGCAGAACGCCGTCGCCCCCCTCGCGGTCCCGCAGATCCGCGACACCCTGATGCCCCGCCCCGGCGACCCCGTCTTCGAACCGCGCACGTTCCTCGACGGCGCGAACACCCTGTACCTGATCGGATCGTCGTCCGGTGCCGCTGCGATGGGCGGGTTCCTCGGCGCGCTCGTCGACGACATCGTCGAGGTCGCCCGCGTCCGCGCCCTCGCCTCCCCCGGATCCCGCCTCACCCACCCGCTCGGGCTCATCCTCGACGAGATCGTGAACATGTTCCGGTGGGGGAACCTGCCCCGCATCATGGCCGACGGCGGCGGCCGCGGCATCTGCACCTTCGTCGTCCTCCAAGCCCTCTCCCAAGCTGAGACGTCCTGGTCCCGCGCGGAAGCCGACACGATCTGGGCTGCCGCGACCGCGAAAGTGCTCCTCGGCGGCGCGTCCCACGTTGACCACCTCCGCGACATCGAAACCCTCCTCGGCACACGGGACACCCGCCGCACCCAAAGGTCCTGGTCCTCCCGCGACACCGGGCATTCCACCAGCGAGCAGCACGAACGCCGCCCGCTGATGTCGGTCGACGAGATCCGCCGGATGCCGCAGACCCTCGGTCTCCTCGCCTACCGCAACCGGCGCGGGGTGCTCTTGGACCTCGCCGGGTGGGACGAACGTCGCGACGCCCGCCACATCGAGACCGGCAAACGCGCCACCGAGCAGGAGCAGCGTGACGTGTTCGAGCAGCACGCAGCACCACCCGGCCCACCCGTCACGGTCGATCCGGTCGAGGCGGTGAGCGAGGAATGAGCAACCGTCGCAAAGCACCGCTTGCGAACCTGTACCGCACCGAATACCTGCGCTCCCGGGCGTGGTTCGCCCGCCGGCACCGCTGGTTCGCCCGGCAACGCACCCTCGGCATCCCCCTCCTCTGCGCCGGCTGCGGGCAGCCCGCGACCGTCGCCGAACTCGAACTGCACCACCTCGACTACCGCGGCGTCATCACCCGCGGCGGCGTCTTCAAAGCCCTTGAAGCGGACGATGACCTCACCCCGATGCACCCGTACTGCCACGAGCTGCTGCATCGACTCATCGACCGCGACGCCGTCCTCGCCCACAACCGGTCCCGCCGCATCGCCAGCGACGAAGCCCTGCAGCGGCTCCGCCGGAAACTGCAACCTGCCACCGGGAGTACACCGTGAACGAGTATCCGGAAGTCCCGGACTTCGACGACGCGATCGCCGGAGCGATGACCGGGTTCGACCCCCTCTACCGCGACGGGACCTCCGCACCGCTGGGCGCCGAAATTGTCAACTGGCGGCGCCTCGACGACCAGGACGCTCCTCGCGCGTGGGTACGGCTGCGGGAATGGGTCGAATGGTTCACCGTCCGCTACGACATCCCCCTCTCCACTATCCCCGACTGCTGGTGGAAACATCCCGCGCTCGTCGAAGAGCTGTCCGCCCTCCACATCGCCCACGACGCTGCCTTCGACACCTCCGATGCCGGCTTCGGGCCCATCGGGTGGCACGAGCGGCTCGCCGCCGCGCTCCCCCGCCTCGGCCGGGCGTACGCCGGCGGATGCGCCCGCGGGCACAGCACTCACAGACCCCGCTCGTGGGAGAACGTCACTGACGAGAAGGAATGGACCGCGTGGACCGCAGGGGCCCACGCTTACCGAGACGCCCCGGCGTCTCCCAACGGAAGGAAAGAAGGATGACCACCAGAATCCCCGTCACCGTCGAGGGCAACCTCACCGGCGACCCCGAACACGGCGCCGGCGAATCGGGCAACGAGTACGCCCGGTTCACCGTCGCCGTCAACGACCGGCGCCTGAACCAGACCACGAACACGTGGGAAGACGCCGGCACCGTCTTTCACCGCGTCGTCGTGTTCAACCAGCAGGCCCGCCACGTCGCCGCGTCGCTGCGCAAAGGGGACAGCGTCCTCGTCGCCGGCGATCTCCGCTTCGGCACCTACACCGACAAGGAGACCGGTCAGACCCGGGAAACCCGCGACATCATCGCCGACAACGTCGGCGCGTCGCTGAAGTTCCAGGGCGTCACCGTCAGCCGCAGCGCAAAAGCTGAAGGCCCCGCGGCCTACGCCACGGGGCCCACAGCAGCGCCGGCCTCGCACACCGACACCGCACTCGCACGCTGACCCATCAGGACAGGAGCGGGTGAGAGTCACTGTACTCTCGCCCGCTTCTGCGTGCGCTTCGAGCGCGGGTGCTGCAGGAGCGTGCGGTCGACGCCCGCAAACACATCCTTGTCGACGCTACGTTGGTCGCCGCGTCGCTCGTCGCCTCGACCGACGACTGGCTGACTCGGACTACGAGTACGCTGACTCGCGCCAGACAGATGGTTCACGAGCTCAGACGCGTTGCACAAAGGCTGTCCTCACATCACAACTTCAAGAAGTCGAGGGACGAGTCGCCCGATCCGCGCTGCCTAGACGCTCATCGTAGGAGCGTGAGCCTGGATTTGTCGGCGGCGCTCGAACTCTGAACGCTTTCGGCGCGCCGCCATCGATCAGTTCTCCAGCGCCGCCGACAGGATTCGTATCCCTCTGCCGACTCGATCAACGAGTGCGCGCGGACCGCCGGTTCATGGCGATGCCGGCATATGTCGGCGGGCGCTTCGACACCGCGGGCGTCAAGTGGTACGGGTCGAACATCGACAACCGCGAGCAGGGGCTTCCGCGGTCGATCCACCTCATCGTGCTCAACGACAAAGAGACCGGCGCACCCTTCGCGATCATGTCGGGCAACCTCGAGAGCGCGTACCGCACGGCCGCCGTCCCGGGTGCTGCGGCGAAGAAGCTCGCGCCGGTGAACGCGAAGTCCCTCGGCATCATCGGGCCGGGCGCCATGAACAAGAGCGCCCTGCACGCCATGACCACGGCGCGGCCCACGCTCGACACGGTCCGCATCAACGGGCGGCGCCGCTCGACCTCGGAGGCGTTCGCCGACTACGTGCGCGAGCACTACCCGCAGTTCACGACGATCGAGATCGCCGAGACGGTCGAGGCGGCCGTGCGCGATTCGGACATCGTCTCCGAGGCCGTCACCGGCCTCGTCGGATCGGAGAACTACCCGTACATCGACGGCGACTGGATCAAGCCCGGCGCGTTCCTGAGCCTGCCGGCGAACCTCAAGATGAACAAGGAGTACACGACCTCCGGCAAGGCGCGCCTGATCGCCGACGCGAAGAAGATCTATGAGGCCTGGGCCGAGGAGTACCCCGCCCCCTCGCACGAGACCGCATTCGGCATGATCGGGCTCTACTGGCAGGACCTCATCGACGCCGGCGAGCTCGACGCGTCGCGCGTCGTCAACATCGGCGACGTGTTCGACGGGACGGCCGCGGGCCGCGAGTTCGACGACCAGCCGGTGCTGTTCAGCGTCGGCGGGATGGGCGTCGAAGACGTCGCGTGGGCGAAGACCGTGTACGAGAACGCGGTCGAGCTCGGCATCGGCACGAAGCTCAACCTGTGGGATGCCCCGGACCTGGCCCGAACCCATGAGCACCGAAAGACTGAGCACCCACACCCCGTCCGCCACCCCCGAGAGCGCGACGTTCGCGATCATCGGAGCCGGCCTCAGCGGCGCGGCCGCCGCCTGGCGCCTCGCGCAGGCCGGGCACGAGGTTCTCGTGCTCGAGCGCGACGTGCCGGCATCGCACCTCGGCAGCTCGCACGGGTCGGCGCGCATCTTCCGCTACGCCTACCCCGACCCGTTCTACGTCGACCTCGTGGCGCGAGCGCGCCGCGGGTGGGACGAGCTCGAGGCGGCCAGCGGGCAGCGGCTGATCACGCCGAGCGGCTCGCTCGACTTCGGCGTCGTCCGCGATCCCCGCGGGCTTGCCGAGGCCCTGGAAACGGTCCGGATCGAGCATGAGCTGATGACCGCCGATGCTGCGGCAGCGCGCTGGCCGCAGCTGCGCTTCGACAGCGACGTGCTGTGGCACCCGGGCGCGGGCGTCATCGACGCGGAGTCGTCGGTGCGCGCGATGATCGAGCTCGCCCACGCCGCGGGCGCCGAGCGGATTCCTTCGGGCGCTGCCCGAGTTCGAGGTGCGGCAGGAGAACGCGTTCCACTTCCCCTACCGCGACCCCGCCGACACGGGGCACACCCTGGCCGGCGCATCGACCTCGTGGCCGACGTTCATCTACAAGGGCGAGCAGATCCAGACCTACTCCCTGCCCGGCGGGCGCGACGCCGACTTCCGCGGGCAGAAGATCGCGGAGTACAACGGCGGGCGCGTGATCGGCTCGGCCGGCGACCAGGACGGGATCATCGATCCGGCGAACCGCTCGCGCGTCACCCGGTTCGTCGAGCAGCTCGCACCCGGCATGGCACCCATCCCGTACGCCGAGACGACGTGCCTGTTCACCAACGTGCCCCGCGACGACATGATCATCGACCGGGCCGAGGGAATCACGATCCTCTCGCCCTGCTCGGGTCAGGGCGCGAAGTTCGCGCCGCTGCTCGGCGAGCTCGTCTACGACCTCGTCGCCGGTTCGCAGCTGCCGGCGGAGCGGTTCCGGGCCACCGGCCAGCAGTTCGCGGGAGCGCACGCGTGAGCGCCACCGCTCTGCTCGACGAGATCGCCGGCATCGGCGTCGACCACGAGAACGGCGGCTATGCCCGGCCGGTCTTCTCTCCCGCCGAGCTCGAGCTGCGCGACTGGTTCACCGCGCACGCCGCGGCGCGGGGCCTTGCCGTCGAGACGGACGGCAACGGGATCATCTGGGCCTGGTGGGACGTGCCGGATGTGCCGGATTTGCCGGATGTGCCAGGAGGCCGCAGCGACGGCCCACGATCGGGCGCGATCGTCACCGGCTCGCACCTGGACTCGGTGCCCGGCGGCGGCAACTTCGACGGACCGCTGGGCGTTGCGAGCGCCCTTGCCGCCGTCGACCTGCTGACCGCGCGCGGCGTGCGACCGGTCCGGCCGCTCGCCATCGCCGTGTTCCCCGAAGAGGAGGGCTCGCGGTTCGGCCTCGCGTGCCTGGGCTCGCGCCTGATCACCGGCGCCGTCTCTCCCGACGCTGTGCGCGCGCTGACCGACGGGGCGGGCACGACGTACGCCGAGGTCTCGACCGCCGCAGGGTTCGATCCCGCGCGCATCGGCCCCGACCCGGACAGGCTCGGTCAGATCTCGGCCTTCGTCGAGCTGCACGTCGAGCAGGGTCGCGGTCTCGTCGACACGGATCAGCCGGTGGCCCTGGCGGGCGCGATCATCGCGCACGGACGCTGGCACGTGCGCATCGAGGGCCGCGGCGACCACGCCGGGGCCACCCGGATGGCCGACCGTCAGGACCCGGTGGTCGTGGCATCCGAGACGATCCGCGCCCTGCGCGCCCACCCTCGTGGTCGACGACGCACGCGGCACGGTCGGTCGCGTCGAGGTGACCCCCGGCGGCACGAACGTCATCGCCTCGGCGGTCGATCTCTGGCTTGACGTGCGTCACCGCTGCGAGCAGGACGTCCGCCGGATCGTCGACGAGGTGACCGCGGCCACCGAGCGGGCGGCGGATGCCGAGGGCTGCGCCGTTACGGTGACCGAGCAGTCCTTCTCGCCGACCGTCGAGTTCGACGCCGCGCTGCGCGGCGAGCTGCGCTCGCTCCTGCCCGATGCCCCGGTGCTCGACACCGGCGCCGGCCACGACGCGGGCATCCTCGCGGCGGCGGTGCCGACCGCGATGCTGTTCGTCCGCAATCCCACGGGGTCCTCGCACACCCCCGCCGAGACCGCCGAGCCCGAAGACGTCGATGCCGGCGTCGAGGCTCTGGCGCACGTGCTGGAGCACCTGCTCACGCACGAGAGCTCCACCCGTCCCTGATTTCACCCGAAAGGAACACCGATGGACAGCGGCAATCTCACCTGGGCTATCGTCGCCACGGCGCTCGTCGTCTTCATGGCACCCGGCATCGCCTTCTTCTACGGCGGCATGGTCCGCGCGAAATCCGTCGTCAGCATGATGATGCTGAGCTTCGGCGCGATGGGCCTGGTCGGCGTGCTGTGGGTCGTCTACGGCTTCAACATGGCGACCATCGCCGACACCGACGGCGGCGGCTTCCCCGGCTTCCAGTTCGCCGGCAACCCCTTCACCGAGAACTTCGCCCTCGCCGGCTACGACAGCGCCACCCTCGTCAGCGCGACGTACGGCGCGACCTTCGCCGTGGCGACCACGGCGCTCATCTCGGGCGCCATCGCCGACCGCGCGCGGTTCGGGTCCTGGATGCTGTTCGCCGGCCTCTGGGCCACCCTCGTCTACTTCCCCGTCGCGGGCTGGGTCTGGGGCGGAGGCGGCTGGATCTACGACCTCGGCGAGATCTTCGGCTTCTCGGCATCCACCATCGACTACGCCGGCGGCACCGCCGTCCACATCAACTCCGCGGCGGCGGCCCTCGCCCTCGCGATCGTGCTGGGGCGCCGGGTCGGCTTCGCCAAGGGCGTCCACCGTCCGCACAACGTGCCGCTGGTGCTCCTCGGCGTCGCGATCCTGTGGTTCGGCTGGTTCGGCTTCAACGCCGGGGCCGAGGGGACGCTCGGCCTGCTCGGACCCGACAACGAGAACGTCGGCAAGATCATCGTGAACACCTTCGTCGCCGGCGCCGCCGCGATCCTCGGCTGGGTCACGGTCGAGAAGCTCAAGGACGGCAAGGCGACCTCGGTCGGCGCCGGGTCGGGCGCGATCGCGGGCCTGGTGGCCATCACCCCGGCGTGCGCCTCGCTCGACCCGATCTGGGCGATCGTCCTGGGCATCGTCGCGGGCGCGGTGTGCTGCCTGGCCATCGAGCTCAAGTACAAGCTCGGCTTCGACGACTCGCTCGACGTCGTGGGTCTGCACGGCGTGGGCGGGTTCATCGGGTGCTGGTTCCTCGGCTTCTTCGCCCAGGGCACGGGCCTGTTCATGGGCGGGAACTACGAGCAGCTGGTGCTGCAGGTCGTGGCATCCGTCGCCGTCGCGGTCTACTCCTTTGTCGTGACGTACCTCATCGGCACCGGCGTCGAGAAGACGATCGGGTTCCGCGTGAAGAACGAGGACGAGGTCGCCGGCATCGACACCACCCTGCACGGCGAAGAGGCCTACGCCCTCACCTGATCGCCGGGCGAACTCCATCGGGGCGGGGGAACATGCGTTTCCCCGCCCCTCCCCTCACCCCGACCTCGAAGGCGCCTCATGACCCGCAAGCTCGTCGTTCCCGAAGACGTCGTCGCCCAGCCGTGGCGCAACGGCCTGGGCACCCGGCGCGTGCTGCTCAGCACTCCCGAGTGGCGGATCAGTCTCGCCGAGATCGAGGGGCGCTCGGCCTTCTCGGCCTTTCCCGGCACCGACCGGCTGCTGGTGCCGCTCACCGCACCCGGGGTCATGCTGCAGATCTCCGGCGAGCAGCACGATGTCGCAGCCCTCTCGCCGATCGAGTTCCGCGGTGAGGATGCGGTGCGGGCGGATGCCCGGGAGCACCGCATCCAGGTGATCAACGTGATGACGACGCGCAGCGTCGCGGCCAGGAGCCACGTCATCGGCACCGGCGCCCTGGCGCCGTCCACGTCGCCGGACGCCGTCGTGATCCTGGACGGCTCGGTCCATCTCGGCCCGCGCGTGCTGACGGGCGGGACCCTGCTTCTGCCGGCGGCCCTGCGCACGGCGGTCTTCGACCCGGATGCCACGTCGCTGCGGCTGTTCCTCGCCCCGCGGAGGGGCGCCACGCCGTGGGTCTGATGCGTCAGGACTTCGGCTTCAGCCGCCGCAGGGCAGAGCCCTTGTGCGCCGCCTTGGCGCCCGGTCTTCTCCGACTCGACGATGAATGCGGGCTCGCCCGCCGACGCGGTGAACGACTGACCGTCGAAGGTGAAGTCGCGCACCCGCTTCTCACGGACGACGCCGCGGGTCCGCCCCTGCGACGTGTTCCAGCTGACGCGGTCCCCCACCTCGATGGCATCCATCCTCCGATGAAACCACGTTCCGACTCACCCCGGGGGTCAGGCGTCGGTGTACTCGTCGGGACTCCACTGGTCGCGCCAGCGGATCGTGGGGCGATCACCGTCGAAGTCGATCGGCAGCCAGACGTAGTCGGCGATGGAGCTGTCGACGTAGGCGAACTCCTCCATCGGCTCGTCGCTGTCGCGCCCTGGGGCGAAGTGCTCCACGAAGGCGTCGTGAGCGCGCTGTCCGTGGTCGAGGTAGCGCGGCAGCCAGCGGTCGGCGAGCGCGATGTAGAGATCCTTCTTGCCCGGATGACGGAACACAGACGAGATCTGCGAGTGGAACGACGTGCGCGACTCGTCGGTCGGATGCAGGTCGCCCAGCACCTCGAACGGTCCGTGATACGACCGCGAGACGGCGGCTTCGGACGGGTTGGGATAGTACCCGGTGGTGCCCGATGTCAGCAGGTACTGCAGGCGGTTCCGCGTGAAGTGTGCGGGCGCCTCGCGCACGAAAGGCGGTTGCGGCTGCGGGAAGTGCGTGGAGTAGTACCCGGTCACGTCGGTGTAGTCGCTGCTGAGGTCGGCGCAGATCATCTCCGAGTGCACGCGCTCGAAGTAGTAGTAGCCCTTGCCGTCGTGCGGGTCGACGACGAGATCGAAATCGCCGGCGCTCATGTCCAGCGGCCGCAGCCACGTGCGGACGATCCGGTAGGGGCCCAGCACATGGTCGGCCGTCAGAACGGTCGAGCGCTGCACCGACCCCTTCGTCATGACCTTCACCCAGCACACGTAGGTGCGCGTCCGGGCGTTGTACACGATGTGCGGCCGGTCCAGGGCCTGCGCGGGGTGCAGCGGCGAGGTCTCATCGTCCTCGTCGGGCGGGATGATGAGCCCGCGGTCCTCCCAGTTGACGAGATCAGTCGACGAGTAGGCGCGCACGCCCCAGTGCCAGATGCCGCTGCCGGGGGTCGAGCGCTCCTTGTTCTCGCCGTACCAGTAGTGCACGCCGTCGACGGTGATGATGGACCCGCCGTGCGCGTGGATCCGCTCGCCTTTCGTGTCGAGCCAGACCTGACCGGGGGTGATGAACTGCTGCATGGGTGTCTCTTCTTCTGGGTTCAAGCGTCGACGGGATCGGGGCGGCGCCACCCGACCTGCGGAGCCGCCGGGTCGTCGGCGGCCGCGCGGCAGGTCGTGTGGAAGGTGTGGATGCCCGGGGGCACGTCGACCTCGTCGCCGTTCGGCAGCACCAGCACCGCCGTCACCGCCGGCGGCACCTCGAGGTCGATCGTGAGCGCGTCGCCTTCGCGGCGCCACGAGATCGCAGCCGTTCCGTGCACACTGTCGAACCGCGCGCCCGCATGCTCGAGGTCGCCGCCGGGACGGGGCGCGAATCGGATCCGCTCCCACCCGGGGGCATCGGGCGCGAGACCTGCGACGACACGGTGCAGGAAGTCCGCGACGGCGCCGAGCGCGTAGTGGTTGAACGAGGTCATGTCGCCGGGATTGATCGATCCGTCCGGCAGCATGCTGTCCCAGCGCTCCCAGATGGTCGTCGCGCCCATGCTCACGGGGTAGAGCCACGACGGCAGCCCGTCTTGGAGCAGCAGGTGGTAGGCGTAATCCATGCTGCCGGCCAGAACGAGCGCATCGCAGATGATCGGTGTGCCGACGAAGCCGGTCGCGATGTGGAAGCCGCCGGCAGCGACCAGTTCGAGCAGGCGACGCCCGGCGCGCGCGGCCTGGGCCTGGTCGCCGAACAGGTCGAACACGAGGCTCACGGCGATCGAGGTCGGGGTGTCGCTCACCACACGCCCCGAAGGGCTCAGGAACTCGCGGCGGAACGCCTCGGCGGCGCGGGCGGCGATGGCGCGGTACCGCTCGGCATCCGCTGGCCGGCCGAGGATCTGCGCCGCCTCGGCGACGATCCGTGCGGTCTTCACGTGATACGCGGTGGCGACCAGGTACTTGTCGGTGTGCGAGTCGCCGGGGCTGTCCGGCGGCGCGGCGGGGTCGAGCCAGTCGCCGAGCTGGAACCCGCTGTCCCACAGGCCCGTGTGCCCTGTCAGCCGGTCGACGAGGTCGACCCACGCGCACATGCTGTCGAACTGGTCGGCCAGCACGCGCGGGTCGCCGTCACTGCGGTACATCTCCCACGGGACGACGACCGCGGCGTCGCCCCATGCGGCGGTCGGAAAGTTCGGGAAGCCGCATTCCACCCACGGGACGAACTGGTTCACGTGCCCGTCGGGCCGCTGCTCGGCAGCGAGGTCGCGCAGCCAGCCGGTCAGGGTGCCGTGCGCCGCGAACAGGCGCAGCGCCGTCGGCGCGAAGACCTGGATGTCCCCGGTCCAGCCGACCCGCTCGTCGCGCTGCGGGCAGTCGGTGGGCAGATCGACGAAGTTGTCGCGCATGCTCCACACCACGTTCTCGTGCAGGCGGTCCAGGGCGGGGTTCGACGATGAGAACCATCCCGTGCGCTGCATCCCAGTGTGGATGACGAGCGCTTCGACGTCGCCGGCTCGCAGTTCGCCCGGCCAGTTCTCGAGCTCGGCGTACTGGAACCCGTGAATCGTGAACCGCGGGGCATACACCTCTTCGCCTGCGCCCGCGGCCGTGTAGGAGTCGATCGAGACCGCCGCCCGCAGGGGGCGCGTGCCGAGTGCGCCGTCTTCGAGCACCTCGGCGTGGTGAAGTGTCACGGTGTGGCCCGCGTCCGCGCGCACGCGGATGCGCAGGACTCCGGAGATGTTCTGGCCGAAGTCCAGCCGGATGCGTCCGTTCGGGCGGCGCGAGGTCGTGACCGGCGCGAGGGTCTGCGTCACCGTCACCGGCGATGCGGTGGGGGCCTCGATGCGTGCGCTGAAATCGCCGCGCGGCAGCGTGGTGACCTCCCCCCATCCCTCGTCGTCGTACCCGGGAGCCGACCAGCCGGGCAGCTCGGCGCGCGCGTCGTAGCTCTCGCCCTCGTACAGGCCTGCCGCCGTGATCGGGCTGGGCGCCCAGCGCCACTGCAGGGGAACGACGTGCACCGCGCCGTCGTGGGTCGTGATCTCGACCTGGGCGAGCAGGGCGACATCGGTGCCGTAGATGTCCCACCGGCCGCCGTCGAATCCGATGTGCCCGCGGTACCAGCCGTCGGCGAGCCACGCCCCGAGCACGTTCTGGCCGGCCCGGACCGAGGCGGTGATGTCGTGCGTCTGGTAGCGCAGCCGATGACGGTAGCTGGTCCATCCTGGCGCAAGCCGGTCGTCCGCGACCCGGGCGCCGTTGAGCTCGAGGTCGTAGACGCCGTGGGCGGTCGCGTACACCCTCGCCCGCGCGATCTCGGTGGCCTCGACGGGCGCGTCGAATGCGGCGCGCAGTAGATAGGCCGGGCGCGGGCCATCGGCCGCGGCACGGACCGACGGCGAGACGAAGTCGGCTCGCCAGTCGCCGCCGGGTCCGGCTTCGATGCGCACGGGCGCGCTCCAGGCGTCCGTTCCCTGCGCGCGCACCCGCAACTCGCCGCCGCCGCGCGGCACCAGCGGAGTGAACGGCCACTCGAGAAGTCGGAGGGTGTCCGATACCGCGACCTCGACGCGTCCGTCGTCGCGGGCGAACTCGAGCTCGATCCCACCGGCGGTGCCGTCTGCGAGGACCGAGACCCGCGGCCGGTCCTCGTCGATGCCGAGGGTGGCGGCGCCTCGACGGTTCTCGAGCCAGATGTCGACGATGTCCGCCATGTCAGCCCTTGACCGATCCGGCCGTGAGGCCCTTCATGACCTGCTGGTTCAGGAACAGGTAGATGAGCAGCGTGCCGAACACGTTGACGGCGATCGCAGCGAAGGTCGGCCCGTACTGCACGGCGCCGTACTCTCCCGTGAAGTTGAGCAGGCCGACCTGGATGGTGCGCAGGTCGCTGCTGTTGGTGAAGGTCAACGCGACCAGCAGATCGTTCCACAGGAAGAAGAACTGCACGAGTCCGACCGTGAACAGCGCGTTGCGCACGAGCGGCATGCCGACCGACCAGAACATCCGGAACACGTTCGCCCCGTCGAGGGTCGCCGCCTCGAAGATCTCGCGCGGTACGGCGCGGAAGAAGGTGGCCATCATGAACACGGTCAACGGCAGCCCCGTCGCGACGTAGGTCAGGATCAGCGGCCAGAGGGTCCCGGTGAGATGCAGGCGGAAGTAGATGGTGAACAGCGGCAGCAGGATCATCTGCGTCGGCACCATGATGCCCGCGAGGAACAGGAGCAGCACAGTGCCCTTGCCCTTCCAGATCATGACCTCGAGCGCGAAACCGGCGGCGACGCCGAACAGCAGGATGATCGCGAGCGACGGGAACACGACGATCACGCTGTTGCGGATGTACTTGCCGAACTCGCCGACGGTGAACACGTCGATGTAGTTCTGCAGGCTCCACGACTGCGGCAGCGCCCAGAACGGCTCGTTGAGGAACTCGCTCTGTGTCTTGAACGAGCCGAGGAACATCCAGACCATCGGGTAGATCTCGATGAACAGCAGGATGCCGATGAGCACCCACATGGGGATGCGGCCCAGCATCCGGCGCGCGCGCCCCGGGCGCGGGCCCTGGCGACGCCCGGCGGAGAGATCGCGGCCGGTGACGATGGCGGTGGTGGTGGTCATGTCGATGCTCCGGGGTTCACGCGGTGACGTCGCGGCGGGTCGATCGGAAGATGAGGATCGTGAACAGCAGGCACAGGACCGTCAGCATGAGCGCGATGGTGCTGCCGTAGCCGTAGTCGCCGTAGGCGAACGAGGTGCGGAACATGTAGAGCGTCAGCGGCGTCGTCGCGTTGCCGGGCCCGCCGTTGGTGAGCGCGACGATGGTGTCGAAGACCTTGAGCGTGCCGTTGATGCTGAAGATGAGCGACGAGAGCAGCACCGGCAGCGACAGGGGCAGCACGATCGTGCGGATGAGCTTCCAGCCCGAGGCTCCGTCGATGCGTGCCGACTCGATCAACTCGTCCGGGATGTCGACGAGCCCGGCGTACAGGAGCACCGCGTAGAACCCCATCGACCGCCACAGGTCCATCAGGATGATGATCCAGAACGATGCCGTGGGCGTGCCGAACCAGTCGATGGAATCGCCGCCGAGGAACATCAGGAAGGTGTTGACGGGGCCGGTGGTCGGCGCCGCCTCGAACAGTCGCTGGAACAGGAGGGCGACGGCGACCGTCGGCAGCACCACGGGGAAGAAGATGATCGTCCGGATCAGCCCGGAGCTGCGTCGCAGCAGGAAGACGTACATCAGCGACAGCAGGTAGCCGACGGTCACCTGCAGCGCCGTGAGCACGAGCGCGTACTTGAGGGTGAACAGCACCGCGTCCCCGGCCGCCGGGTCACTGAAGAACTTCGCGAAGTTGTCGAGACCGTTGAACGTGAAGCCGGTGATCGGATTGCCGTCCTGCACCGTGTAGAACATCGACCACACGATGGGCACGAGCATGATCAGGGTGTAGACCAGCAGCGCCGGCCCGAGCAGCACGAAGATGGCGCGCTTGTCGCCGAGGACTTTCTGCATGTTGGTTCCGCTTTCGCGTCAGGGGAACCGGGGTGGGATGCGTACAGGCATCCCACCCCGGTCACCGCGTCGGTCAGCCCTCGTCGTTCGCTGCCTGGACGAGCTTCATGAAGTCCGCGCCGCTGATCGAGCCGTTCGCGAGCGCGCCGCCGTTGGTCTGGCTGACGCTCGTGGCCTTCGACGAGAACAGCGCCTCGAACCACAGCACGCTCGAGGGCGCGTTCTGGATGGTGTCCTGGACGAGCTGCGTCGTGGACGGCAGGTCACTCGGCGGGTCGGACAGCGCGAACCCGGACACGACACCCGAGCCCTCGAGCACGGCGTCGCCATAGTTCTCGACGATGCACGTGATCCACGCCTTGGTGTCGTCGTCAGCGCCCTTGGCCGAGAACATGACCGGGATGCCGACGTTGGCCGGGACCTCGTCGATGCTGCCGGCGCCGCCCTCGACAGCCGGGAAGGGGGCGAAACCGACGTTGTCGGCGCCGATCTGGTTCTGCTCCGCGTCGTTGAAGTTCGCCAGCGCCCACGAGCCCATGTAGAAGAACGCCGCCTTGCCGGTGAGGAACGTGTTCATCGCGGCGTTGTAGTCGACCGAGCCGACCGCGTCGCCGAAGTATCCCGCCTTGCCGAGCTCGGCAACCGCGTCGGCCGCCTTCACGTAGTCGTCGTCGGTGAGCTTCGCGTCGCCGTCAGCCACCTTCTGCAGGGCGTCCGCCCCGAGATCGCGGAAGATGTAGTCGCCCACGAGGCGGGTGACCGGCCAGCCGTCCTTGCCGGCTGCCGAGAACGGCTGCACACCGGCGGCCTTCAGGGTCGCGGCGGCGTCGACGAGGTCGTCCCACGTGGCCGGAGCCTCGATGCCGTTGTCGGCGAGGATCTGCTTGTTGTACCAGAAGCCCTCGATGTTCAGCTCGGTGGGCAGTGCGTACAGGTCGCCGCCGCCGTACAGCGCGGTGATCGTCGACTCCGCTGCAGGGAGGATCTTGTCCGAGACCCCGAGCTCATCGAGCGTGTCGGAGAGGTCGAGCACCTGTCCGCCGTCGATGAACTCCTGCATCAGCGACGGCGTGCCCGCCGCCATCGACATGTCCGACAGCGAGTCCTGGCTCGCGAGCAGCTGCAGCTGCTGGTCCCACGTGGTGCCGGCGATGTCGTCGGGCGTCAGCGGGGCCGCGCTGTTGGCGTCGGAGCACTGGTCCTCGGACAGCGCGGTCAGGGTGTTGATGATGGTGGTGTTCTCGGTCTGGCCCAGGTAGGTGAACTTCCCGTCTCCTGCGCCGCCTCCGCTTGCCGAACCGCCGGTGTCGCCGCTGCAGGCGGACAGCGCGATCGCGCCGGCGCCGACGAGGGCGAGAGCCGGGAGAAGACGCCGCAGGCGCCCGGATGCTGTGGTCACGATTCCTCCTTGAATGCGTCGCTTCGCGTTTGAAGCGCTTCATTTGGAAGTATGAGATGTGCGATGCCGCCCTGTCAACTCCCCGATATCAATTTGTGAAACGCTTCATTTCGGAGTTGCGATGCCTCTCGCGACGGGCATAATGGCTGACACGATCGGTGCCGACCGGAGCGTGCTCAGAGAGGAGACCACGGTGAGCGGCAGAAGCATGTCGATGCGGGGCCAGCCCAGCATGAGCGACGTCGCGCGCCACGCCGGCGTCGCCTTGGGCACGGTCTCGAACACCCTGAACAGCCCGGAGAAGGTCTCCGAACCCACCCGCCGCAAGGTGCACGCCGCGATCGCCGAGCTCGGCTTCGTCCGCAATGACGCGGCGCGCTCGCTCGCCGCCGGCAGCAGCACCTCGGTCGGGCTCGTGCTCGCCGACCTCGGCAACTCGTTCTTCGTCGACATCGCGCGCGGGGTGGAGACCGTCATGCGACGCCGCGCGATGGACGTGCTGATCGTCAACTCCGACGTCGAGCCCGCACGCGAAGTACACAATCTCGAGCTGCTCGAGCGCTCCCGCGTCGCCGGCATCATCATCGCGCCACTGGACACGGCGTTCGCGAAGTCACTCGTCCTGCCGACCCGGTCGACGCCCACGGTGATGGTCAACTACCAATCGCCGACGCTCGCGCACTCGGGTGTCATCGTCGACGAGCAGCACGGCGGCGCGCTGGCCACGAGCCACCTCCTCAGCCTGGGGCGCCGCCGAATCCTCTTCGTCGGAGGCCCGCTGCTGCTCGGCGCGGTGGCCGGACGCTGGGAGGGTGCGCAACAGGCCGTCGCCCGGGTCCCGGATGCCACCCTCGACCTCGAAGAGACGCGCGGCGTCAACATCCGACACGGTCGCGAGGTCGCCGCGCGCATCCTCGACGCCGGGCCGGGTCGCTATGACGCGATCGTCGCAGCTTCCGACCTGGTCGCCATCGGCATCGTCCAGGTGCTCAACGAGCACCCCGGGTTCGCCGTGCCGCTCGACATCGCCGTGACCGGATACGACAACAACCACTTCGCGTCCGAGAGCGCGATCCCCATCTCGACGGTCGCCCAGCCCGGCGAGGAGATGGGCGCGATGGCCGCCGACCTGCTCCTCGAGCAGATCGCTCAGCCCGAGATCCCGCACCGGACGGTGACGCTCGAGCCGCGGCTGATCCCCCGAGCATCCACCCTCGGGGAAGTCTGGCGGCGCGACTGAGGCCCAGCAGCGTTCTCAGCGCACCTGACCGACGGTGCTCACGTTGCCGGCGTTGTCGGTAGCTCGGTACTCGAGGACCAATCGCGACGAACTACCCGCCACGACCGTCCCGCCGGTGGTTCGCCACGGTGTCGTGACGGTCTGATTGCCGACTCTGAGGCGGTACCGGTACTCGATCCGAGCGACGCCGGACGTTTCGTCAGTCGCTGTCAGGGTCACCAGCAGGCGGAAGCGCCCCCGCTCGGCGCTGGCCGTCGGCGCTGTGCGATCGATCTTGAGCTGCGTGGTCACGACCTCCGAGGTGTTTCCTGCAGCGTCCACGGCGCGAGCGGCGACGGTGTAGGTGCCGTCTTGATCGAGCACCAACGGCCCGTCGTGGGCGGCGAACTCCGCCCCGTTGACGCTCACTTCGACGCGAGGCGCGGGGTCGGTCTCGTCTGTGGCGGCGAAGGCGAGCGTCACCGGGCTCGTGTACCAGCCGTTCTGGCCGTTCGGCGACGCGGGATCGGATGTGACTGCGAGGGTCGGCGCCTGCGTATCGGATGGAGGCACCGTGATGGTGCCCTCGACGCGGATGTCGGCGGACGAGCTGCCGATCGACAGCGGCACCGAGCCGGACGGCGTCACCCACGCGTCGACATCCGCGTCCCAATACTGAAGCGCTCGGCGGTCGATCGGGATGGCGACATCGGCGCTCGCTCCCGGCTCGAGCGCGACTCGTTCGAAGCCAGCGAGCGCGCGGTCTGGCGTCTCGACGTCGGTCGGAAGGTTCCCGACGTACGCCTGCACGACCTCGGACCCTGCGACGCTTCCGGTGTTCGTGACCGTGACGGTGACGGTCGTCGCGACTGGATCGTCGCTGTTGGGGTCGACGGGCGTGACCGCGGCCGTGCTGCCGTAGCCGAAGGATGTGTACGACAGGCCGTAGCCGAAGGGGAACAGCGGCGTCGCACCCTGCTCGATGTAGGCCTTGTATCCGACGTAGATTCCTTCGTCGTACTCGGTCGTCGGATCCGTCTGCGCGATCTGCTCGAAGGGATGCTGGTGCGCTCCGCCGACGGCGTCGACCTGCGCGTCGTCGACGGGGAAGGTGACGGGCAGCTTGCCGGATGGGTTCACATCGCCGAAGAGGATGCCGGCGACGGATCGCCCCTGCGCCTGGCCGGGATACCACGCTTCGAGAACAGCTTCGACGTCGTTCAGCCAGGGCATCGCGACCGGACCGCTGGTGGCGAGCACGACGACGGTGTTGTCATTGACGGCGGACACGGCCTCGATCAAGGCATCCTGGTCCTGCGGCAGGACGAGGGATCCGCGGTCTGCGGCTTCGCCGGTGTAGTCGCGGGCGACGATGACCGCGGTGTCGGCCGACGCCGCTGCGTCGACCGCCTCCTGGATCGTCGGGTTCAGCACGCCCGCGGGCGGCACCCACCCGAAGCGGATCATCGCGCCCGGCTGGTCGTTCAGGCCGCCGTTGAACTGGTTCTGAGCATCGGTCTCGTAGCTGATCTCCACGAAGTACTCCTGACCCTCCGCGAGATCCAGGGTCACGGACTGCGTGGCGAAGGTCGAGCCGGGGTCGTTGATCAGCGTCTGCCCGTCCACGAGCAGCTTCGCCGTGCCCAGATGGCTCAGGGCGAGCTGGTACGAACCGGTTGCCGGAGCGGTCAGCGTGCCGCTCCACACGACGGAGATCGGCTGAACCGCGAAGCCGACGCCGGGGCTCGGCACCTGAGAGGTGTTGATGGCGTCGTTGGAGATGCCCGTGCGGTAGTTCACCTGTGGTTCGGTGCGGATCAGGGCCGGCTCGCCGGGAAATCCGACGCCGTTGAAGTAGAACGCGCTCAGTCCATCCGCATCGTCACCGCTGGAGGGGCGCAGAACCGACGACGGCACGGGAGCCGGGCCAGGCAGCGTGTCGGCGAGGGAGACGGGGTCGGTTCCTGCAGCGAAGGTGACATCACCGGAGGCACGATCGGTGACCCCGTCGAGGATCGTCGTCAGCCGTGCAGGGTTCTGGATCGCGCCGCTGCCGCCGCCGTCGATGTACCAATCCGCGTCCGCGCCGATGACCGCGACCGATCCGGCATCAGCGAGAGGGAGCGAGCCCTCGTTGCGCAGAAGCACTGCCGAGGAGTCCGCCACGCTCTTCGCGACCGCGTCGTGCGCGGCGAGGGTGGCGTCGTCCAGCGGCGTCGACGCCGGCTGCGGGTTCTCGAAGGATCCGGCCGGCGGGTCGTCGATGATGCCGAGCGCGAAGAAGGTGCGCAGGACTCGCCTGGCCGCGTCGGTCACCCGTTCTTCGGGGACGACGCCGTCCTGCACGGCGGCGATCAGCGCATCCGAGGAGTACTCGTATCCAGGCCCCGGGACGTCGAGGCCCGCGTTGTAGTCCTCGAACGAGTGCGTCGCGTTGAAGTCCGAGGACACGTAGCCGTCGAAGCCGAGCTGTCCTTTGAGAATTCCGTTGAGCAGCTCGTCGCTGCCGCACGCGTATTCGCCGTTGACCCGATTGAAGGCGCACATCACCGCTCCGGGATCGGCGTCCCGCACCAGGGTCTCCCAGGGGCGCGTGTACACCTCCTGGAGGGTCCGCTCGCCGGCGACCGCGTTGACGTGGCCCCGCCGCGTCTCCTGATTGTTGAGGTTGTAGTGCTTCGCGATGACCGAGATGTCCTCGCTCTGCGTGCCGGCCGTCTGCGCCGCTGCGAACCGCCCGCTGACGAGCGGATCTTCGCCGAACGCCTCCCACATCCGGCCGTTGAGGGGCGTGGTCAGCAGGTCCATCGTAGGGCCGGCCAACCCGTTGAACCCGAAGGCGCGTGCCTCGGCGCCGGCGACGGCTCCGTACGACTGGGCGGCTGCCGTATCGAACGTCGATGCGAGCGCGATCCCGACAGGCAGCGCGGTGGACACCGTATCGGTGACCGCCACCCCGCAGCATCCGTCCTTACCGCGGATCGCGGGCACACCGTACTGCGGAAGACCCGGTCCTCCCGACTGGATGAGCAGGGTCACCTTCTCCTCCAGGGTCAGCACGCCGACCAGCAGGTCAGCGCGTTCATCCGGCGAGAGCGATGTGTCCATCCACGGTTCGTCGGCCGCCGCCGCCGGCGCCGCTACGGCGACGGTCAGGCTGGCGGCGAGGGTGATCGTCGCGATAGCGGCGGCGACCCGAGTTCTGCGTGAGGAGAGAGTGCTCATGGGCAGGCCTTCACTCTGGGGCCGGAGCCCGGACGTGTGCCCGGTGCGCGGTCACGCGTCACTGCGGACCGCCGGGCGGGTGCTTGGACACTACGCGTCGGGCAGAGCCCTTGACAACGCAGATGCGCATCCGCCCAGCGATTATGAGAGCATTCTCACGACGCGCGCTGCTCGAAGCGGATGAAGTCGACGGATGCGTACGCGTCGATGGGCGTACCGGAGGCATCGCGCGGCCACGTGTTCTCGTCGACGGGCCCCGACAGCGCGGACCCGATCGTCAGCACGATGGTGACGAAGAACGGCTGGTCGAACGGCCACCCTGCTGCGGCGCGGGCATCGGCTGCCTCCGCGATGGCGTAGATCTCACCGTCGATCGCCCAGGTCAGCCGCCCCGGTTCCCACTCCAGCACGTGCTCTGCCCACCGGTTGACCAGCGACGGCACCTCGCCGATGGTCGAGATCGGCGATCCGCCGGAGTATCCGGGCCCATGCACCGAAGCGAAGGGTGCCGTGGGCCGGGCCAGAGCGATCTCCGTCGCATCGATCTCTCCACACGCCGGCCACCCGACCTCATCGATGTTCTCGCCGTAGAGGCAGACGCCGAACCCGATCCCGGTGCCTGGGCCGAGGAGCTGGCGGGTCGTCAGCCGGCCATACGGTCCGACGGTCCTCTTGCCCTTGGTGGACACGCTCCCCGCGACGTACGTGTACCCCCTGCTTTCCTCGCGCCGCGCATGCAGCACGAGGTTTCCCCCCTCGAGAGCGACCATCTCGGGCACGTTGTCCTGCAACTCGCCAAGATCCCGGTTGCCGCCGTAGTCTGCGGCCGTCCACACCGATTGGTCGAGCCGCTCGCTCGAGAAATCGTCCTCCCAGACGATGGTCCATCCCGAGGCGCTTTCGGCGGTCGGCGCGGGAGCCGAGGGCGCCGAGGGCGCCGACGACGGCGGTTCCGGAGCACAGGCCGCGGTCATGGCGGCGATTCCTGCCAGCCCTGTCCACCCGAGCATCGTCCGTCGAGTGACCACGCGCTTCGGAATCGGGGAGTCGAATTCGGGCACGATACCTCCTTCTTCGGGGTGGACCGCTCAATTCCCGGGCTGCCCCCGGTCGCTCATTCGCGAATCAGCTGGAACTGCTGTTCCAGAATGCCCCACGCAACCGGAGAACTGACCAGCTCGTGAACGTCCCGCCACCCCGCGTACGACTCCCCGGCGACCTGGAGCGCCGTGCCGCGCGACTTGTTGACGAGACGATAGTAGCCGTCCTGAGTCGGCTCGATCCGCCAGAGCTGTTCGTCCCAGTTGAGTGCACTGGACACTGCCGCCACCCGATAGACGGACGTCCATGGCGCGTACGGCTCGCCCGTGGTGTGCAGCGTGCGCGACGGGTCACTGACGCTCGTCAGCCGGTACCATCCCTCGCCGGCTGACGTGATATCCCACCTCTGCTCCAGCGTGGTCCAAGACCGCGGACTGGCGACGGCGGCCCTCGCGTCTGCGTTGGCCAGGTACGTGTCCCGGGTGTTCTGCACGGCGAGGTCGGCGTAGGCGCGGTTGACGAGACGGAATCTGCCGACGTTCTGATCCGTCTGCGCCACGGTGGACGACCACCGATACGTGCCGACGGTCATTCCGGGCAGCCTGTCGCGGACCGAACCATCCGGCGAGACCAGAGCGATGTCGCGTGCATCGCTCGCCCCGTTGGCGACCAGAACCACAATTTCTCCATCGGGGTTGCGGAACGCGACATTGCTGACGTCTGCGGACGTCTGACTGGATCCGATCCGGCTTGCACCGGGATGCACGAAGCGTGACAGCTGCCCGTACAGGTAGTAATCGCGGCTGAAGCTGGCGTCGTCGAGCTGACCTGCAGGCGCTGTCAGCGGGAGTGAGCAGCATTCGCCCCGCAACGGCCCGGTGTTGGGTTCCCCGTCGGTATCGAGGAAGCTCAGCCAGTACGTCCAACTATTCAGCCCGTTTCGGTACAGCTCCATGACGCGCCGGATCCCCGCCTGCCAGCCGCCGTCGACGCGATTGCTTTCGCCGTTGATGCCGTAATAGCTACGCTCCGTGAGGTGGATCGGGTAGCCGGGATACTTCAGCGCGAACTCCGAAAGCACGGTCGGGTCATCCCCGCTGTAGTCGTGGATCGCGATTCCATCCACATAGGCGGCGGAGGCCGGGTCGTCGAGCACTGCGGGCACGAAATCGCGAAGTCGCGGCGGATTGTCGTCTCCGATCCAGATCTCGGTGGACAGTCCCGCCGCATCCAGCTCGGGGCCGAGGCTTGTCTTGAGATAGTCGCGCATCTGCTCACCCGACCACTCACCCGTCGGATAGTCGGTCACGACGCGCGGCTCGTTCTGCGGCGTCAACGCCGTGATCGGAATGCCCTGCGCCTCATATGCCTCGATCGCCATCCGCTGGTAGCGGGCCAGCACGCCGTAATACTCCGGTTTGACACTGCCGCCGTTGATGAGACTGCCGTTGGTCTTCATCCACGCGGGCGCCGACCACATAGAGAGGTAGAACCGCACACCTGGATTGATCTCCTTCGCCCGCTGGGCGACGGCGATGATGCCGGTGTCGATGTCCTGCTGGATCGAGAACCGGCTGAGAGACTCGTCCGTCTCGCCCGCCGGCACGTCGTCGTACGTGTAGAAGTCGACGGAGCAGAAGTCCGCGCAGCCCAGCGACAGCCGAATGAGGTTATAGCCGTTTCCGAACTCGGGATCGAACAGCGCCTGCAGAACCTCTTCACGCTTAGCGGAGCTCAACGCAGCGATGTTCGCGACGCTGCTGCTCTCGAACGACTGCCCTTGACCGAAGATCTCCTGATATGTCGCAGCCGGGTCGACATTGATGGCCACCGCCGCGTCGGCACCGAACTCAGGCGAGAGCGCGAGGTGAGGACGCTCCGTGAGGGCGAATGCGCCATCCTCAGAACTCCAGGTCGACGCCACCGGGGGTGATACGTGTTCCTCCGCCGCGCAGGACGCGGCGGAGGCGAAGATCGATAGCCCGAGAACGCACGTCACTGCGAGCATGCGAGAGTGAAGCGCTTCAATAATCAACACAGGATCCTCCTCATCGAGATTCGTGTCGGAACCCCTCGGTGTCGGGGTTGCGTTGAGCCTAAGCACATTGCCTCATGGCGTCCAGCGGCCCGGGTAGCGTCGACACCGTGCATCACCGCGAACCCGACTGGGTCACCCAGGCCATGTTCTGGCAGATCTACCCCCTCGGCTTCGTCGGCGCGCCAATCCGCCCCGAACGCCCGCAACACCTGGGCGAACCAGAGCACCCCGTTGCGGCGCAGCCCGTGGCCCATCGCCTGCGCCGCATCGAGGCGTGGCTCGATCACGTCGTCTCGCTCGGACTCAACGGCCTTCAGCTCGGACCGGTCTTCACCTCCACCACCCATGGATACGACACCGAGGACTACTTCACGGTCGACCCGCGACTGGGCGACGAGGCCTACCTGCTCCACCTCATCGAGGCCGCGCACGCGAAGGGCATCCGCGTTCTCTTCGACGGCGTCTTCAACCCCGATGGGGTGCAGTGATATAGACATCGTCGAGCGCGGATGGGTCAGCGTTGTTTCGTGTCTGCTTCCGGTGTCTGGATAGTTCGGCTGTTTCCGGATCAGGCCTGTGGACCAGCTCTTTCCGTCCGAGCCACGGACGATCCCCCAGCCCGGTCGGATCAGTGTTCAGACATACGCGCCGCGCACGTGCCACCCGTCTGCGGACGCGTAGACGTCGAAGACCACGGCTTCTCCTGTGTCATCTGTTGCTTGGAATCGCCATCCGTACATCGGACGACCGGTCTCGCGCATTTCCCAGACCGACGCGCGAAGCCTTGTCGGCGTATCGGTGACGCGCCACCGTCGGCCAGCGAAGAACATTCGTGACGGTGCATCGTCGACCATCCACACCGTCGCCTCATATTCGCCCAGCGCCGCTCTCATGACTACAAGTAATAGAACATCTGTTCTATGTTATCTAGGGTCGTTCGGAGAGCGGAGGTGCGGGTTGAGATCGATTCGTGTCGCTCGGCGGAGCTGGCTGGTCCTCGACGATGTGTTCCGGCCGCGGTTTCTGATCGCGTACGTCGCGGCTGTCCACGCGCACACTCACGAGACTCACCTGATGTACCGGATACAGCGGTGGGCGCTGGACCGTGAGGATCGTCGAACGGTGGCATGGTGCGAGACCGAGCGCGACGCCGTCTGCTTCTGCGCGACACAGCTCGAGACGCCGGACTTCCACGCGCCCATGCGGGCGCCCGACGGCGGGGTGGTCACGGTGGAGGTGCAACGCCGGCGGTGGGAGAGCGGCCGCGACCCTCGCACCGGTGATCCGCGGTGACGCTACCGCGAGAGGCCAGCACCTGGGCGTTCCCGCAGCCCGGCCACCGACGGCGAGTTTCCAGCTGCACGGGAGGTTCCCGCGGCCGTTGCCGCGATCTTTCCGGCGAACGCCTCGGATACGGATGCGTATTGCGCTGCGAGACGATCTCGTTCGGCACTGTTCTCGACGGCTGCGCCGGGACGCCCGTGACCGTGAGCGGCGCCGCTCGCGATGCGGGCGTCCATCTCGAGCAGTTCCGCGCGCGCGTGCTTCAGCCACGAATGCGCATGCCTCATCAGCTGCGCGCCGTGCGGCGGCGTTTCCTCGCGGGTGCTGCGCCGCGACGGGTCACCATTCTCGGGGTTCGCGCGCGCCGCACGGGAGAGTTCCGCTCGTGCGGCCCGGACGGAGTCGCCGACACTGTCTTCCGGGATGCCGCGGAGCATGCTGTCTGCGATCTGCTCACGTGCCGCCGCGCCGCGGCGGGCGATGACGATCGCTTCGTTCCGTGTGCGGCCTCGGGTCATCCCCACATATAGTCCGGCCGCGTCGACGCCGGGGCCGACGATGGACTCTACGGTGGTCTCCCCTTGGATGCCGTGCACGGTGGACGCGTAGGCGAGGTGGACGTGGTCCGCGGCGTATTCGAGGGAGACATGACGGATGTCGGCGCTGTCGCTGATACTGGCCAGGTCGAGGTGGTCGGCGCTGATGCGGCGGACCGTCCAGAGGGCGCGGTTCTCTACGCCGGTGTCCCTATCGTTGCGGCGGGTCTGGACGACATCGCCCTCCAGGATCCGCTGCTCCCCTTGTCCGATCGCGATGCGGGCGAGGTTGAGTTCGCCGGCATCCAGCCGTCGTTGTTGGATGGCTTCGTTGATCGCGTCGGCCTCTTCGTTGGTGCTGGTCACGAGAGCCACCCGACGGTGCGCCGTCGTTCGGGTGAGGTACGCGTCGACCATGGCGTCCCGGACGGCGGTCTGGTCCACAACCGATCGGATGAGCCCCCGACTGTCGAGTTCCGCCGCGACGGCCAGCGCAGCTTCCCGTGAGTGGGGGTTGCGCATGCGGAGGGTCAGCTGGGCGTAGCCGGGGTTGTCGAAGCGGTGGACGGCGGCGAGTTCGACGACGGCGGTGGCGCGGCGGGTGAGCGAGGCCATCGCGCCGGAGTGTCCGACCGGTCGGGCCTGGAGGTGGTCTCCGACCATCGCGATCCCCGCTCCCGTGTCCTGGGCGAGCACGGCGAGGGCGTGCGCGGTTCGCAGGTCGACCATGCCCGCTTCATCCACCACGATCCGGTCCCCGACCGCCACCGGAAACCGGCGCGGGCCAGGGTAGAGGCGGCCGGTGGCAGGGTCGGGTTGTCCCGGTTGCAGGCGGGACCACTGTTCCGCGCCGGCGGCGTCGCGCGCCCACCGCCATCCGTGATCGGAGAGGAGGGCGTGCAGGCTCGATGCGGCGGCGCCGATCTCGCGGCCCGCGACAGAGGCAGCTTTCTTCGTCGGTGCGACCACCAGCATCCGGCGTCTCTGCGCGTTTAGGACCCGGCGCGCGACGCGGAGCATGGTCGTCTTCCCCGCACCGGCCGGCCCTGTCACCGACACGAGGCGGTCGGTCCCCGCGATCGCGGCAGCCGCGGCGACTTGGCGATCGTCAAGGACCACGCTCCCCTCGAGCACCTCTGCCGCCGCGGCGGCAACCTCGGGCGCACCGGCTGCGACGCCGGGGGTCGCGAGCCGGTCGAACTCGGTGCCCAGAGCCATCTTCAGCGCCGCCGTGGCCGAAGCCATGAATCCCTTCACGTGCGCGGGTCGATCGCCTTCGACGGGCAAGAGGTCATCGGTGAGGGCGAGTGCTCGTCGGGTGACCTCGTCGATCGTCGACTGCAGGGCGCTCCGGTCCGCGACGACACCAGCCGTCGCGATCGCCCGGGTCGCGCCGGCGCGGATGTCGAACATGCTGAACCGGCCACTCGAGCTGGCCGACCGTTCGTCCGCCTCGACGATCGCGCGGGCACCCAGAAGGTCCAGCTTCAGTTCCTCGACCAGCGCCGGGGGCAGGTCGACGGGAGGGCGCGCCGCGGCAAGGTGCGGGTCGATCTGTGTGAGCTCGTCGGCGATCATGGCCTCCCAGTCGTGCTCTTCGACCTCGCTGGGTTTGTTCGGACGCGACCGCGCCCAGGCCAGCCGATCGATTCGCCGCAGCTCGTCCGGGCCGGGTTCCGCGCCCGGGTTCTGCTGCCGCCAGGCGGCGAGCAGGACGGCACGGTTGGCTTCGATCTGATTCGACCGCCGGGACAACGGCCGGACCGCGTGCGCGAGCTGCTCGATCTCGCCGTCGGCGCTGACGGTGAGCCCGTGGCGGGCGAGCGCTGCGATCCATCGGGGGTCGGTCCGCGCTGCGAGCTCACCTTCGGCGTTGATGAGCGTGTGCATCTTCATCGCCACACGGGAGTCGATGTTCGACCACTTCCCGTCCAAACCCTGGACCTTGACGTTCAGCCAGAGGTGACGGTGGATGTGTGGGTCCAGCGCGCGGGAGCGGCGGTGGCGGAGCTCGACCACCTCGACCTGGCGCAGGTCTTCGCGGATCCGCCCGCCAGCGCCGCGGCGTGCGTTCAGCTCGCGCTGCCACATCAAGATGATGCGGTCGCGTAGCCGGTCCTGGAGCGCCTCGAACTCCGCCGCGAGCTCCGGGTTGAGGAGTGCCGCGATGCTGTACGACTTCGGCGCGTTGATCGTCCCATCCAAGATGAGGTCCGCGTCCGGCGACATCAGGTCACGTCCGCGACGCTCCCCCGTCGACGGGTCGCACCCATCGACCCATCTGCGCAGCGCCGGCTCATCGAGCCGGTCGACCGAGATCTCGGCATCCTTAACCGTGTACCTCAGGACGCCAGCTGCGCCGGCGCCGCCGTAAGCGGCGAGCGCGTCGACGCCGGTCGGAGCGCGGACGTGCGAATCGCAAGAGCCCTGGAACGCGTAAGCCATCGCCTGCCGCACACCCTGCGAGCCGACGCCCCGCTTCCAACGCTCCAGACCTCCGCGCATGGGGCTAGGGTACGCCTGATATGTCGAAATCAACACGACTTACACAGAAAGTGCCTGCGTGCATTGCATCCTTTTCGGCTGGCGTCAGCTCGCTGGTCGCGTCCGTGCATGTTCTCGCGCATCGCGCTCATTTGAGGGACGCCAGCTGAGATTCGCTGCGAGCGGGCCTTACGCGCCGAAGTGGATCATGGATGGTCGGCGTGTGCGCAGACTCAACCCTCGCCCTCAGATCGACCGGCTTCCGCACCGTCCACGACGGGATGTTCGGCAGGTAGAGATCGCACTCCCGTCGGTATGGTGGCGACGTGGATGACGACCGACGAAATGCGCTGGATCGTCGCGAGATCCTTGCGGCGTACCTCGAGGTCCTGGATCGCCTCGGAGAACTCGTTGCGATCTGCTCCACTATCGAGGGCGACGCCGGCGAGCTGCGAAATGCCGTACAGGGAGCATTCGGACTGAGTCCGACCGCAGCTGATGCGGTCCTGGCAATGCAAGTCAGACGCTTCACCCCGGAAGAGCGACACAAGATCCGCAGCGAGCTCGCAGCCGTCGATCGATGGCTTGGGGAGGCGAACGGCGCGTAGGCCGACCCCTCACTGCGTCGGCGCCGCACCGAGGACCGTCAAGGGACCTTCGTCGGCGGTCGGGGGCTCGAAGTGGTCGAAGTACTCCGCAGCGACGTTGTAGGGAAGCGCGTAGTCGTCAGCGTGCTCGTGGCTGCGTGCGCCCATCCGTTCCAATGCGACTGATCGCGGCGTCGCTAGATAGATCGTCTCCGGCACCACACCAAGCGGGCGCAGCAACTCCCGATACGCGAGGCGGGCGCGCTTGGACCAGAACGAGTAGTCGAGCACCACGTCTGTGCCGGCCGCGACGAGCGCGATGAGGCGAGCGCGGAGTTCCTGCTCGATCTCTTCGTGCACCTCGTTCGGTAGGGGCATGGTCTGAATCCCACGTCGCCAGGCTTCCTGATCGAATGAAAGGCGCACCAAGCCCTCCGCTTCAAGCCGCCTGGCGACGGTCGACTTGCCAGAACCCGCTGGCCCGCACATCAGAACGACTCTGGTCACCACTCCGACGATAGCCCCCGACCAATCGGGGTCGATCTGTGCGTCGCCCCAGTTTCGCAGGCCGATGCATCCCGGTAGTCCGCGAGCCGGCCGAGCATTTCGCGAAGGATCCGTCCGCGAGGGGACCCGCCAGCGAGCACCTCGATGGCTGTGTCGGCGGTATGGGTCAGGATGAGCGTGTGACAGCTACGCTCTGTGCTTTCTGCGAGAAGAACTCGCACATGACCCCGCAATGGGCTTCCCTCCTGAAGTCCCGACGAACCGGCGAGTTAAGAGACGCTCTGCAAGCCGCCGCCACGTGCGACAACTGTGGCCACGCGAGCTTGGCTCTTGCGCACTCGTACTCTACGTCGGGAGGCGACTATAAGGCCTACTTCAACAACACTCAGGACGAAGCGTTCGAATGGTTCCCTATAATCGGCGCCGCCCCCCACTTCCCAGACGTGCCGGACCATATCGCGCGCGCCGCGAGGGAAGCTCACTCCTCGTTCAGCATCAACGCGAACATGGCCGCGATTCTCATGGCGCGCACAGTCGTGGAGGCGACGGCAAAGGAGAAGGGCATCTCAAAGGGCAACCCCCTGAATAAAATCGATGACCTCGCGAGCAAGAGCATTATCCGAAACGACACGAAGGACGCCGCTCACGAGATTCGCCACCTTGGCAATGACATGGCCCATGGCGATATCGCGGACTTGCCTGACATCGAGGACGTCGCGGATGTACTAGCGCTCATGGACGAGGTACTCAACGAGGTCTTTCAGGGGCCGGCCAAGACGGCGCGGCTCCGCGATCGGCGCGCCAGCGGCGCCAACTAGGTCGGGACCTGCCCTACGCTCCGTCAACGCACGACGGTCGACCGGTATTCGGTCGAGCAGGCAACGGTTTCAAGTCCCTCAGTCAGCTGCATATCCCCGCGCTCGATGGCCGGCGTTCGGGCGCAGGGGAACATCTTCACGTCCCGCGACTCATCCGGGCCGGCGCCGTTTTGTCGGTCTCCGATGCCAGGCCACGCAGATACCGCGAAGCGTCTGAACGCCTGAGTAGGCTCGGCTCTGTGGACCGCGACCAAGAGCTTCAGGCGATGCAGATGTACGGCGCGGAAGATGCCGAAGACCTCGCGATGATCCTGGATCGCCTCGATAAGAGCTGCCCGCCCGCCACTACGACTCCCGAACGCGGATCCGACACGACGCCCCGCGCTGACGAGCGGGTCTTCGGGCTCGGCTCTGGGAACGTCTGATGAGGCTCATCTCCGCCCGCGTCAGAGGGTATGGACGCATCGTCGATTCAAAAGTGAATCTCGACGCAAAGGTCATCGCCATCGTGGGGCCAAACGAAGCGGGCAAGACGACCCTTCTCAACGCGCTCGCCTTCGTCGATCGCGGCGGAGATATCTCCATGCCGGAACGATCCAGAGCGGGTGAGGTCGGCGACGACACGCAGGTCACTGCCCTCGATTTCGTGCTCGACGACGAAGACAGGGCGGCGCTCGTGCACCTGGATCTCCAGGAGACTCCGAAGCGCGTCGTCATCTCCAGGCCTGCAGCCGGAGGGAGCCTCTTCGTCGATCTGAAGCCTCGCGCCGTGAAGTCGGTCGCGCCTCTCTCGAACGCACTCGATGCGCTCGCCATTACATTGGCTCAGTCCAACCTCGACCAACTCGTGGATCCTGACACCGTCTACGCCGATCCGGCTTCCGATGCCGCGCGGGATTATCGAACGGAGCTGCAGGTTGTCGTGGATGCTGCAACTGGCGCGGTCGAACTCCCTGGCACTGCGTTGATCGACGATGTGCTCTCGACTGCCCGCTCGCTGCGGGGAGCGACGCTCACAGACGGCCCAGGCGGCTTGCGAGCGGCCGACGCGCTCGACGCGTTGCTTGCTTGGGCTGAGCGGGAGGAACCCGGCGACGAAGCAAGAGACATCATCTGGCGCCGAGCGCCACGGTTCGTGCTATTCGACGAAGAGGATCGCTCGATTCAATCCGCGTACAACTTCGAGCAGGTCGCGAACCCGCCACGCGCGCTGGCGAACCTCGCTGGCATGGCAGAGCTCAATCTCGCGGAGCTTCACCAGTTCATCCAGACTGGCGACACCGCACGGCGGCGCAGCGCAATCGTCAAGGCGAACAAGCGCATGGACGCACTCTTCGAGGAAGCGTGGAAGCAGTCCCGCCTCTCTGTTCATTTTGAGGTCGATGGGGCGGAGCTTCGCATCGAGTTGATGGAAGACGGCGACAACGTCACGGTCTTCTCAGAGCGCAGCGCCGGCCTTCGGATGTTCATCGCACTTATTGCATTCCTGAAGGTTCGAGGCTCAGACCGACCCCCGGTCCTCCTTATTGACGAAGCAGAGAACCACCTCCACATCGACGCCCAGGCCGACCTCGTCAACATGTTCGTCGCTCAGGAGCAGGCGGTGAAGGTCATCTACACCACGCACAGCCCTGCATGTCTGCCGCCGGATCTCGGGACGGGGATCCGCGTCGTCGCGCCGCGCGAAGACGACTTCCAGATCAGCGACGTCATGAACAGCTTCTGGCAGGGGGCGGCAGGATTCTCACCACTCATGATGGCGATGGGAGCGGCCGCGGCCGCGTTCACCCCAGCGCGCTACGTCGTCCTCGCCGAGGGCGCAACGGAGATGATCCTGCTCCCGACCCTCATGCGCGAGGCACTCGACCTGAGCGAGCTGCCGTACCAGGTGGCGGCTGGCCTGGCGGAGGCGCCGACTGATCTGCTTCCGACCTTAGACCTGGAGGCCGCCCGGGTCGTGTATCTCGTCGATGGCGACGACGGAGGAAAGAAGCTGGCGCGCTCCCTCGAGGACCTGGATACTCCATCGAGCCTCATTGTTGAGCTAGCGGTTCCTGGGATCGAGAACGTGGTCGACCTCGACTGCTATCGCGACGCCTTGATTGCACTGTTGGGGGAATCCATCCCCGAGCTCAGTGAGACCGACCTCTCGTCGCTCAGATCCGTCGTGGTGAATGAGGCGGCCTCGACCGCGAAGACTTTTTCGCAGTGGATCACGAACAAAGGCTGGAGAGTGCCATCCAAGGTGGCAGTCGCGAATTGGCTCGTGACGCACAGCAAGGCTCGACCGAGCGAGAGCGGTCGGGAAGCGCTCACTGCGGTTCACCAACGCCTCGTGAGCGCACTCCGACTGGACGAGCACAGTGCCAGCTAACGGAACCTTGCCTCGAGAGCTGTCGCAGACCGACGCCAACGACCACTTGAGGAGGGCCGGCCATGAGTAGTCTCGCTGTCGCGGACAAGGTCTTGCTTGAGTCGGTTCTGGGAATGTCGGGCGGCTATGTGCTGGACTTCACCAACGCGTCGTTCGCCAACTTCTTCCGCGACTTGAGCATCGATGTCTACGACGCCGAGCGATTTCCGGGGTTCGGGGATTCGAAGGCGAACCGGCTGCGCGCGCTTTGGAAGAGTGGCTCAAACGAGGAGGTGGCGACCTCGCTGCGTGCGCTCCTCGAGTACATCGAAGCCAAGCGGGTGACCGGGCTGCTGAGTTATGAGATCAACGACCAGAGCATCGAGCGAGTTCGCGCCATCGCTGACGGTCTGAGCGATGCAAAGACCGACCCGCTGCCGTCTGTCGCGGCAAGCTTCACCACGGAAGCGACCGTCACCGAAAACAAGATCCAAATCGAGATCCATCAGGACATCTATGCCCACATCAGTCGCTTCCTCGCGACCGAGGACTACTTCCACGCGGTCGAGGAGTCGTACAAGGTCGTGCGTGAAGCGCTTCGCGAGAAGACCGGGAGCGAGAAGGCCACTGACGCGTTCAAGCCGGAGAACTACTCTGCACTGTTCGGGCACCTGCCTGCGACGGACGCCGAGAAGGACTTCTTTGACGGCGTGAAGTATCTGAACATGGCCATCCAGTTCCTTCGGAACGAGAAGTCACACACGCTCGCGTCGCCGCTCGAACCCAACTTGGCCATTCACTACATCTCACTCGCAAGCCTCGCGTACGACCTCATCACTCGCTATGTGAGTGAAGAACTGATCGCGCAGATCGAGGAGCTCATCTCCGCCGAAAGACGGTCATACTCGGCCACCAGGTTCTACCGAGCGTTTGAGGGTGGGCGCTGGCTGAGTAGCCTCACGTTGCCGGACGATCTCTCGTCACCCTCAGTACGCCGGGTCTTGAAGGACAAGTGGTTGAGGGAAGCAGACTTCACGCGCAGCTACGACCAGAGCAACATCGCATTGATGCGTCTCGAAGTGGTCGCGGATGCCTTGACCGCAACCGACGTCGATGAGCTGCTTGAACTGCCCACCGTCGATAGCAACGGGTATAGCCAGGAAGCCGGAACAGTCCTTTTCCTCGAGTACCTCAAGGACAAGTATCCGCACACGATCTCGCCCAAGGCCGAAGAGCGAATCACCGCCGACCAGTGAGTCAGGTACCGGTTTCGGCCGACGTCGCACCGCCAACGTGCGATCATGCGGGGCAAAGTGTGTTGCCCCGATGCACGAGTTGGCTCGGACGCGCAGGCAGGGGGCAGGGCTGAGGTCCCGTGATTGCGACGACCGGCTGCCCTCCGATTGAGCAGGTGACTATGAGGAGGCTAGGCGCGCCGATTGGAGAGAGGTAGTTGAACGTGGACGCTCCGGCGGTCACCAACTATTGGTCGAAGAAGGACGAGTTCTGCGGTTCAGACTCGTCTTGCCAAACCGGCTCTTCTGACTTCAGGTGGGGGTGAGGGGGTCGAGGCCCCCGGCGATGAGGAGCATTCTGAGCCTGTAGTTGTCGTAGTTGGTGAAGCCGCGCGCGATGCGGCGGGCGAGTTCGATGAGTCCGTT
>JAEYAG010000213.1 GCA_023451265.1 Actinomycetes bacterium | reverse complement strand
CGCACACCCTGGCGCACGACGGGCTGGCGTGGGACGGCGCCCGGCTCGCCGCCCACGGCGCGGCGCGCACTCCCGATCGCGCGGCCGCCTCGCAACTGCTGGCCTGCGCGCGCGACCTCCACCCGCGCGGTCAGAGTTCCGTCGACGCGCCCACCCCGGCATCCGCCCCCCGCGTCGAGCCCGGCGCGCTGAGCGAACGGGAGGTCGAGGTCGCCCGGCTCGTGATGCAGGGCAAGACCTACGTCGAGATCGGGCAGACGCTGTTCATCTCGCCGCGCACCGCCGAGCACCACATCGCCCGGATCCGGCGCCGACTCGACGCCACCTCACGGTCGGATCTCATCGCGAAGCTCCGCGACGAACTGGATCCGGGGCGGGGACGGGACGGGTCGTCATGACCGCCACCCGCCGTCCCCTACCCCCCTCCGGCGGCGAGGGGGCACATCACCGATGTCGGCTGTTGCGGGCCGAACTAGCCTCGGGTGACGAGGATGACGCAGTCAAGGGGGACTCATGAGCACTGTGCTGTCGACGATGGCGAATGCGTTGATCGATTTCATTCTCAGTCTGCTGCGCGATCCCGAGGTCGCCGCGGAGTTCGACGCCGATCCGCAGCAGGCGCTGGACGTCCGCGGTCTCGGCAACGCGTCGTATCAGGACGTGTGCGCGGTCATGCCGATCGTCTACGACGATCCCGCCGTCATCCATCGCGCGGCTCCGCAAGTGGCCGCCGTCGACCCGGTGACGCCGCGGGTGATCCGCGAGCTGCAGCAGGTGGCCGACAACCACACCTACATCACGAACAACTCCACGCTGGTGGATCAGTCGGTCAACCAGAACATCTGGGCAGGCGGCGACGTGATGCAGCTGTTCGACAACGAGGCCATCGTCGCCAGCGGCGAGGGCTCGGCGGCGGCGGGTGGGCACATCATCCACGACAGCAGCACCGATTCGTCGACGACGATCACCGCCGGCGACGACGCGTACGTCGACAGCCATCTCGACGTGCAGCAGGTGACCGACTCGTACAACGACGACTCCTCCACGACGGACAACTCCGTGGTGGATGACTCCACGACGCTGGCCGCCGTGACGGTCACCGCGAGCGACACGACGGATGCCGCGGCGGATGCCGCTCCGGCGGAGGTGGCCGAGGCCCCGGCACCGGTGGAGGAACCCGAGCCGCTCACGGCCTCCGACGCGCTGCTGCCCGAACCCGACCCCATCGAGGAGAGCTTCGACGACGATGGCTATTGAGCAGCCGGCACCGCTGCGGACGAACTCCACGCGGTCGCGACCAGAGCGGCCGGCGCTGGAGTCGGCCAACCACGCGCCCGTGCTCGCGCACGTGCCGCCGCCCTTCTCGGTGCGCTGCGCCCAGCTGTTCTGGATCCTCGCGATCGCCGTCGGTGCCGTCTGCATCGTCTACGCCTTCGTCGTGCGGGCCGAGCAGGTGGAGCTTCTCACCGAGAAGGTGCGCGCGATCGATCCCGATCGGCCCGACGCGACGCTCACCAGCGCGGCCGACATCATCTACTGGACGGTGTTCAGTGTGCTCGTGGCCGTCGTGCTGCTGCAGATCCTCGTCTTGGTCTCGTTCACCGGCCGGCGCCCGCGGGCACGGTGGTGGATGCTGGCGACGCTGCTGCTGCTGACGATCGCCCTCGCCTTCGGCGTCGGCGTCGAGCTCGCCGCCGAGGGGACCGACGGCGCGCCGCTGCGCCCCCTCCTGCTGGCGCAGCTCGGGCTCGGGGCGCTGGCCCTGCTCCTCAGTACCTGTCCGGCCGCGCTACGGTGGACCGCCCGCGGGTTCGACGTGCGCCGGGGACCGAGCGGCGGCGCAGTCGGCGGCGGGGATCTCTGACAGCACCCCCTCGACGACGCGCACGATCTGCCCGCACGCCCGCGCGCTCTGCCGGGTCAGCAGGGGCGATTCGGAGCGTGAGCGCCACTGCACGAGCAGCTGCTCCGCGCGGGAGCGGAGAGCCGGTGCGCCCGCCCCGGCGGGCAGTCCCAGCCGTTCGGCGGCGCCGACGCCGTCGATCCCGAGGAGCCGCTCGGCCTCGGCGGTCTCGGCTTCGTCGAGCCCCAGTCCCCCGGTGCGGGACCGCGCCAGCAGCTCAATGTCGTGCAGCGCGTGCGCGGCGGACTGCAGGCGCTCGACGGCGTCGGCGAGCGCCGCGGGGCGCCCGGAGGCGGGGACGAGCTCGTCGAGTGCGGCCTGCAGCGCGCCGACCTTGAACGCGGCGCTGCGCGGCTGCAGCGACCGGGTGATGAGCGCCCGCACCTCCTCCAGTCCGCTCTGCTCCAGCATCCGCTCCGACAGCTCCTGCGACGTGCGGACGCCGCCGCGGACGAGGGCGCTCGCGAGCCGCAGCCCGGAGATGCCGAATCGGTCCACGAGCGCGCGGCGCTGCGGGGCGGGCACGTCCAGACCACCGCCACGGACGAACCGGTCCACCGACAGCAGCAGACCCTCCCGCACCGGGCGCTCGAGGGCGGCGACCGCGCGGATCGCGGCGAACTCGCGCTCGCGGAGCGTGCGCGCCGTCTCGGCGAGCAGGCCCGCAACAGGGAGGACCGTCAGCGCGAGGGGACGCAGCGCCGGATCGGTCCGGTAGCGCTCGGCGATGCGGCGGGCCGACAGCATGGCGTCGAGGCGCCCGGCGCCCACCTCGTCGGCGCGGGAGAGCACCGCGATCGCGTTGACGGCGCGCGTGCCGCCGGCGGCCGTGTCGGCGAAGGCCTCGAGGAAGGCCAGGTCGGCGGTGTGCATGTGCCGCATGAGGTACAGC
>JAEYAG010000136.1 GCA_023451265.1 Actinomycetes bacterium | reverse complement strand
CGCTCCCGCACCCTCCGGCGCCCGGAATGAGCCGATTCAGCCTGCTTTCGGAACGGATCCGGATGCCGCCGCGCGCCCGCCAGCCCCACCCCCGCCCTGCTACGCGGAGCTCAGGCGCCGTCCGGGGTCCGCCGGAAGATCAGCTTGAAGATCGGGAAGAACACCGCGCACGAGATGAGCGCGTTGATGAGCATGGTGATGACGTCGGCCGCGGCCTCGCCGGCGGCGCCCATTCCCCACGTCGTGATGAGCAGCTCGTAGATCGGGGTCTTGTAGAGCGTCTGCAGCGCCGCCGCTCCGAACGTGATGATGACGTAGGCGAGCGCATACCAGAGCGCCGCCCACCACGGGTTGGTGTTCGACTTGAACGTCACGTTGCGCTGCGCGAAGAAGTTGATGACCTGCGCGATCGCCAGGGTCAGCTGCACCGCGAGGAAGTACGCAAGTCCTCCGCCACCGTCGGGCAGCGCGCCAGGCGAGTAGTCGAAGACGAAGAAGTCCCCGATGGCGAGCGCCTGGAACCCGGTGTCCACCAGGGCCGTCGCTCCGAAGACCGCCTTGAACACGGGCATGAGCAGCAGCTGCAACACGGTCACACCGGTGTTGATCGCCACGAACACGACGAGCTGCGCCGTCGTCGGCCGCTGCTGCACGAACATCGCCCACCGCTGCCGTGGCGTCCGCATCCGGCGGGGAGACGTGGTGCGTTCGTCGGTGGTGATGAGCATCGGGCAGCTTCCTGGGCGCGTCGGACGGGTGCCTTCGCATGCAATCAGGCGACGCCCCCGCGCACGCGGCGCACCGCACGATCGGTCGACTTCGACCGATGATCGGCACCGGCCCCACCTGCAGACGCGACGTCGCTCGCGCTCGCGTATCCGGCAGCCGGGCGCGACGCAAGCCTCTACAGCCCCTGCGCCCGACCGGATGGAATGGAATCCGCAGAGAGGAGCGAACGTGACCACCGCCACGGCCGCGGGCACCGTCGTCGTCGCCGTGGCGGTCGGACTCGCGCTCAGCGCGGTATGGGAGATGGTGGAGTGGGCCGGCTGGCTCTTCATCTCCGACGAGATCTTCGTGGGCTATCAGGACACCATCGGCGACATGGCAATCGGCGGCGTCGGAGCGGCCGTCGCCGGCCTGGTGCTCACACGGGTGCGGGTGCTGCGGGCGGACGCGGCGTAGCCGACACCCGCGCCGACCCCACATCCATAGGCGCCTCTCATCGCCAGGGATCGACGACGGAGATGCCCGCCTCGGCGAACGGCCGGACATCCCGCGTCGCGAGCCGGGCGCCGTGCGCGACGACGATGGCCGCGATGAGCGCGTCGAGGTCGCCGATCGCACGCCCGGCCGGGCGCATCCGCGCGCGAACCTTCGCGTACGCGTGTGAGGCGGCCTCGTCGAAGTCGAGGATCCGGTCTTCGAAGAGCGGGCGGATGCGGTCTTCGAACGCCACGGAGAGTCCGGTACGACGACGACCGTCCGGCAGCGCCGCGATACCGTATCGGATCTCCGCAAGCGTGAAGGTCGTGAGAAAGAGCGCCCTGTCCGCCTGGGCATCCACCCAGCGGATGACCATCGGGTCGGGAGCCGACTTCATCAACTCCGACACGACGTTGGTGTCGAGGACGATCACGAGAAGTCGATCGGCTCGTGAGCGGTGCGGTCTCGCGTGATCACGAGATCGAACCCCCCGGCGTCGGCTGCGGCGCGAGCGACCCGCGACCCGAAGCCTTCGGTGATGTCGCCCGCCACGGCCTGTCCGAGAATGGCCCGCACTTCAGCCTCCGTGCTCCGGCCGTTGGCCGCCGACCTGGCCTTCAGCGCGCGATGCACCTCGTCGGGAAGATTACGGATCGTGATGGCTGCCACCGCGGCACCCCTATCTGATATCGGGAGTGACACGATGATATCAAAGCTGTCCCTACCGCTCCACGCGCTCGAGAGCCCACGGCCAGTCGATGCGCTCCTGCTCCAGCCGCACCCGCGAGCCATAACGGTCGGTCACGAGATCCGCATAGAGCGCGGCCTCCGCGGCATCTAGGCTCGGCAGCGCCGCCGGCTCGACGCCCCAGCGGTCCTCGTGCGCCAGAAGGGTCTCGCGGTCCATCAGCACCGATCGTGTCTGCGGCAGCCAGGTCCGGACACGGTGCAGGATGCCGAAGCCGTGCGTGTCGAGATCTCCCCAGTAGCCGATGTCTACTCCGTCCAGCCATTCGAGTGACGCGGGCTGGTCGGCGTCGTAGCCCTTGCCCCACAGCACGACGCGCCCGGATGTTCTCGGCGAGCCGCTCGGTGTCGACGAATCGTTGCGAGAGGAGACGGTCGAGCTCCGCGGATGCCGCTCCCACAGCCGGTCGAGTTCGTCAAGGTCTATGTCGGTACCAGCGTAGGGCGGGCCGGCGACGTCGGTCAGACGAGCTTCGCCGGCGGACCATACGCGGCGACCGCCCGGTCGTTGGTGAGCAGGATGATCCCCTCCATCCGACTCTGCGCCACCAGCATCCGGTCGAACGGGTCTCGGTGCAGCGGAGGGAGGTCGATCGTCGCGGCGCCGTGCGCCGCGGATATCGCGAGTTCTGCATACCCGTTGTCGAGGAGCCCGCGCCGAAGCGTTCGCGGGTCGACGGAAAAATTGGAGCGTCCAAGTGCAGCCTTGATCGCGACCTCCCAGATGCTCGCGGCGCTGAACCACACCCGCCACGCGCCCTCGATCTCCGATCGCGCCGTCTCACTGAGCCTCTCGGGAGCGTAAGCCGCCCACAGCAGCAGGTGCGTGTCGAGAAGCCGCGTCACTCGTGGCCTTCGAACAGGGCCGCAGTCTCCGACGCCGCCCACTCGTTGAAATCATCGGGGATGGCGGCCTCACCGACCAGGAATCCGAGCCTCGTCGGAACTTCGGGCGCGCCGACGCCGGAAAGCCGCGCCACCGGCCGACCCGCTTTCGCGATCACGATCGTCTCACCCTCTGCGGCGCGCTCGACCAGCCGCGAGAAGTGAGTCTTCGCCTCGTGGATGTTGACCATGACGCCCCTCCTTAGTCCAGTCAGTCTAGTCCGACCAGCCGCGCGGACGACAGGGCAGGGCCGGGCGTCCGCCGGCCCTCATCGGTCATCCGTCGCAAAACGCGATCACAGGCCCGGATAACCGCGATATGCGACGGACGGACGCGCCCCCGGCATCCCTCGTCCGTCACAAATCGCGACCACCGACCCGGGTAACCGCAACATACGACGGACGAGCGCGCACCGGCATCCGGCGGCCCGCCGCCGAGACCCCGCGCCCCGAGCGCCCACCCCTCACCCCACCGGCTCGACGGCCTCGCGGGCGTGGCGGCCGGCGGCGCGTACGGCGCCGATGGATGCCGCGATCACGAGCGCGATGCCGAGAAGCTCCAGCAGGTGCAGCTGCTGACCCAGCAGCACGAAGCCCGCGAGCGACGCCGTCGCCGGGGCGAGACTCATGAGGATCGCGAAGGCGGATGCCGCCAGGCGCCGTAACGCGATGAGCTCGAACGCGTACGGCAGCGTGGAGGAGAGCACGGCCACCGCCGCCCCCAGCCCGAGGATCTCGGGCCGCAGGAGCGCGGCGCCGGCATCCGCGATGCCGAACGGCAGTGCGACGAGCGCGCCCGCCGTCATGGCCAGCGCCAGCCCGTCGAGCTTCGGGAACGCCGCGCCGACGCGCGCCGACGCCAGGATGTAGAACGCCCAGCTCGCCGCGGCGCCCAGCGCGAACAGCACGCCGAGCAGATCGAGCCGGTCCCACCCACCGCCGCCGAGCGCGACGACCCCGGCGAAAGCGAGACCCGCCCACAGCCACGCCGAGGCGCGGCGGCTCGCGATGATCGACAGCACGAGAGGCCCCAGCACCTCGATCGTGACGGTGACTCCGAGCGGCAACCGCTCCAGCGCGAGGTAGAAGAGTCCGTTCATGAGCGCCAGCACGAGCCCGAACGACACCACCGCAGTCCAGGCGGCGCGGCCGTGCCCGCGCAGGCGCGGCCGCGCGATCGCGAGCAGCACCACCGCCGAGAACGCCAGCCGCAACATCACCATGCCGAGGGGGCCGACCTCCGGGAACAGCAGCACCGCGATCGACGCGCCGACCTCCTGGCACGCCAGACCCGCGACGACCAGCAGCACAGCGCCGGTGGCGGGCGACGCGGCGTGCCCGGGCGCGACGGGGGCGCCCGCGTTCACCCGGCCGGAGCCTCCGGCAGCGGGCAGACGGCGGTGGCGGCGACCTGCGCCGCCATCTCCTCCGCCGTCCACGGCAGGCCCGCGTCCGGCGCGGTCTGCCCGGCGGCGGCCGGCGCCTTCGAGCCGATGGCGGCCAGCTCCCACGCGAGGCTGCGCACGAGGTCCGCCGAGGCGCGGGAATTGTTGAGCACGACGACCACCGTCATCCCGGTGTTGCGGTCGGCAAACGCCGCCGTGAGGTATCCGAGGATCGAGCCGTACTGCCCGACGAGGCTGCCGGCCTGGTAGACGCCGCCGTCGGCGGTGAACCACGACGGGCCGTCGGCGCTGACCGGCAGTGGGTTCGCGAAGCGCTTGTCGGTGTCGTAGTCGCGCGCCCCGACGGCGAGCGCCTGCGCGTAGCGGCCCAGGTCGGCGAGGTCGCTGATGACGCCGGATGCCGTGTATCCCGCCGTCGGCGAGAGTGCCGTGACGTCGACGGGGGCCGCGCACGCGACGCTGCCGTCCTCGGCATCGCCGGACCACAGTCCGCTCAGCCCCACATCAGCGGTGGTCGGCAACGCGGTCGCCGTCATGCCCGCGGGGCCGAAGACGTACGTGTCGTACAGCTGTGCCGCGCTGCGCCCGGACGCGTGCTCGAGCGCGAGGCCCAGCAGCACGTAGCTCGTGTCGGAGTCGGCGAACGTCGTCCCGGGCGTCGTGGCCACGCCGCGCGAGATGCCGTACGCGAGCAGCTCCCGCGGGTTCCACGACCGCTCGGGCGCGGCGCGCATCCGGCTGTCGATGAGCGGGGCGTACGAGGCGAGCCCGCTGGTCGAGTCGCAGAGCTGCTCGAGGGTGGTCGTCTCGGCGCCCGCGATCCCCGTCACGTAGTCGCCAACGGGGTCGTTCAGCGCCACGACGCCGTCGTGAGCCAGGCCGTACAGCACGTCGCAGGTCATGGCCCGAGTGACCGCGCCGGCCTTGAACGTGGTCGCGGCGGTGACCTCCCCGGCATCCGGTGCCGATGTGCCGACCCCCGCCTGCCACGTGCCCGACCACGGCGCCCACACGCCGACGACCGCGCCGGTGGCTCCGGATGCCGCCACCGCCTGCTCGACTGCCGTCTGCAGCTGCGCCTGCGTCTCGGCCGGCAGCGACGCCTCGACCTGCGCCGGCAGGGTCAGGGTGCTCGCGGGCTCCGCGGAGCACGCGGCGAGCAGGGCGGCGACCGCCAGCGCGCCGGCGACGGCAACGGCACGCCGGCCGCGGTGGAAACGCCGCATTCTCACCCCCCGATGTTCCTCTTCAGCGTAGATCACAACCCGGGCGGCTCCGAACGCGGCGGCACGCGGACGCGCCGATCCGATCATTAGGGTTATGCCATGCCGCACACCTTCGACGACGCCGCCCTGACCGGCGTGCTCGGTCACATGAACGACGACCACGCCGACGACAACCTGCTCATCGCGCGGGCCTTCTCGCCGCTGCCGGATGTCATCTCCTCCGAAATGGTCGCCTTCGACGGTGCCGCCGGCCAGTGGCGCATCATCACCGCCGACGGCGCCGAGGACGTCATCCGCGTGCCGTGGCCCGGGGGCGAGATCACCGAGCGGCGCGAGGTCCGCCGCGAGATCGTGGCGCTCTACGACGAAGCGTGCGCGCGTCTGGGCGTCACCCCGCGTCCGCACGCGTAGAACCCCGCGTCCGCTCGCTTAGATCCTCGCGGGCGGACGCAGAGCGTCATCACCGGAAACCTTCAGGTTAGTTGAGCCTTAGTTTCAGCTAAACTGACGGACGTGACCGACCTGATCCCGTTCTCCACCGCCCTGCGCGAGCGCTCCCGCAACGCCCACTCCGGCAGCGAGCACGCCGGCTTCATGTCCGACCTCATGCGCGGCAAGGGCACCCGCGACGATTACGTCGCCCTCGTCGCGCAGCACTGGTTCATCTACGACGCGCTCGAGCGCGCGGCCGAGCATATGCGCCTCGACCCGATCGCCGCGCCGTTCATCAGCGACAAGCTGACGCGCCTGCCCGCGATCGAGGCCGACCTCGAGTTCCTCATCGGCGCCGACTGGCGCGAGCGCATCGAGCCCCTGCCGACCACCGAGCGCTACGTCGCCCGCATCGACGAGGTCGGCGCCGACTGGCCGGGCGGCTTCGTCGCCCACCACTACACGCGCTACCTCGGCGACCTCTCCGGCGGCCAGTTCATCGGCAAGCTCATGGCGCGCCAGTTCGGCTTCGAGACGAACGGCATCGGCTTCTACCTGTTCGCCGAGATCGCCGACCCCGCCGCGTTCAAGGACGTCTACCGCGAGCAGCTGGACGCCGTGCCGTGGGATGCCGCCGAGCGCGAGCGCGTGATCGACGAGGTGCTCGTGGCGTACCAGTTCAACACCGACCTGTTCGTCGACCTCGCCGCGGCGAAGGCCGCGGCATCCGCCCCCGCGTCTGCCACCGCCTGACCGGCGGCGCGTCAGAACACGGGCGCGTCAGAACCCGGCGGCGCGGACGCCGGCCATGAACCGGCGGACGTCCGCGTCGACGAGGATGTCGCTCGGCCGCAGCGGCCGCGACAGGTAGAGCCCGTCGAGTGAGGTCAGCCGCGACAGCGCGACGTAGGTCTGCCCGGGGGCGAACGCGCCCGACCCGAGGTCGATGATCGCCCGGTCGTAGGTCTTCCCCTGCGACTTGTGGATGGTGACCGCCCACGCCAGTCGCAACGGGAACTGCGTGAACTCCGCGACGATGTCGCGCGTGAGTTTCCGGGATGCCGGGTCGTACGCGTACCGGTACTTCTCCCACACCGTGGGCTCGACCTCGACGTCCTCGCCGTCGAGGTCGACGCGCACCGTGCCGCCCGCGATGCGGGTGACGGTGCCGATCGACCCGTTGACCCAGCGGGGTCCGTCGGCGCGCGCGCCGCCGAGGTCGTTGCGCAGGAACATCACCTGGGCGCCGACCTTCAGCTGCAGGTCGGTGTCGGCGGGATAGGCCTCGCCCCGCCCGAAGTCGCCGCTGATCTCGGCGCGGGCGGTCTGCACCGGGCCGGGCAGGGCCTCGAGGTGCCGCTGGTTGATGCGGTTGACGATGTCGTTGCGCGTCGCGAGCGTGATGATGGGCGGCTCGCCCTCCGATGGCTCGGGCACGGGACGCGCGCCGGCGGCGTTCAGCTGCCCGGCGATCTCGGCGGTGACCACGCCGTGGCGCACCGCGTTGAGCATCGCCTTGAACCCGGCATCCGCCTGCCGATGGATCTCGCGCAGCTCACGGATGTGCAGCGGCGCGCCGACGCGCCCGAGATCTAGCAGGCCGTCGGAGCGGATCGCACCGCCACCTGCGCCCGCCCCGCCGCCGGTCCCCGACCCCGTCGACGGGCCTGCCCACACCTGCGCGTCGAAGAACCAGAACGAGCGGTAGTGGTCGCGGATGTAGCGCAGCTCATCGCCGCGCGGCGGCACCGGCGACAGCTGGTACGGATCGCCGAACATGACGATCTGCACGCCGCCGAAGGCCTCGGACCGGCGGCGGCGCGCCTGCCGCAGCGAGCGGTCGATCGCGTCCATGAGGTCGGCGTTGACCATCGAGATCTCGTCGATGACGAGGGTGTCGATCGCGTTCATGATGCGCCGCGCGGGCTCGGACTGCTCCAGCTCGCTGTCGGCGATGAGCCCGATCGGCAGCCGGAACAGCGAGTGGATCGTCTGCCCCTCGACGTTCAGCGCCGCCACGCCCGTCGGCGCGCAGACCGCGATCTGCTTGTCGGTGTTCCAGGCCAGGTGCTGCAGCAAAGTCGACTTGCCGGTACCGGCGCGGCCCGTCACGAACACGTGCTCGCGGGTGTCCTCGATGAGGCGGAACAGCTCCTCCTGCTCGGGTGACAGGTCGGGGATGCTCACCGCAACATGCTAGCTATCAGCATCCGTTTCCTAGACTGAGCCTGTGGACGGGGTGGATGCGGCGGTGCCGGTGCGGGCGGATGCCGCGACGCGCGCGCCTGCCGCAGAACCCGTTCCCGAGGCGCGCCGACCGCGTCGCCGGCGCGGGCGCCTGGCGTTCGATCTCACCGCCCTCGCCGTCGTGGGAGTGCTGCTGCTCGGCGCGATCGGCGCCACGACGGCCGTGGCCTACCAGGACCTGTACAGCCCGTCGGCCTTCGTCACCCGCTACCTCGACCTGCTCGGCCAGGGCCGCGCCGCCGATGCCCTCGCCGTCCCGGGCGTGCCGATCGACTCCGCCGACCTCGACGCCGCGGGCCTTCCCATCACGGCGAGCGAGGCGCTGCTGCGCCGCGCCGCCCTCGCGCCCCTCACGGACGTCGCCGCCGTGGGCGAGGAGGAGCGCGGCGACCTCGTCTACGTCACCGTCACCTACACCGCGGGCGGGCACCCCGGCACCACGACGTTCCAGGTGGAGCGCTCGGGCTGGGTGGGCCTCGCCCCCACGTGGCGGTTCGCGCAGAGCCCGCTCGCGATCGTCGACCTGACGCTGCGCGGAGCGACGGCGTTCTCGGTCAACGGGTTCGCCATCGACACGCGGCAGGTCTCCGCTGAGGGCGTCGACGCCGATCCGCTGGACCCGGTGCCGCTGCTGGTCTTCTCCCCCGGCCTCTACTCGATCTCGGTCGACACCGCCGTCTCGGCGAGCCCCGGCGTCGCGGTCCTGTCCGACACGCCCCAGGCGGACATCCCGGTCGACATCCAGACCGAGCCCACGGCCGAGTTCACCCGGGTCGTGCAGGAGCAGGTGGAGTCGTTCCTCACCGACTGCGCGACGCAGCAGGTGCTGAAGCCCACCGGCTGCCCGTTCGGACTCGAGGTGCGCAACCGCATCGTCGAGCCGCCGGTGTGGTCGATCGTGCAGCAGCCGACCGTCGCCCTCTCCCCCGACGGCGCGAACTGGGCGATCGGCCGCACCGAGGCCGTCGCGCACGTCGTCGTGGACATCCAGTCGATCTTCGACGGCTCGATCCGCCACGTCGACGAGGACGTCCCGTTCGTCCTCGCCGGGACGATCACGATGCTCCCCGACGGCACCGCGTCCATCGCGGTGTCCCCCACCGACTGACCCGCGGCATCCGCCCGGCGCCGGGCGCTCAGCGGGTGGCGCGGGCGTCGCGCTCGGCGAGCGCGGCGAGGCGCGCGTTGTACTCCTCGAGCTCGGCGTCGCCGGTGCGGTCGGCGTGTCGGTCGCTGCGGCGCTGGGCGCGGTCATCGGACCGGCTCCACTGGATCGCCACGGTGATCGCGAGGATGAGCGTCGGGATCTCGCCGATCGACCACGCGATGCCGCCGCCGGTGTACTGGTCCACGAGCGGCGGGTCGCCCCATGTGCGCCCCATGGATCCGAACCACTCCGCGACGAACAGCCCCGTCGACATCATGATCGCGATGCCGAAGAACGCGTGCATCGCCATGACGCCGATGAGCGTCAGCAGCCGGAACGGGTAGGGCAGGCGCAGCGGCACCGGGTCGATGCCGACGAGCGACTGCACGAACAGGTATCCCGAGATGAGGAAGTGCGCGACCATCCACTCGTGGCCGAGGTGGTCGTACAGCGTCCAGCGGAACAGGTCGGTGTAGTAGAACGCCCACAGCGACCCGATGAACATCGCCGCCGCGAACAGCGGGTGGGTGATGACCCGGGCGAACGGCGTGTGCACGGCCCACAGGATCCACTCCCGGCCGCCGCGCGTGCCGTCGTCGCGTTTGGCGATGGCACGGGATGCCAGGGTCACCGGCGCCCCGAACACGAGCAGCATCGGGATGGCCATGGACAGCAGCATGTGCCCGACCATGTGGATGCTGAACAGGTAGTCCTGGTAGGCGTTGACCGGGCCGCTCGTCACCCACAGGAGCAGCAGCAGCCCGCACACCCAGAGGATCGTGCGGTAGAGCGGCCAGCGGTCGCCGCGGCGGTGCAGCCGCCAAACACCCGCGAGGTAGAAGAACAGCCCGAACCCGACAGCGAACACCCACAGCAGGTCGATGTCCCAACGGGTGAGCCACTCGGTGATCGTGAGCTCCGGCGGCAGTGGGGAGCCGGTGAGGATGATGGCGGGGGTCTGATCGACGATCGTCGTGTCCACCGGCGGCGGCGTGCGCGACAGCGCCACCGCGGCGCCCGAGGCGATGCCCATGAACGCGAGCTCGAGGGCGATGAGGCCCCAGAAACGGCGGGTCGCGGCATCCGTCGCCTTCTCGTCGTCGGCGCCGATGCGTCCGATGAGGCCGCGCCGGTAGCGGGCGCCGAGCGCGCCGATCGCGAGGAGGGCGACGACCTTCACGGCGAGGATCGCCCCGTACGGCGAGAGCAGGTTCTCCCAGGTCAGCAGGCCCACCGCGGCGCGCGCGATGCCCGACAGTGCCACGACGACGAACGCGGCGAGGGCGATGCTGGAGTAGCGCGTCAGGACGTGCGACAGCGCGACGCGGTCGAGCTGCGGGCGCAGCGCGACCAGCAGCAGCACGCCGCCGAGCCACACCGCCGCGGCGATGATGTGCAGTGCGAGGGAGACGACGGCGGTGTTGTGGCCGGCCTCGTCGCCGGAGTGGCCCTGCGTGGCGATCGGGACGAGGGATGCCGCCGCCAGCACCGCGACGATGAGGGTCGACGTCCAGCCGCGGACGGCGAAGGTCAGCACCGTGAGCGCCGCGCCGGCGATCGTCACGAGCGACCAGGCGCGGCCGAGCTCGGTGTCGACGAGGAACCGGCCCAGCTGGCCGCCGAACTCCGCGCCGGCGTTGGGGGTCGTGGGGATGACGCTCACGAAGGTGAGAAACGCGGTCGTGCCGCTCGCGACGGTGAAGATCGCCGCGCCGACGGATGCCGCATCCAGCGCCGTGTCGAAGGGGCGCTCACCCGCGCGCAGCGCGAACAGCGCCAGGACGAGCGACCCGAGCATGGTGGCGGCCGAGAGGTTGACTGCGAGCGTGGCCACCGGAAGACCCCAGCGGACGAGGGGTCCGGGGTCGAGCAGCAGCAGGGGCGCCGCGCCGCCGCCATAGGCGAGACCCGCGACCAGCGCCGCGAGCGCGGCCACGACGAGGATCGCCGGACCGCCGTAGCGGAGGCTGCGGGTGGACACCCTTCCAGCCTACGCGGGGCCGCGGACGCCCCCGCGCCGTGGGGTGTTCGGCGTCGTGGGGCGTGGGTGGATGCTGCGGCGCCCGCGAACCAGCGCGACCCCGGACACGCAGAAGGGGGATGCCTCTCGGCATCCCCCTTCTGAGGCGTTGCGGGCGGAGTTACTTGACCGCAGCCTTGAGCTTCGAGCCGGCGGTCACCTTGACGCGCTTGCCCGCGGCGATCTTGATCTCCTCGCCGGTCTGCGGGTTGCGGCCGGTGCGAGCGGCCGTGGCGACCTGCTCGAACGAGAGGAAGCCGGGGATCGTGACCTTCTCGCCCTTGGCGACGGCCTCGGAGACGGCCGAGAACAGGCCGTCGACGACGCGGCCGACGGTGGCCTGGCTCTCGCCGGTGGCGCTGGCGATGCTGGCGACGAGTTCGGTCTTGGTGATAGCCATGGGGTTGTCCTCCAGACGGCAGCTTCTGCCGCCTTCAGTGAGATCGGACCGGATGCGGTGCACCCGGGTTGGTCGGTGGGACCGCCCCCGAATATACCCACGAACCGCGGAAATCCGCGGATTTCCGGTCGTTACACGTCATCTTCCCCGGCGTGTCGCCCTCAGATTGGGACTCGTGTGGCTGCTGTGAACGCCGAAGGCCCGGACCTCCGAGAGGAGGTCCGGGCCTTCACTGTGATTGCGAGGGGCTTACCAGCTCGACTTGGTCACACCGGGCAGCTCGCCCTTGTGCGCCATGTCGCGGAAACGGACGCGCGAGATGCCGAACTTCGACAGGTAGCCGCGGGGGCGACCGTCGATGGCGTCGCGGCCACGCAGGCGCACGGGCGACGCGTTGCGGGGCAGCTTCTGCAGGCCGACGCGGGCGGCCTCGCGGGCCT
>JAEYAG010000035.1 GCA_023451265.1 Actinomycetes bacterium | reverse complement strand
GTTCTCGCCGCCGTGTGGGCGTGGGCTGCGGCCGGACCCGCGCGCCGCGAGCTGGGCGACCTCCTCGCCGAGGCTCTCGCCGCGGCATCCGTCGCCTGACACCGCCGCCGTCGCGCCTGATGCCGGGGCCTGCGCGCGCTCGCGTAAACTTGCGGCATCATGGCGACTTTCGGCACCCTCAGCGACCGGCTGACAGAGACGTTCCGCAACCTCCGCACCAAGGGCAAGCTCACGCCCGCCGACGTCGACGGCACCGTCCGTGAGATCCGGCGTGCGCTGCTGGATGCCGACGTGGCGCTGCCGGTCGTCAAGGAGTTCACCGCGAAGGTGCGCGAGCGCGCACTCGGCGACGAGGTCAACAAGGCGCTGAACCCGGCGCAGCAGGTCGTGCAGATCGTCAACGAGGAGCTCATCGCGATCCTCGGCGGCCAGCAGCGCCGGCTGCAGTTCGCCAAGACCGCCCAGACCGTCATCATGCTCGCGGGCCTGCAGGGCTCGGGAAAGACGACCTTCGCCGGCAAGCTCGCCAAGCAGCTCGAGAAGGACGGCCACACTCCGCTGCTCGTGGCCTGTGACCTGCAGCGCCCCAACGCCGTGAACCAGCTGCAGGTCGTGGCGCAGCAGGCGGGCGCCGCCATCTACGCCCCCGAGCCCGGCAACGGGGTCGGCAATCCCGTCAAGGTCGCCAAGGACGGCGTCGAGTTCGCGCGGCAGAAGCAGCACGACGTCGTCATCATCGACACCGCCGGCCGACTCGGCGTCGACGCCGAGCTCATGAAGCAGGCGTCCGACATCCGCAAGGCGACCGACCCCGATGAGGTCCTCTTCGTCATCGACGCGATGATCGGTCAGGATGCCGTGAACACGGCCAAGGCCTTCCAGGACGGGGTCGACTTCACCGGCGTCGTGCTTTCCAAGCTCGACGGCGACGCGCGCGGTGGCGCCGCGCTGTCGGTGGCATCCGTCACCGGGCGCCCTATCATCTTCGCGTCGACGGGGGAGGGCCTCGATGATCTCGAGGCGTTCCACCCCGACCGCATGGCGAGCCGCATCCTCGACCTCGGTGACATCCTCACGCTCATCGAGCAGGCCCAGCAGGCCTTCGACGAGGAAGAGGCGCGCAAGGTCGCCGAGAAGCTCGCGACCGAGCAGTTCACGCTCGAGGACTTCCTCGAGCAGCTGCAGCAGATGAAGAAGATGGGCTCCATGAAGAAGATGCTCGGGATGCTCCCGGGCATGGGCCAGATGAAGCAGCAGCTGGAGAACTTCGACGATCGCGAGATCGACCGCACCGAGGCGATCATCCGGTCGATGACGCCGGGGGAGCGCCGCAACCCCAAGGTGCTGAACGGCTCGCGCCGGCTGCGCATCGCGCGCGGCTCGGGCATGACCGTGACGGACGTGAACCAGCTGGTGCAGCGGTTCGACCAGGCCGCGAAGATGATGAAGACCGTCGCGCGCGGCGGTGTTCCCTCGATCCCGGGCATGGGATCGCTCGGCGGCAAGCCCGGGGCGTCCGCGAAGCGCGGCAACAAGCAGAAGTCCAAGGGCGGCTCGCGGTCGGGCAACCCGGCCAAGCGCGCGGCGGAGAACGCGGGTCTCGCGGCGGCGGCGCAGAACGCGCCGACCGGCTCGGGGTTCGGCCTCGGCGGTGGCACGCCGCAGCCGAGCGAGGCCGATCTGGCCGAGATCCAGAAGCTCTTCGGCAAGGGCTGACCCCCGCGGGCAGGCGCGACCGCGGGGCCGGACGGCCGGCGGCCCGCGCCGGGCCGCGGTCAGCTGCCGAGGCCGGCGAGGTGCTCGCGCAGGGTGGGACCGGCGCGGAACTCGCGGATGAGATGCTGCACGACGGCGTGGAGGTCGCCGTCCGCGGCGTCCGCCACGAGCAACTGCCTGCTCGAGCTGGGTCCCTCATCGAGGATGCGGCCGGCGCCGGCGAACTCCCGCGCGCAGTGCAGCTCCTCGGCGACCGGCAGCAGGGCCTCGATCGTCTCGCGCAGGTGCTCGGCGACCGGGCGCTGGGTGCCGTCGCGGTCGACGATGATCCGGGCATCGGTGCCGTAGCGCGCCGCCCGCCACTTGTTCTCGCGCACGAACCACGGCTGGAGCCTCGTCAGCTCGCGCCCCTCGTCGAGCTCGCGGGAGAAATGCTCTACGAGCACCTGCACCATCGCCGCGACGGCGGCCAGTTCGGGCAGGGTCGACATCCCGTCGCAGGCGCGCACCTCGATCGTCCCCCAGCGCGGCGCGGGCCGGATGTCCCACCGCACCTCGGTGGCGTCCTCCATGACACCGGTGCGCTGCATGTCGGTGAGGTATCCCTCGTACTGCGCCCAGTCCTCCAGCGGCCACGGCAGACCCGCCGTCGGCAGCTGCTGGAACACGAGCGCCCGGTTGGACGCGTAGCCGGTGCGCTCGCCCGCCCAGAACGGGCTGGAGGCCGACAGCGCCTGCAGATGCGGCAGATACCCCGACAGCGCCCCGATGATCGGGAACACCTTGTCGACGTCGTCGACGCCGACGTGCACGTGGATGCCCCAGATCATCATGTTGCGGCCCCACCACTGGGTGCGCTCGATGAGCTTGTGATACCGCGTCTTGTCGGTGACCTGCTGGTCGTACCACTGCGCGAACGGATGACTGCCCGCGCACAGCAGCTCGATGCCGAGCGGATCGGTCACCTTGCGCACGTCGGCGATCGCGTCGGCGATGTCATCGACGACCGCCGCGACGGTGTCGCCGATCCCGCTCGTGACCTCGATCGTGTTGGTCAGCAGCTCGCCGGTGATCGTGTGGCGTTCCAGCGCCGATTTCTCCTCGAGCGTGGCCAGCACCTCGGGTGCGCGCGGCACGAGGTCGCCCGACTGCCCGTCGGCCAGCATGATCTCCCACTCCACGCCCACGGAGGAGCGGGCGGATGTCGCGAACGGCACCGTCATGGGCACAGTCTGACACGACGCGGTGCGCTGGTTCGCGGCATCCGTCATGATCTGGCAAAATAGGTCGCTGGACCGCTCGCTCGACCCTCTATCCGGCGAGAAGGCCCACCGCAGAGCTTCCGCCGGGTGTGCACCCCACAGCCCAGGCGACGTTCATCACCTCACAACACCACTCAGGAGAATTGTGGCTGTCAAGATCCGTCTCAAGCGCCTCGGCAAGATCCGCGCGCCCTACTACCGCATCGTCGTCGCCGACTCGCGCACCAAGCGCGACGGTCGTGTCATCGAAGAGATCGGCAAGTACCACCCCACCGAGGAGCCCTCGTTCATCGAGGTCGACTCGGAGCGTGCGCAGTACTGGCTGTCCGTCGGCGCGCAGCCGACCGAGCAGGTCGCGGCGCTGCTGAAGCTGACCGGCGACTGGGGCAAGTTCAAGGGCGACGCGAACGCGGTCTCCACCGTGCGCACCGCCGGCGCGAAGGAGGAGTTCCAGCTGGACTCCGCCAAGAAGTCCGTCATCAAGCCGAAGGCCGAGAAGAAGGCTGAAGAGCCTGCTCCCGCCGCCGACGAGGCTGCCGAGGTCGAGGCTGGCGCCGAGGCCGAGCAGACCGACGCCGAGTAAGTCCGTTGCTCTCCGCCGCGCTCGAGCACATCGTCAAGGGGATCGTCGATCACCCGGACGATGTCACCATCCGCTCCTCCTCGTCGCCCCGCGGCGACGTGCTCGAGGTGCGTGTGCACCCCGACGACCGGGGTCGGGTGATCGGGCGCGGCGGGCGCACGGCGAAGGCGCTGCGCACCCTCGTGTCGGCTCTGGCCGACGGTGCGCGCGTCCGTGTCGACGTCGCGGACGACTGACATGGCCGCTGCAGGACCGGCGCGCACACAGCTGCGCGTCGGGCGTCTCGTCAAGGCCCACGGCCTGAAGGGCGCCCTCAAGCTCGAGCTGTACACCGACGACCCGGACGGACGATTCGTCCCCGGAGCCGTCTTCACGCTGCAGGTGCCGGAGTCGTCGCCGTGGCACGGCAAGACGGTGACGGTCCGCGAGTTCCGCTGGATGAACTCGCACCCCGTGGTCTTCTTCGACGAGGTCGAGGATCGCACCGCGGCGGAGAGCATCGTCCGCGCGATCCTGTGGATCGACCAGGATGAATCGGCTCCCGCCGAAGACGACGCGTGGTACGACCACCAGCTCGTCGGTCTCGACGTCATCCGTGATGACGCGAGCGTGGGCCGTGTGATCCGCGTCGACCACCTGCCCGCGCAGGATCTCCTCGTGGTCCGCCCGACGGGCACCGACGGCGAAATCCTCGTGCCGTTCGTGGCCGCGATCGTGCCGCAGGTCGACATCGCGGCCGGACGCGTCATCGTGACGCCCCCGGCGGGCCTGTTCGAGGACCTTCCCGGCGACGACGAGACGGATGCCGATGCGGACGCGATCGACGCGACCCCGGCATCCGATGACTCCGACGTCGAGCGCTGACGTGCGCATCGACGTCGTCACGATCTTCCCGGCGTTCTTCGACGTCCTCGAGGTGTCGCTGCTCGGCAAGGCGCGCGGCGCCGGCATCCTCGACGTGCACGTGCACGATCTGCGCGAGCACACGCACGACCGTCATCGCACCGTCGACGACACCCCCTACGGCGGCGGCGCCGGCATGGTGATGAAGCCGGAGCCGTGGGGCGAGGCGCTCGACGCGATCGCGGCGGATGCCGGGGACGCCCGCCCGACCTTCATCTTCCCGTCGCCGGCCGGCGAACCGTTCACTCAGGCGACCGCGCGCGAGCTGTCCGCGGCATCCCACCTCGTGTTCGGGTGCGGCCGCTACGAGGGCATCGACGAGCGCGTGTTCGGCTACGCCGCGACGCTCGGCGAGGTGCGGCTGGTGAGCCTCGGCGACTACGTGCTCAACGGGGGAGAAGTCGCCGCGATGGCGATGATCGAGGCGATCGGTCGCCTTGTCCCGGGCGTCGTCGGCAACCCGGACAGCCTCGTCGAGGAGTCCCACGAGGACGGCCTGCTGGAGTATCCGTCGTACACCAAACCCGCGTCGTGGCGCGGCTACGACGTGCCGGGCGTCCTGCTCAGCGGGCACCACGGCAAGGTCGCCCAGTGGCGCCGTGACCAGCAGGTGCAGCGCACCCGCGAGCGCCGCCCTGACCTGCTGCCCGACTGAATCCGAAGATTCCGTGAACTCGTCCGCCTGAATCGTGCAATACGGATGTGAGCACAGACAACGAGGTGATCGGATGCTCCGGCGATGAGCCGGGAGCGTTCGCGGTCCTCTTCGACCGTCATGCGCCGGCGATCTACCGCTACGCCGCGCAGCGGATGGGGGATGACCGGGCCGAGGACATCATGTCGGAGACCTTCCTCGTCGCCTTCGAGAAGCGGGCCGCCTACGACCTCGCGATCGAGAACGCTCGCCCCTGGCTACTGGGGATCGCCACCCGCTTGATGCGCAAGCATTCGCGGCTGGAAGCGCGGGCCTGGAAGGGCATGGTGGCGGACGTCGCGGCCTCCCTCGCGCCCGACATGATCGAGCAGGCGGGTGCGCGGTTGGATGCCGCACGACTGACCCGGCGCCTGGCTTCGGCGCTGCGAGGACTGTCGGCATCCGACCGCGACACCCTCCTGCTGTACGCCTGGGGCGACCTCGACTACGCGGGGATCGCAGCGGCGCTCGACGTGCCGATCGGAACGGTGCGCTCACGCCTGAACCGGGCCAGGCGGCTGCTGCGGCACGCCGCCGGCACCGACGAGAACCTTCTGGAGGCGGAACATGGACGAACTGAACCTGCTGCGCAGCGCGCGTAACGACATGCCGGTGCCTGAGGCGGCACTGAACCGCGGGCGCGCGGCACTGCTGGAGCACGCCGGGTCGCACGCGTCGAGTCCGCGGGACGCGGTGCCACGGGCGAAGAGGCGACGGGGACGACGGATCGCGATCGGCTCGCTCACGACGGTGGGAGCGGCCGCCCTGGCCACGACTCTCGTGTTCGCGAACGTCGTCGGACTCGCCGGCTGGCGCGGCGGGGCGGATGCCGCGGCGGCGGCCGTGCTGGAAGAAGCAAGCGCCGCGGCCATCACGAGTGTCGACCCGGTGCTCTCAGCGGGTCAATATCTGCGCGTCAACACGCGCGGCGTTCATCTGGCGAGCGGCGGAATCGACGACGTCGTCGCGTCGTACCAGTACCTCTCCGACGACACGCTGTATCGCCCCGCCGACCCGGCCGACGACTGGGTGTGGGTGCGCGGACCTCAGTCGGTCTACGCGACGTTCGGTGACGAGTCGGAGAAGATCGCGGATGCGTGGCGGCGGGCGGTGAGCGAGTCCGACTCGTTCGAGAGCGGTGATCTGCTGCGCGCGCCCGGCGGGGCCTTCTACGGTGGATCCGCGCGGGCGGGCTTCGACGACCTCGACACGCTGCCGCGCGACCCGTACCTGCTGCTCAACTACATCTATCGCGTCACGCTCGGCGCGGGGCCCTCGCCCGACACCGAGGCTCTCGTCTTCATGGCCGACCGTCTCCGAACGGGCGTCGTGCCGGCCGACCTGCGTGCCGCGATGTACCGGGCCGCCGCGATGATCCCGGGGGTCGAGTTCGTCGACGGCCAGGCGACGCTCGACGGGCGGACCGGTGTCGCGATCGGCCGGGTGGAGGGTGCCTGGGGCACGCGGATGGAGATCATCATCGACCCGGCGACGGGGGAGTTCATCGGCGAAAGAGAGGTCGCGGTGCGCGATCTGGCGGACGAGGGGCTGCCTGCGGGAACGATCGTGTCGTGGACGGCCCTCGTGACCGACGTCGTGGACAGTGCTCCGGCGGGTGGGACGCCCTACGGCAAGATGGACCCCTGCGACGACGGAGCGAGCGGATGCTGACCGGAACCGGCCCCGCCGACATCGTGCTGCCGCCGACCGAACCGATCCTGGTCTGGGCAGAGCCGGACACCGAACCCACCGCGTAGGTTACCGATGAGATGACGGATGCCGAGGAGCGATCCCCGGCATCCGCTCCTCGGAATCGTGCATTCTCCTCGGGAACTGCCCAGCACCCCCGCGGCGCGCGCGGGCTCAGCCGACGTGCGACCGGTCGGTGAGCACGATCGGGCCGTCGTCGGTGATGGCGATCGTGTGCTCGGAGTGCGCTCCGCGCGAGCCGTCCACACTGCGCAGGGTCCAGCCGTCGGGGTCGGTCACCAGTTCGTCGGTCGTCTGCAGGAACCAGGGCTCCAGGGCCAGCACGAGGCCGGCGCGCAGCGGATATCCGCGGCCCGGCTTGCCGTCGTTGGGCACGTGCGGGTCGCCGTGCATGACGCGCCCGACGCCGTGGCCGCCGAAGTCGGTGTTGATGGCGTAGCCGTCGGCGTGCGCGATCTCGGCGATCGCGTGCGAGATGTCGCCGATGCGGTTGCCGACCACGGCGGCCGCGATCGCGGCATCCAGCGCACGCTCGGTCGTGTCGATGAGAGCGAGGTCCTCGTCGCGCGGCGTGCCGACGACGAACGAGACCGCCGAGTCCGCGACCCAGCCGTCGACCGAGACCGCGAAGTCGAGCGAGACCAGGTCGCCGTCGCGCAGCGCGTAGTCGTGCGGCAGGCCGTGCAGCACCGCGTCGTTCACCGAGGTGCAGATGACCTTGCCGAACGGGCTCGCCCCGAACGAGGGGTGGTAGTCGATGTAGCACGACTCGGCGCCCGCCTGCCGGATCAGCTCGTGCGCGCGCCGGTCGATCGTCAAGAGGTTGGTGCCCACGGTCGTCTCGGCACGGAGCGTGGCGAGGGTCTCGGCGACGAACCGTCCCGCGGGACGCATCGCCTCGATCTCGGCGGGGGTGCGCAGCTCGATCATCGTGATCCTTTCGTCAGCATCCATTGTGGCTGACCGGCGTAGCATCGAGGCATGTGGTTGCGTCAAGCGTTCTTCCGGTGGCTGATCCCGGCAGCGTTCCTGCTGCCGTTGTGGCTGCTCATCGGCTGGATCGTCTCCGGCGCCAACCCGTGGGCGCTGCTGTGGGTCATCGTCTCCGCCCCGATCGTGCTCGTCTGGCAGGTGATCCTCACCCTGATGATCCGCGCCCGCGGCACGGTCCGCACCGAGCGGGCGGTCTCGTGGACCGACCTGGGTGTCGTCGGCGCCTGGCACGTCCTCGTCATCGCGCTGGGCGTCTTCGACGGGCTCTGGTGGTGGCCGGTGTTCGCACTGACCATCGCGGTCGGCATCGCCGCCATGTGGACGTCGCTGTCGCAGCTGTGGCGCGAGGCGAAGCCGGCGCCGATCCTGCTGCGCACGCCCGACGGCGTCGGGTACGTGCCCGCACCCCGCACGGAGGCGCCGCGGGTGGTCGACGAGGAGATCGTCGTCATCCGCGAGAAGACGCCGCCGCCCGCCTGAGCCCACACGCCGCCCGCGTTTTGGTGGGGTGCATCATCCATGGCAGAATGGATGCTTGTGCCCTGAACAGGCTCTGCCTCAGGGGAGCACGGATCCGGCGACGGATGCCGAGGGCACGCACCCATCCTTTCCAGAACTCTCGCGGTCGACCTGTGGCGGTCGCAGGAAGTGAAGATCATGCAGATCCTCGACGCCGTCGACGCAGCATCGCTGCGCAGCGACATCCCCGCTTTCGGTCCCGGTGACACCGTCAAGGTGCACGTCAACATCACCGAGGGCAACCGCTCCCGCATCCAGGTCTTCCAGGGCGTCGTCATCGGTCGCTCCGGCGACGGTGTGCGCGAGACCTTCACGGTCCGCAAGATCAGCTTCCAGGTGGGCGTGGAGCGCACCTTCCCGGTGCACAGCCCCGTGATCGACCACATCGAGGTCGTCACCCGCGGCGACGTGCGCCGCGCCAAGCTGTACTACCTGCGGAACCTCCGCGGCAAGAAGGCGAAGATCAAGGAGAAGCGCGAGCACTGAGCTCCGCTTCTTCGATGCCCCGGACCGCAGGTCCGGGGCATCCGTCGTTTCGGGGGCGGATCGCGGTCGTGGCGCGACGTCGATCGCGGCCGGGATGTGCGACCCTTGAGGGGCGGCAACCGACCCACGGGCGCGCCGACGAGAAAGACGCTGCATGACCTCCGATCACCCGACCGACGCCGCACCCCTGGTCCCGCCGGTCTCCCGTCGCCGCGGCTTCTGGTCGCTCGTGCGCGACATCCTCGTCATCGTCGTGATCGCCATCGTGGTGTCGCTGGTGATCAAGACGTTCCTCGTGCGCTCGTTCTACATCCCGTCGGGGTCGATGGAGCAGACGCTGCTGGTGAAGGACCGGATCCTCGTCGACGAGCTGACGCCCCGCTTCACCGGGTACGAGCGCGGCGACGTCGTCGTGTTCCGCGATCCCGGCGGCTGGCTGCCGGTCTCGCCCGCACCCGCCGACCAGTCACCGCTCGTGCAGGCCGGTGACTGGCTGCTGTCTCTCGTGGGGATCACGGCGTCGGACAGCGACGAGCACCTCATCAAGCGCCTCATCGGACTGCCCGGCGATCACGTGGTGTGCTGCAACGCGATCGGCCAGATCACCGTCAACGGCACGCCCATCGACGAGACGCCGTACCTCGATCTCGCGCCCGGCCAGAGCGCGCCGGAGGTGGTTCCGTTCGACGTCACCGTCCCGGACGGGTCGCTGTGGGTGCTCGGCGACAACCGCGACCACTCCCGCGACTCGCGGTACAACATGGACCAGCCCTCGCACGGATTCGTCCCGATCGACAACGTCGTCGGGCGCGCGTTCCTCATCACCTGGCCGCTGAACCGGTTCGGCACGATCGACGGACACCACGAGGTGTTCTCGGGGGTTCCCGCCCCCGCCTCGGGACGATGACCGTCGCCGTGCCGCGGTTGACTGTCGAGCGACGGCTGCTGCGCGAGCACGCGCTCGTCATCGCCTGCGACGAGGTCGGCCGCGGCGCCTTGGCCGGTCCGGTCGCCGTCGGCGCCGCCGTCATCGACGCCGCCCGTGCGCGTCGCCGCATCCCCGAAGGCCTCCGCGACTCCAAGCTCGTCGCCGAGCACCACCGCCACGCCGTCGCGGAGCGCGCCGCGGGCTGGGTGTGGGCCTCGTCGGTGGGGTGGGCCACGGCGGGCGAGATCGACCGCGTCGGCATCATCCGCGCCCTGGGACTTGCGGCGCTCCGCGCCATCGCCGAGCTGCGCGCACAGGGCATCGTCCCCGAAGAGGCGATCGTGATCCTCGACGGCAACCACGACTACATCACCCCGGCCGGCCGTGGCGGGCTGCGCGTGCAGCCCATCGTGAAGGCCGACCGCGACTGCGCCTCCGCCGCGGCGGCGTCGGTGCTGGCGAAGGTCGCGCGCGATGACCTCATGACGAGGTTGCACGACGAGCATCCGGTGTACCGGTGGGAGCGCAACAAGGGCTACGCGAGCGCGGAGCACCGCGACGCCATCCGGTCGCACGGACTGAGCGCGCACCATCGCGCGTCGTGGGCCATCGCCGACGCACCGACGCTGTTCTGACCCGTATCCCCGCCCGTGCACGGCCCGCGATCTGGCGACGCGGCACACCCCCGCCGCATAGGATGGGGAGCACCATGGACGACGAGGGCTTTGACGACTACGACCGCGAACTCGAGCTGGCGCTGTACAAGGAGTACCGGGACGTCGTCTCGCAGTTCGCTTACGTCATCGAGACCGAGCGCCGGTTCTATCTGGCCAACGACGTGAACGTCGTGCGCCGCGACACGGAGCACGATTTCTACTTCGAGATCTCGATGACCGACGTCTGGGTCTGGGACATCTACCGTGCCGACCGCTTCGTCAAGTCGGTGCGCGTGCTGACCTTCAAGGACGTCAACGTCGAGGAGCTGCAGCGTCGCGACTTCCAGCTGCCCGAGGAGCTCTCGCTCGACTCCTGAGCTCATCGCCCTCTCCCCAACCGGGTGATCGGCGGAGTTGTCCACGGATGCCGTGATCGGCGCCCCCACGCGGGTCGGCGACACGGCACCATGCCGTCATGGCAGACAAGGACGTGCGCGGACGCGCAGGCGAGGAACGCGCCGCGCGCTACCTCGCCGACAACGGTTTCACGGTGCTCGACCGCAACTGGCGCTGTCGTGCCGGTGAGCTCGACATCGTCGCCGCCCGCGGCGGCGACCTGGTGGTCGTCGAGGTCAAAACACGCCGCACGGACGGGTTCGGGCATCCGTTCGAGGCGGTCGATGCCCGCAAGCGTGACCGGCTGTGGCGGGTGGCGTGCGCGTGGATCGCCGCCCACCCCGACCTCGCCGCTCGGCGCCGGCTGCGCCTGGACGTCATCGGCGTCATCGGCGAAGACCCGGTGTCGGCCGCGATCGAACATCTCGTGGACCTGCGATGACCGTCGGCCGCACGTGGGGCGTCGTGCTCACGGGACTGCAGGGCGACCTCGTGGAGGTCGAGGCCGACCTGTCGAACCAGACGCCCGCCTTCTGCATCATCGGCCTCGCCGACCGGGCCGTCGGAGAGGCCCACCAGCGGGTGCACAACGCGTGCGCCAACAGCGACCTGCCCCTGCCGCGGCGGCGGCTCACGGCGAACCTCTCGCCGGCGAACCTGCCAAAGCAGGGCACGGGGCTCGACGTCGCGATCGCCATCGCGTCGCTCGCGACCGAGCGAGCCATCGACGCCGCCTCGCTCGCGGAGACCGTCCACATCGGCGAACTGGGCCTGGATGGGCGGTTGCGCCCGGTGCCGGGCGTGCTTCCCGCCGTCGCGGCGGCGGCTCGCGCCGGCATGCGCCGCGTCGTCGTGCCGTACGCCAACCGCGCGGAGGCGGAGCTCGTCCCGGGTGTCGAGGTCTTCGGCGCCGTGAGCCTGCGCGACGTCGCGCGCCGGCACGGGCTCGACGTCGACGACGTCGCCCTCGAGCCGGTTCCGGCGCCCGTCGCGGCCGAACCGGCCGGTGAGGCGGACCTCGACCTCGCTGACGTGATCGGTCAGGCCGACGCCGTCGACGCCCTGATCGTCGCCGCCGCCGGCGGCCACCACCTCCTCATGAGCGGGCCGCCCGGTGCCGGCAAGACGATGCTGGCGCGACGGCTTCCCGGCATCCTGCCCGATCTCGACGACGACGCGGCCATTCAGGCCGCGTCGCTGCGGTCGCTGTCGGGGATGCCGGTGGACGAGCTCCGGCGCACCCCGCCCTTCGAGGCGCCGCACCACAGCGCGAGCGTCGCGGCGCTCGTCGGCGGGGGCAGCCGCGCCGTCAGGCCCGGAGCGATCGCCCGCGCCAGTGGCGGCGTGCTGTTCCTCGACGAAGCGGGGGAGTACGGAGCGCGCGCGCTGGACGCCCTGCGTCAGCCCCTCGAGTCGGGCAGCATCGAGATCCATCGCGCCGGGTTCCGCGCCACGTTCCCGGCACGGTTCCAGCTCGTGCTCGCCACGAACCCCTGCCCGTGCGGCAACTACGGTGTGCCGGGCGCGGAGTGCACGTGCCCGTCGCTCGCGATCCGGCGCTATCTCGGCAAGCTGTCCGGTCCGCTGCTGGATCGCATCGACATCGAACTGTCGCTGCAGCGCGTCTCCGTCGCGCGGCTGCGCGATCGCAGTGGCGGCGCCGGCTCGGCCGCCGCGCGAGAACGCGTGCGCTCCGCCCGTGACCGCGCCGCCCACCGCCTCCGTGACACACCGTGGCGGACGAACGCGGAGGTCTCCGGGGCGTGGCTGCGCGACGGACCCCTGGCTCCCGAGCCGGCGATCCGCCGGCCGCTGGATGCCGCACTGCAGCGTGGGTCGCTCACCCTCCGCGGCTACGACCGCGTGCTGCGCGTCGCATGGTCGGTCGCCGACCTCGCCGGCCGTGACCGCCTCGAAGTCGCCGACATCGGCCGGGCGCTGTATCTGAAGAAGGGGGTGCGGGGATGAACCTGCCCGAACCGACGCCGGAGCGCGCGCGCAGCGAGCTCGCCGGCATCGCGGATCCCTTGAGCGAAGACGACGATCTCGTCGTGGCCTACGCTCGCGCGATCTGGTCGTGCCTGGTCGAACCGGGTGACAGAGTCGCCGGGGCGCTGATCGCGACGTGCGGTCCCGTGCGCGCGCTCGAGATCGCCGTCGCGTCCACGGGCGGCGCCGACGTCGTGCACGCCGCCGGCCTCGAGCCCCGCGAGCTCGACAAGGCGAGGAGCCGGTGGCATCCGCGCCGCGGCGACGTCGCCGAGCGCATGGCCGCGGGACGCCGGGCGGGAGCACGGCTGGTCACCCCGGAGGACCACGCCTGGCCGGAGCGCGTCGCGGACCTCGGACCGTTCGCGCCGGTGTGCCTG
>JAEYAG010000031.1 GCA_023451265.1 Actinomycetes bacterium | reverse complement strand
GAACAGCTATGCGCGCGCGAAAAGCCTACGCCATAGCCCTACCGATAGACAAGTAAAACTTGCCAATTGCCGGATTATCTTGATTTCGTGAAAACGCTCCGGCTGGCATGATCATTCACAAGGTGATCGCCGATACGGCGCACAGGAAGGAATCAGGGATGCGTAACGGAGGCCAGCTTCTCGTCGAAAGCCTCGTCGCTTTGGGAGCCAGAAAATCTTTCGGCGTGCCGGGAGAAAGCTATCTCGCCGTGCTCGACGCACTGCACGATACCAAGGGCGCGCTCGACTTTGTGCTTTGCCGCAACGAAGGCGGCGCTTCCTTCATGGCAGCAGCCTGGGGCAAGCTCACCGGCGAACCGGGCCTCTGCTTCGTTACACGCGGCCCCGGCGTTACCAACGCCTCCATCGGCATTCACACCGCCATGCAGGATTCCGTGCCGATGCTGATCTTTGTCGGACAGGTCGGAACCGATATGAAGGGCCGTGAAGCCTTTCAGGAAATCGATTACCGCGCCGTCTTCGGCACCATGGCCAAATGGGCGACCGAGATCGATGATATCGACCGTACTCCCGAAATTCTGGCCCGCGCCTGGACGACGGCGACCACGGGACGCCCCGGCCCGGTGGTCATCGCCTTGCCGGAAGACATGCTGACCTCGGCAACAGATGCAGCCCCCCTTTCCGGCCCCGCAAAGATCAGCGAAGCCGCACCTTCCGCCGACGCTCTGGACGACGTGCAGACCTTGCTCGGCGCAGCAAAGCGGCCTGTCATCCTGATGGGCGGCATCAACTGGACTGAGGCCGGACGCGACGCCCTGCAAAACTTCGCTGAAGCCTCCGACATTCCGGTTGTCGCTGCCTTCCGCTATCAGGACCAGTTCGACAATTTCTCGCCCGCCTTCGTTGGCGAGGCAGGCGTCGGCATGCTGCCGCATGTCAAGGCGCTGATCCGCGATGCCGACCTGATCCTCGCGATCAATGTCCGCTTCGGCGAAATGACAACAGATGGTTATACGCTGCTTTCCGTGCCGGTTCCGGCGCAAAAGCTCATCCATGTCCACGGTTCCGACCGGGAGATCGGCAAGATCTACCAGCCCACGTTCGGCATTCAGGCTGGCCCCAATGCTTTCGCAACGGCCTTGAAGCCAATCAAAGGCGACTGGAGCAAGTGGCGGGCGGAAGCCCGCGCCGCTTTCGAGGCGAGTTTTTCGGCGCCTTCGCAGCCCTCGCCAGTCGATATGGTGGTGGCCATGGAGCATGTCCGCGATGTGCTGCCCGAAGACGCCATTCTTACCAATGGTGCAGGCAATTTCACCGTCTGGCCCAACAAGTTTTTCAAATTCGGCAAGAAGAGCCGCCTGCTCGCACCGCAATCGGGCGCGATGGGTTACGGTCTTCCAGCAGCTGTCGCCGCGAAGGTGGCCTTTCCGGAGCGCACGGTTGTCTGCTTTGCCGGTGATGGTGATTTCCAGATGAACTGTCAGGAACTGGCAACCGCCAAACAGGCTGGCGCGCAACCCATCGTGCTGATCCTCAACAACGGTATCTATGGCACGATCCGCGCCCATCAGGAGCGCAACTATCCCGGTCGTGTTTCCGGCACCACGATAGACAACCCCGATTTCGTAGCGCTTGCCAAGGCCTATGGCTTTCATGCGGAGCGTGTTGAGCGGACAGAAGACTTCCCCGCCGCCTTCGCCCGCGCCCGCGCATCACGCAGCGGCGCGGTGCTGGATCTCGACATTTCGCCCGAAGCGCTGACACCGCGCCAGACGCTCAGCCAGATGCGCGCCGCAGCCCTTGCTAAAGTGCCGGTCTGATTGGATCAGATCGGCACTTTAGCTGCTTATTTTAACGCGCATCGTTTCCGAAAGCCTTTTCGCACTTTTCGGGATGCGCTCTAAAAAGGAACCAGTATGAGCCAGACCATCCGCCTTGGCGCTGATATCGGCGGCACCTTCACCGACATCGCGCTCGAATGCAAAGGCGCGCTCTATTCCACGAAGGTTCTGACCAATTACAGCGCGCCCGAACAGGCGATCCTCGACGGCATTGCCGTTGTGACCCGCGATGCGGGCATTAGCCCCGCCGATCTCGACATTGTCATTCATGGCACCACGCTTGCCACCAATGCTCTGATCGAACGGCGCGGCGCGCGCACGGCCTTTGTGACGACAGACGGTTTTCGCGATGTCATCGAGATGCGCACCGAAAGCCGCTTCGAGCAATATGATCTCAATCTGCGCCTGCCGAAGCCGCTGATCCCGCGTGAGGATCGCTTTGCAGTCAAAGGGCGCATCGGCGCGCAGGGGCAGGAACTGCTGGCCCTCGACGAAGAGGCGCTGGAGGCCATTGCCGACACCATTGCAGCGGGCGGTTTCGGCGCGGTGGCCATTGGTTTCATCCACTCCTACATGAACCCGGATCATGAACGTCGCGCCCGCGATATCATCGCGCGCAAGGTTTCGGTGCCGGTCTCCATTTCCTCTGAAGTCTCGCCGCAGATGCGCGAGTTCGAGCGCTTCAACACCGTATGCGCCAATGCCTATGTGCGTCCGCAGATGGCCGATTATCTCTCCCGCTTGCAGGTGCGTCTGGCCGAGATGGGCGCGAAATGCCCGGTCTTCCTCATCCACTCCGGCGGCGGGCTGATCACCGTCGAGACCGCATCCGAATTCCCGGTGCGTCTTGTTGAATCAGGACCGGCAGGCGGTGCGATCTTTGCTGCCGATGTGGCGCAGCGCTTTGGCCTCGACAGAGTGGTGAGCTATGACATGGGCGGCACGACCGCCAAGATATGCCTGATCGAAGATTTTGCTCCCAAGACTGCCCGCACATTCGAAGTGGCCCGCACCTATCGCTTCTGCAAGGGATCGGGCATGCCGATCTCCATTCCGGTGATCGAGATGATCGAGATCGGCGCTGGCGGCGGCTCTATCGCATGGGTAGACGCCATGGGCCGCATCCAGACCGGCCCGGAATCGGCCGCTTCCGAACCCGGCCCGGCCTCCTATCAGCGCGGCGGCGAACGCCCCGCCATCACCGATGCCGATCTGCTGCTCGGCAAGCTCGACCCGGATAATTTTGCCGGTGGCGCAATTCGCCTATCGGTGGAAAACGCCGCCAAAGCCGTGGCGCGCGATGTGGGAGACAAACTAAACATTGCCGTCGAGCCTGCCGCCTTCGGCATCTGCGAAGTGGTGGACGAGAACATGGCCAATGCCGCCCGCGTTCACGCGGTGGAAAACGGCAAGAATATTTCCGACAATATCATGATCGCCTTCGGCGGTGCGGCCCCGCTGCATGCGGCGCGCCTGTGCGAAAAGCTCGGCATCGACCAGTGCCTGATCCCAGCTGGTGCTGGCGTGGGCTCGGCCATCGGTTTCCTCAAGGCGCCATTCGGCTATGAGGCGCTGGCCTCGAAGATCGTGCGCATGTCGGACTTCAAGGCTGCCAGCGTCAACACGCTGCTGGACGAGCTGAAGACAACGGCGGAAGGCTTTGTCCGCGCAGGCACGAACGGCAAGGTGCTGCGCGAGATCACCGCCTTCATGCGCTATGTCGGCCAGGGTTGGGAAATCCCGGTAACGCTGCCCGACCGCAGCTTTACCGAAGCAGACGCCGAGCTGATCCGCGACAGCTTCCAGCAAAACTATGCCCGCTTCTTCGGTCGCGCCATTGATGGGCTGGATGGTCTCGAAACCGAGATCGTGACCTGGTCGGTCAAGGCGCAGGACGAGCGCCCCGCACCGGAACGCCATGCGCTGACCTTCGGTCGCTCGACCGTTGAAACGCCGGTTACCCGCGCCGTCTTCGACCCCGCACAGGCCGCCAATCTGACGACCGCCATCGTCGAGCGCCACACGCTTGCATCCGGCGCGCGCGTCAGCGGCCCAGCCGTGATCGTCGAACGGGAAACCTCCACCGTCGTCACCTCGCCCTTCGATGTGGTCATGCAGGATGACGGCGCCCTTCTTCTCCTGCGCAAGGAAACAGCAGTATGAGCGACGCGACACAGGAAATCCGCATGCAGGTCATGTGGAACCGTCTGATCTCGGTTGTCGAGGAACAGGCGCTCACCCTTCTGCGCACGGCTTTCTCCACCTCGGTTCGCGAGGCAGGCGACCTGTCCGCCGGTGTGTTTGACCCGCAGGGGCGCATGCTGGCGCAGGCCGTGACCGGCACGCCCGGACATGTGAACACCATGGCTGAGGCCGTGCTGCATTTCATGGCCGAAATCCCGCGCGACGAGATGTATCCCGGCGACACCTATGTCACCAATGATCCATGGAAAGGCACCGGCCATCTCCATGACATCACCATGGTGTCGCCGTCCTTCCTCGGCGACACGCTGGTCGGCTTCTTTGCCTGTACGGCGCATGTGGTCGATGTTGGTGGTCGCGGCTTTGGCGCCGATGGCCAGTCGGTCTATGAAGAGGGCATCCAGATTCCGATCATGAAGTTTGCCGAGCGTGGCGCAGTGAACAAGGATCTGGTGCGCATGCTGCGCGCCAATGTGCGCGAGCCCAATCAGGTTGTCGGTGATTTCTATTCGCTCGCCGCCTGTAACGATGTTGGCCATAACCGCCTCATCGACATGATGCAGGAAATTGGCCTGACATCGCTCGACACGCTGGGCGAATTCATCTTTGCGCGCACCCGTGCTGCGACGCTGGAGCGGATCCGCGCATTGCCGAAGGGCCAATGGTCGAACGAGCTTGTCACCGATGGCTATGACAAGCCGATCAGCCTCACGGCTAAGGTCGAGATAGCAGGCGATACGGTCAATGTCGATTTTGCGGGCAGCGATGCTGTCAGCCCCTGGGGCATCAATGTCCCGATCATCTACACCAAGGCCTATGCCTGCTACGCTCTGAAATGCGTGATCGCGCCGGATATTCCCAACAACTGGGCCTCGCTGGAACTGTTCACGATTTCCTCGCCGGTCAACATCCTCAATGCCGAGCGCCCGGCCCCGGTTTCGCTGCGCCACGTCATCGGCCATATGGTTCCTG
>JAEYAG010000011.1 GCA_023451265.1 Actinomycetes bacterium | reverse complement strand
TATCGCGGTGGGGCGCGATGAGGATCGCCTCGCGCCGCTGCGCGCGCGGGGAGGGCGCGCCGCGGTGTGCGACCTCGCCGACGAGGAATCCGTGCGGGCGCTTGCGGACGAGCTGCACCGAGAGGGCCTGCGCGTCGACGGCATCCTGCACCTCGTCGGCGGGTGGCGCGGGGGCGGTGGCATCGCGGGGCAGAGCGAGGCGGACTACCGCGCGCTCGAGGGCGGCCTCACCGCCCTGCGGCTGGTCACGCGGGCGTTCTGGGATGATCTCGTCGCCGCGCCCGCCGCGCGCACCGCGATCGTCTCGTCGACCGCGGTGGCGCGGCCGCTCGCCAGCGGCGCCAACTACGCCGCGGTGAAAGCCGCCGAGGAAGCCTGGGCGCGTGCGATGGCGCAGGGGTTCGCGAAGGCCGCGGATGCCGGAGGCAAGACCGCGGATGCCGGGGGCTCGGCCGCGGCGCTGCGCGCGGCATCCGTCATCTTCCGCGTGCGGACTCTCGCGGGGCTCGAGGACGCCCTCGCCGCCGCCTTCGTCGGACTGTGGGATGCCGAGGCATCTGCCGTCAACGACCGCATCATCACCCTCGGGACGTAGGCACCGCGCGCGTTCGCCTGGCAGTCGTGGCTGCGTCGCCCACGGGAAACCGCCGCACCCGCCCAGGCCACGCCGACGAGGCGGGGTTACGGACCGGTCTGGTCCGCCGCTCCGCCACGCGCCTGGGCCGCCGACGCCGGCGGGATGGACTCCGGCCCCGTCGCCCCACCTTCTTCCGGCGCCTCGGAGCTCTCGGGCGCGACGGCGTACTCGGCGGAGAGGATGCGGTACGACCGGGTCGCGAACGCGAGGGCGCCGATCACGATCATGATGACGCCTGCGAACAGGAACACGAGGGCGATCCCCCGGCCGACGCCGTCGCCGAGCAGCCAGCCCCAGGTGCGGGCGCCCGCGTCGGATTCCATGTAGGGGATGATCCAGAACTCCGCGATCGGCGCGATGAGGAACGAGGTGATGGGCGCCGCGGACACCTCGATCGCCGCCGCCGCCCCGAACACGCGGCCCTGCTTCTCGAAGGGGACGACGCGTTGGATGACCGTCTGCTCGGCGGCCTCGACCGCCGGGACGAGCGCCATGTAGATCCAGATCCCGAGGACGTAGACCCACCACCAGTCGCGGATCGTGAACAGCGCCCCGACGAGCCCCATCAGCATGACCGTGATCAGGAGCGTCCGGATGGGGTTGCGCCCGAGTCCCTTCGCAGCCACGATCGCGCCGCCCGCGATGAACCCCGTCGAGGTCACCCCGAGGACGACGCCCCACCACTCGACCGGGAACAGGGTCAGCCCGTACGGATCCATCAGCGCCATGTACACGCCGCCGATGAGGTTGTTGAACGTGGAGAAGATGATGAGCGCGAACAGCCCCGGCACCGCACGGATGGCCGTCGCCGCACCGCGCACATCGATGAACTTCGCCTCGGGGTCGCGCTCGGGTTCGTCCTCCGGCACCCGCAGCATCAGCAGATGCAGGAGCGCGACGGCGGTCAGTGCCACCGCGATGACGAGCGTCCACCCCATGCCGAGCAATCCGATCGACAGGCCGGAGAAGACGCTCGTCACGAGGAACGCCAGCCCCTGCACGGTGCCGACCATGCCGTTCGCGTTGGCGTGGCGCTCGGTGGGAACGAGCAGCGTCACCGTCGTCGACAAGGCGATGTTGCGCAGGTTCTCGATGACGGCGCCGGCGAGGATGATGCCGGAGAACAGCCAGAACCACGGTCCGCCGAGATCGAGCAGTGCCGACTCGGGCTGCACGAGGTACAGCGCGGCGGCCAGGATGAAGGCGGCGAGCGTGATGAGCGCCGACAGCACCATCACCCGGTGCTTGCGGTGACGGTCCACGACGGTGCCGAAGACCATGCCGAACACGGCCAGCAGCAGCATGTACGCCCCGCCGATGATGCCGGTCGCGAGCACCGACCGCGTCTGCAGGTACACCCAGAACGTCAGCGCGAACCACAGGTAGCTCGTGGTGATGTTCGCCACGGCCGTGTTGACGAGCACGTGCACGAACGTGCGCATGCCGTGCGGCGGGACGGTGCGAGCGGATGCCGGTGGCTCGGACATACGGCGAGGGTACGGGAGACCGCCGACATCCGATACGGGGGGCGGCCGGGCAAGGGCGCGGAGGCACCCGCCCGCGACGCGGAAAGTAGGCTGGATGCCGTGACCACCCTGCATGACACCGCTGTCCGCGGCTTCGCGAGCGACAACTACTCCGGCGTCCACCCCGAGGTGCTCGCGGCGATCGCCGCCGCGAACGACGGGCACCAGATCGCCTACGGCGAAGACGTGTACACCGCTCGCCTGCAGGAGGTCTTCGCGCAGCATTTCGGCGAGGGCGTGCAGGCGTTCCCGGTGTTCAACGGCACCGGGGCCAACGTGACCGGCCTGCAGTCGATGCTCCCCCGCTGGGGCGCCGTGATCGCGGCATCCACCGCCCACATCAACGTCGACGAGGGCGGCGCTCCCGAGCGCGTCGCGGGCATCAAGATCCTGAACGTGCCGACCGACGATGGCAAGCTCACCCCCGAGCTCGTCGACCGCGAGGCGTGGGGCTGGGGCGACGAGCACCGCGCGCAGCCGCTCGTCGTGTCGATCACGCAGTCCACCGAGCTCGGCACGCTGTACACGCCCGACGAGATCCGGGCGCTGGCCGATCACGCGCACGCGCGCGGCATGCGGCTGCACCTGGACGGGGCGCGGATCTCCAACGCCGCGGCCGCGCTCGATCTGCCGCTGCGCGCGTTCACGACGGATGCCGGGGTCGACGTCCTCAGCTTCGGCGGCACCAAGAACGGGGCGCTCGGCGCGGAAGCCGTCGTGGTGCTCGACCCTGCGGCATCCGAGGGTCTGTTGTATCTGCGCAAGCTCAACATGCAGCTGAGCTCGAAGATGCGGTTCGTCTCGGCGCAGCTCATCGCGCTGCTCGAGCCCTCAGCCCATCCGGAGGGTGACCTGTACCTGCGCAACGCCCGGCACTCCAACGCGATGGCGCAGCGGCTGCGCGCGGGCGTCGAGGCGGGCCTTGCCGACGGGTCGATCTCGGGCGTCGGGTTCAGCCAGCCGACGCAGTCCAACGGGGTGTTCGCGACGCTCCCCGACGGCGTCGCCGACGAGCTGCGCACGGCGTTCCGGTTCTACGACTGGGATGCCGCGAAGAACGAGGTCCGCTGGATGTGCTCGTTCGACACCACCGCCGACGACGTAGACGCCTTCGTCGCCGAGCTCGCCCGACTGACCTCCGCCCGCTGACCCCGGCCGCGAGCCCTCGCGAGAGTACAACTGCGCGCCGAGGTAATACCCGTTCCCTCGGCGGAGGGCGGCGACGCGGGTGAGGTTCAGTCCGCGGCGGGAGCGGCGTCGTCGGCGGAGGGCGGCGACGCGGGTGAGGTTCAGTCCGCGGCGGGAGCGGCGTCGTCGGCGGATGCCGGGGCGGCGGCATCCGGTCGGATCAGCTCCTTGACCTCGCTCATGAAGCTCGTCAGCTGCTGCTGCTGCCAGCGCAGCTGGCGCGTGCGGTCCTCGGCGTCGCGCAGCACCGACTGCGAGTGGGCGGTGACGGTGTCGATGATCTTCTGCGCCTTCGTGCCGGCGCGGTCGAGGATCTCGCGGGCACGCAGCTTCGCATCCGCCTCGAGCTGCTGCGACTGCGCGCGCATGAGCTTGTCGAAGTCGTCGGCCTTCGCCGTGATGCGCTGCGCGTGCTCGAGCGAGGCGGCCACCTGGTCGTTGGCGTCCTGCGTGATGCGCTCGGCGTGCGCGACGGCCTGGTTGTGCAGCACGAGGAACTCCTGCTGCGCGTCGTCCTGCCGGCGGGTGAGCGACTCCTCGAACTCCAGCGCGCGCATCCGCTGCTCGCGCACGGCCTCCTCCGCTTCGGCACGGGCCTGCTCGGTCTCGCGCGCAACGAGGGAGCGCAGGGCCGCCGCGCCCTTCTCCGCCTCGGTGCGGATGGCGGCGGCCTCCTGCTCGGCCTGCGCCACCTTCTCGTCGGCGTGGGCGCGCTCGCGCTCGAGCTGCGCCTGGTGCGCCGTCAGCTCGGTCTCGATGCGCAGCCGGGCCTGCTGCGCGTCGGATTCCGCCTGCGACAGCAGCACGTCGGCATCCGTCTGCGCCTGCGCGCGCCGGGTCGCGATCTCCTCGCGCGCGGCCTCCAGCAGCCGGTCGGCCTGCACGCTCGCATTCTTGATGATGACGCTCGCCTGCTCCTCGGCGACGCGGAGGACCTCCTCGAACCGCTCACGGCCCTTCGTGGACTCGTCGGCGGCGTTCACCAGCTCATCGCTGAGCGTCGCGACCTTCTCCTCGGCGTTGCTGGCCTTGGCGGCCTCGACGGCGAGGTCGGCCTCGACCGCGGCGACCCGGGCTTCGAGATCGTCGATCGTGGCGAGGTGGGTCTTGATCGTCGCGACCGCGCGACGGTACTTGTCCTTCAGCTGCGCGAGCTCTTCGGAGTGACCGCTGCGGGCCGCGGTGAGCTCGGCGATCGCGGCGTCGACCTCGGCCTTGTCGTAGCCGCGGAACGTCGTCGTGAACGAGCCGGATGCGGCGGCGGGAGACCCCACCATCAGCTCGTCGAACGGCGACGTGTCGGCGCTGCCGTCACGGGTGGGCTGCTGGTCGGACTCGGACGGCACATGGGACACGGGGGTCTCCGCTTCGGCGCGGGCGGCGCGGGGGCGACGCCGGGTGGGGGATCGCCGGCTCGGGTCAGCCGACAGGGGGAAGGATACCGGAACCGGAGCGTGTTCTCAGCGCCCGGCGAGCCAGTCCCGGTAGGCGTCGAATCCGTAGGGCCGGCCGAGGAAGGCCTGCACCAGATCCGCGGCGTCGCGGCTGCCGCCGGGCTCGAGGATCTCGCGGCGATAGCGGGCGGCGGCATCGGCGTCCATGAGGTCGCCGCCGAAGCCCGACAGCAGGTCGCGGGCGATCACGAGCGACCACTGATACGTGTAGTAGCAAGCCCCGTAACCGGTGAGGTGACCGAACCCGGCGTAGGGGTGGCGTCCGCGCAAGGGCGTGACCGGACTCGTCACGTCGTACCAGTGCTCGGTCGCCGCCTGCAGGTCGGCGGGGCGGTCGACGTGCAGGTGATACGAGACCTGGGCGTGGCCAAGCTGGCGGCGCACCTCGAGGGCGCGACCGAAGCCGTCGGCGACCTTCATCCGCTCGACGAGGTCGGCGGGGATCGGCTCGCCGTCGGCGTTCGCGGTGAAGCCGGCGAGGACACCGGCATCCCACGCCCACTCCTCCAGCAGCTGGCTCGGCGCCTCGACGAAGTCCCACTCCGTCGCGACGCCGGTGAAGCGGGCGAAGCGCTGCGCGCCGCCGAGGATGTCGTGGACGAGATGGCCGAACTCGTGGAAGAACGTCACGACCTCGTCGTGCGTCATGAGCCCCCGCGCGAAGTTGCACAGCAGCACCGCCTCGGGGAGCACCCGCCCCGTCACGCCCGGCGCCAGGCCGAAGCAGGCGGCGTGCGTGTACTTGCCGTCGCGGGGATGCAGGTCGAGGTGGATGCGGCCGAGGCGCTCGCCGGCGCGCACGACGTCGTAGGAGTGGACGTCGGCGTGCCAGGTGGCGACGTCGACCGGGACGTACTCGACATCGAGCAGGCGGCCGGTGGTGGCGAGCAGGCCCGGCAGCACGCGGTCGAAGCTGAAGTAGGAGCGCACGAGCTGCGCGTCGACGTCGTGGCGCTCGCCGCGCAGCGTGCTCAGCAGATAGAAGAGGTCGGCGATGGTGACCTCGGTGGCGTCCGGGTCGTCCTGCTGCAGACGGGCGAGCAGGATGCCGTACTCTCGCTGCGCGGCGTCGGCGGAGGCCTCGTCGAGACGGTCGAGGAATTCGGCGATGGCGCGCCCGCCGTTCTTTCCGCCTCCGCCGATCATGCGCGGCTCGGTCTCGTAGTCGGCCCAGTCGCCGTAGCCGAGCAGGGCCGCCCGCTCCGCCCGCACGGCGAGCAGCTCAGCCAGCACGGCGTCGTTCTCGGGCCAGGCGAGGTCGTTGTAGGCGGCGACGATCGCGGTGCGGGTGGCCCGGTCGCGGGCATACTCGCGCACCGGCATGAGGTCGGGATAGTCCGTCGTGAGCACGACGAGGCCGTCGTCGCCTGCCGGATGCGCGTCGAGGAAGTCCTGCGGCAAGCCCGCGAGCGCCTCGGGGGCCACCCGGATCTCGCGGCGGCCATCGCGGATGTTGCGGGAGAACGTCAGGCTCAGCTCGGTGTCTCGGTCGGTGAGCTCGCGCACGCGTTCGCGCTGCGCGTCGGGAAGGTCGACGCCGCCGCGGCGGAAGTCCTGCAGCACCTTCGCGAGCAGCCGGCGCTGCTCGTCGTCGAGGGCTGCGGCGCCGTCGGCGGCCGCCATCGCCTGGAAGAGATCACGATCGAGCAGGCGCGATGCCGAGAGGGCCTCGAGCCGCTGGACCTGCTCCTCGGCGATCGCGCGCACCGCGGCATCCGGATGCGACTCGCTGAGCAGGTAGGACTCGTTCGTGGCCTGCTGCAGCGCCAGCTCGGCGTCGTTCCACAGCTCCAGCCGGGCGGCGGCGTCGAGGTCGGTCCCGCCCACCAGCCGGGCGTCGACGTCGGCGACGACAGCAACCGCCGCCGTCGGCCGCTCGGTCGCGAAGGCGGTCCAGCCCGCCGGGTCGGTCGGGAAGGCAAGGGGCTCGGGCGCGGTCATGAGCTCGAGCCTACGCGGGCACCCGATCGCCGAGACGGGGAATCCGCGACGAGACGGAACGCGTGGCATCCCGTCTCGTCGCAGATGTGCCGTCTCGCGGGGCGCGAGCGCTCAGCTGCGC
>JAEYAG010000059.1 GCA_023451265.1 Actinomycetes bacterium | reverse complement strand
CCGGTGGGGCCTGCCCCCGGTCGTTGAGCGAGGAGCGCAGCGACGAGACGAAACGCGGCGGCCTCTCACCCGTAGCCGCACCAGTCGGCGACCCAGGTGAGGATCCGGCCGCGGAGCGCGGCGTCGGCGGCGAGCGTGAACTGGCCCGGTTCGCCGTCGACCACGACGTCCAGGGTGAACACGGTGCCGCGTTTGTCCTCCTGCACGGCGTGCGGGTCGCAGCGCGCGGACCGCAGCGGCAGCGCGATCGACCGGGCGGACGGATCGGCGCCGTCGACCGTCACACCCAGCGGCAGCGCGCCGTCGGCCACGCCGTCGAACGTCAGCAGGTTCGTCTCGCGCACGTCCTCGACCACGACCGTCGTCGCGGCGCCCGGCCGCGGCACGATCGACAACTCGAGGGATGCCGGGGCCCCGGCATCCGACGCCGTGAACGCGCTCCACGTGATGTCGGCGACCTCGGCGGTGCGGGCCGCGACGCACTCACGCCCGTGGAGCGCATCGAGGAACGGGAACACCTCGGCGGCCACGGCAGTGGCCGTTCCGGTCTGGCCTGCCTGCGTGTACGCGAAGGTGACGGTCGCGCCGGGCGTCGCGGTCGCGTCGCACACGACACCGGCCAGCTGCACGCGCACGTTCACGGTGCGCCCGGGGGCGAGGGTGGAGGTCCGGTCGACGACCCGCGTCGCGGGCGCCGCGAACCGCGGATCGTCGAGGCTCACCGCCCCGATCTCGATCGCCTCATCGGAGCCGTTGTGCACCTGCACCTCGACCTGCCGGTCGGCGACGTCCGAGCGCAGCTGCGTGACGGCGACCGTCACACCGGCGGGGAGGGCGGTGGCCGCCTCGGTCGCCGACGTGCCCCCGGCGCCCGCGGTGCACCCGGTCAGCGGCGCCGTCACGCACAGGATCAGCGCGAGCGCCCGTACACAACTCCTTCGAACCGGTGCGTCATCAGCCGAAACCCGGCGCCGCGGCGGCCTCGAGTGATGGATCGAAGGAGTTGGCCACAGCCGCACTGGGTCACCGCCGCAGTTCCGCCCGCGCGACGGTCGCGTCCTCGAGGGCGACCGGGTCGATCTCGACGCCGAGGCCGTGACCGGTCGGCACCCGGACGTGCCCGTCCTCCAGCCGGATCGGCTCGGTCACGATGTCGCGCGCGTAGAACCGGTCGGATGCCGACACGTCGCCCGGCAGGGTGAAGCCGGGGAGGGCGGCCAGCGCGGCGTTCGCGGCGCGGCCGATGCCCGTCTCGAGCATCCCGCCGCACCAGACCGGGACGCCGGCCTCGCGGCACAGGTCGTGGATGCGGACGGCCTCGAGGTAGCCGCCGACCCGGCCCGCCTTGATGTTGATGACGGATGCCGCGCCGAGCGCCAGCGCGTCGGCGGCCGCCTTCGCGGACACGATCGACTCGTCGAGGCAGATGGGCGTCCGCAGGCGCGCGGCGAGGGTGGCGTGGTCGACGATGTCGTCCTCCTGCAGCGGCTGCTCGATCAGCAGCAGGTCGAACCGGTCGAGCTCGGCGAGGGTGGCGGCATCCGCCAGCGTGTAGGCGGAGTTCGCGTCGACCTGCAGCGGGATCGCGCCGAACGCGTCGCGGACGGCCGCCGTGTCGGCGACGTCGCGGCCGGGCTTGATCTTGATCTTGATGCGCACGTAGCCGGCGTGGAGGTACCCGCCGACGGCCTCGACGAGCGCGGCAGGGTCCTGCTGGATGCCGACCGATACCCCGCTCGGCACCCGGTCGACGACCGCGCCGAGGTACTCGCCGAGGGGGCGCCCCTCCGCGCGCAGCGCGGCGTCGAGGATCGCCAGCTCGAGGCCGGCTTTGACCATGCGGTGCCCGACGAACGGCTCCAGGATGCCGGCGACCTGCTCCGGCGCGAGCGTGCCGGCATCCAGCAATGCGGGCACGAGGAAGCGCTGCGCGACGTCCCACGCGCCCTGCGTGTACTCGCTGGAGTACAGCGGCGCCTGCTGCGTGACGATCTCGCCCCAGCCGTCGCCGTCGGCCGTCCGCGCCCGCACGACGATGACCTCGCGGACGGTCTCGGTGCCGAACGAGGTCGTGAACGGCGACACGAGCGGCAGGTGCAGGACGCGCAGTTCGATCGCCTCGAGGGCGACGGATGCGGCGGCGCGGGCGATCGGCATGGGGTCAGGCTACGCCGGACGACCCGGGATCAGTCGTCGACGACCGACACCGTCACGTCGATGTTGCCGCGCGTCGCGTTGGAGTACGGGCAGACCTGGTGGGCGGCGTCGGCGAGGCCGCGCGCGACCTGCGGGTCGATGCCCGGGAGGTTCACCTCGAGCTCGACGGCGAGGCCGAACCCGCCCTGGCCGTTCGGGCCGATCGCTACGCGCGAGCCGACGCTCGAGTCGTGGATGTCGACCTTCTGCGCACGCGCGACGGACTGCAGCGCACTGTGGAAGCACGCCGCGTAGCCGGCGGCGAACAGTAGCTCGGGGTTCGGTGCCCCGCCCGCGCCGCCCATCTCCTTCGGCACGCGCACGTCGATGTCGAGGATGCCGTCGGCGGTGCGGACGTGGCCGTTGCGGCCGCCGCTCGTGGCGAGGGCTTCGGCGGTGTAGAGGGTGTCCATGGGGTTCCTTTCGTCATGCGACGGCGCGCTGCGCCGCCGCCAGTTCGCGCATGTTCGCGGTGATCGCGGCGAGCTGCCGCAGCAGCTCGGCGAGGTCGCCGCCGCTGCCGAGGAAGGCTGGGACGAGGCATCCCGCCGCCTCGGTCACCTCGGCGTGGACGGCGCGCCCCGCCTCGGTGAGGCGCACGTGCACGACGCGCTCGTCGGCCTCACCGCGTCGCCGCGAGACGAGGCCGCGACCCTCGAGACGCCGCAGCAGCGGCGAGAGGGTCCCGGAGTCGAGGCCCAGCTCGTCGCCGAGGGTCGACACGGTGCGCTCACCCGTGGCCAGCACCACGATCGCGAGGTACTGCGGGTAGGTGAGGCTCCACGGCTTCAGCACTTCGCGATAGGCCTGGGTCGTCGCGTGGGACGCGGTGTACATCGCGAAGCAGACGAAGTCGTCCAGCGTCGAGGTCATGCGAAAAGCATTGCACGCAATTCAATTGCGCACAAGAGATCGACGATCAGCGGAAGAGCGTGAACCCGTCGGGGTCGCCCGGCCGGGGCTCGCGCAGCTCGGCCGGGAGCGGCCACGGCAGCACGTACTGAGCGGTCGCGTGGCTCATGTCGCCGAAGTCGTCGACCTTCACGACGATGCGCGCCGGCGTGACCTCGACCAGGCGTACGCGCAGCGGGGCCGCATCGTCGCGCTCCAGCGTCCACGGCTCGGCGAGGAAGGCGAGTCCGCGCTGCTCGAGCGCCGCCTCGGCGTCGAGCCAGTCGACGGATGCCGCGACGACGCGCCCCAGCACGTCGATCGCGCGCCAGTCGTCGCCGTCGGGAAGGATCCACCCCAGCAATTCGCCGTCGTCGCGCCGGTGCGGGATGGCGTCCTCGGGCAGCCCCGCCTCGGCCGCGCTCACGGCAGCTCCGCGAACGCGCGCACTGGAAACGTGCCGAAGCCTTCGATCGCCGGTGGCGCCGCGGTGAAGCGCGCACCCGACGGCGGCAGGTCACCGAGGTTCGTCAGGTGCTCGACGACGTGCACACCGGCGCCGAGCAGCAGCGTGTGCGCGGGGCGCGCGCCCCCGGCATCCGCCGCCGTGTCGTCGATGTTGACCGAGTCGATACCGACGAGGGCGGCCCCCGCGTCGATCAGCCACTGGGCGGCCTCTCCCGTGAGGAACGGCGCGCCGACGCCGTACTCCGGTGTGCCGAAGTGGCGATCCCACCCGGTGTGCAGCAGCACGGCGGCGCCCCTCACGTGGCGGTCGGCGAGCGTCTCAGGGCGGATGCCGCGGCGCTGCGGCGTCCAGGCATCCGTCAGGTGGAACACCTCGGCACGCAACCCCACGAGCGTCGCCAGGTCGAGCCCGGCGAGGTCGGCCCCGTCGGCGTAGCGGTGGAACGGCGAGTCGAGGTAGGTGCCGGTGTTGCCGATCATCGTGATGATGTCCATCGCGAACTCGGTGCCCGGCGCGTAGTTCGCGCGCGAGTCCTCGCGCGTGAGGTGCGGCGTGATGACGGGCGCCGGCAGTCCCGGGTAGGTGACGAGGCCGGCGCGGATCGGGTGGCTGAGGTCGACGATGCGGGATGCCGCGGCCACCGGACCTGCGGCCTCTACGCCGCGGCTGCCGCGGTGCGGCTCCTCGACGATGCGCAGCCCCCGCAGTTCGACGTTGGCGACGAGCGCGAGGCCCAGGTGCTGCACGAGCAGTCGGCCGATCTCGGCCTCGGAGACCTCGGGCGAGGGCAGGTCGAGCCGGAATCCGGTGCCGGAGAGCTCTCCCCCGTTGGCGAAGCTGATGTCGAAGTCGAAGTGCGCGCGGTAGTCGGTCACCCGCTCAGCGTACGAGGCTTACACACCACGGCGCCCGCTGCTCGCTCCGGTCACCACGTTTCGTCTCGCTGCGCTCGCTCAACGACCGGGGGGACGCTGCGCTCGCTCAACGACCGGGGGGGACGCTGCGCTCCCTCAACGACCGGGGGGGACGCCGCGCTCGGCGACCGGGGAGAGTCAGCGCCGCCCGAACAGGTAGCCGCGGTCGTCGTCGAATCCGACGACGACGAACCCGTCTTGCAGCAGCCCCGCGAAGGCGTCGCGCACGCGGTAGCGCCAGTCCAGCGCCTCGGCGGGTGCGGTGCGGCGCAAACCCTCGATGTCGCGCGGCACCTCGACGACGGTCACCACGTCCTCCTCGCGCGGGGCGGCGGCCGGTGCCGCGAGCGCCCACGACACGAGGAGCCGATCCGACTCGTCCCCGCGGTTGACCCCGTCGTCCATCGCCCCGTAGTGATCGATGAGGTACTCCGTGACGCGCGTGCCGAGCACCGTCAGGTTGAGATGGGCGTTGCGGGCCACGAGCGGGTCGAAGGTCCAGGTGATGTGCCCCACGTCGCGGGCGAGCGCCCACGTCCGCTGATGCTGCTTGATGAGGCGCCCGAGACCGCGCGAGCGGTACGCGGCGAGGATCCCCGTGATGTGCGAGTGCATGGAGCGCTCTGCGGGGGCGGCGAAGAAGGCGACGGATGCCCCGATCATCCGCTCCCCGTCGTAGAGGCCGACCGCGTAGTTGCCCGAGTGCGCGAGCGCCCGCAGCAGGTTCGCCGGCATGCCGCTGCGGTCGCCGCCCCATACCTCGGCGAGCACCGCCGACGCCGCGAACACCTGCTCGACGCTCTCCAACGGCAGGATCGTGAAGCCGTCGGGCGATGGGTCGTGGATCGTGGTCATGCCGCAACGCTACCCCCGTCGCGTGGACGCCTACGCGGCCGCGGTGATGACGTGCTCGGCGAACAGTCCCGGCCACGCCATCACGCCGTACGGGGTCCGCGCGACCACGAGCCGGCTGCCCGCGATGAGTTCGCCGAGCCGCGTCGCGGTGCGCAGCGGATGCGACGGGTCGCCCGTCCAGGCGAGGATCAGGGTCGGCGTCTGGATGCCCGACACGACCGACGGGGCGGGGAAGTCCGTCGTCGCCGCACCGCGCAGCATCGCCGGCAGCCGCTCTTCCGCCACCTCCGGATAGGTGACCGGCGCGTCGGCGAGGGCGGGAGGCACCGGCGCGGTGCCGCCCACCTGCTCGTCGTCAACCCGAACACCAACGGAGACACGACGACGGCCGTGACCGCTCTGGCGGCCCTCGCGCTGGCGGACACCGGGCTGAGCGTCCGCTCCGCCACGGCGACGAGCGGCCCGCGGGTGATCACGCGTGCGGACGATCTGGCGGCGAGCGGGCCGCACGTGCTCGCGCGCGTGCGGCACGCCGTGACGGCGTCCACCCGGGGCATCATCGTCGCCGCGATCGGCGATCCCGGCGTGGCCGCGGTGCGGGCCGCCACGATGCTCCCCGTGGTCGGTCTCGGTGAGGCGTCGATACGGGCGGCGTCGCGGTCGGGGCGGCCGTTCGGGATGGTCACCTCGACGGTGCCGCTCGGACCGGGCCTGCGCGCGCTCGTCGACCGGCACGCGACCGCGCCGTTCACGGGCCTCCGGTTCACCGCGTCACCGGCCGAAGCCCTCGCCGGCGACGACCCTCGGGCCGAGCGCGAGCTCGCCGCGGCCGCCGCGCTGTGCACGCGGATCGACGGCGCCGAGGCGGTCATCGTCGGGGGCGGTCCGCTCAGCCGGGCCGCCGACGCTCTCGCCCGCAGCGGGGTGACCCGCATCGTGCAACCGGTGCCGAGCGCCGTCGCCTACGTGCTCGACGCTCTCGGCATCCGCGCCCCGGCACGCTGATCGACGAGCAGATCGAGCGTGCGCAGACGCCCCTGTTCCACGTGCGTGAACGCGCAGGCCTCGGCCAGACGGGGCTGGCCGGCGACGATCGCGCCGACGAGCGCCTGGTGCTCTGCGTGCCGCAGGGCGGGTTCGGCGGCGATCGTCATCGCGCTGAGCCGATCGCTCCGATCCTGCAGCGGCGCGAAGGTGCGTTCGAACAGGGCATGGTCGGCGAGGGTGGTGATCGCGTGATGGAGGTCGGCGTTGGCGTGATCGAGCGCCGCGCTCTCGCCCTGCGAGATCGCCTGCGCCGCGCGGGCGAGCGCCCGCTCCAGGGGTTCCGGGTCGGCGCCAGCGGCGACGTTCGCGGCGGCGGCGCGCGCGGCGACCGGTTCGAGGGCCGCGCGCAGGTCGTACAGCTGCTCGACGTCGGCCCGCGTGACGTCCGTGACGATGGCCTTCCGGCGCGGAGCGAGTCGGACGAATCCGGTGAACTCCAGCCGGTTGATCGCCGCCCGGATGGGCGCGCGCGAGACGCCGAGCCGGGCGGCGATCTCCCGTTCGGTCAGGCCGCTGCCGGGCGCGTAGACCCCGGACACGATGCCGTCGCGCAGTCGCGCGTAGACACGCTCCGACAGGACCTCGGCCGCGAGATCGCCCTCCGGGTCGTCTCGTTGTGCCATGCGCTCAGCCTAGGCGCATGCCGGCGCGTCGCTCACCGGGCCGCGGCGCCCGCATACCGCTCGAGCAGGACACCCTCGATGACGACCGGTCGGTCGGCGGTGAGGGCGATCTGGGGGCGCGGGACGAAGACGAGCGAGGTGAGCGACGTGCCGCCCGCGAACACCTCGAGGGAGATCCCGTCGAGGACGATGTCGACGGTGAGGCTGTCGTCCCACGCGACGAGGGTCGTGCGAGGCTGCGCGTAGATGTCCGGCAGCCGCCCCGCCGCCGCATCCGCGGACCGATCGATCCCGATCGTCCCGGCGCCCGCGTCGATCACCACGCGGGCATCCGCGAGCTCGTCCCCGATCCGCACGGTCACCGTCCCGCCGTCCAGCTCGTCCCGGGCCAGCGTGAGCCGCAGGTGTCGAGCGCCCTCGGAGGCGGCATCCACCGTCGCCCACTCCTGCGGCTGCAGCGTCAGCGCGCCCATGTAGTCCGCGGACGCGGCCTCGGGGAGCATCGGGGTGGCGCGCAGCCGGAGGCCGTCGTCGAGCGTCAGCTTCCGCACCAGCGACTGCGTCCCCCCCTGCCAGTCGAGGGCGGGCAGCTCTCGCGCGTACGCCCAGTTCGCCACCCACCCGAGGGCGTACCGCTCCTGCTCCGGAGCGTCGGTCGAAGGCCACGTCACCGCCGCGTAGAAGTCCGCACCGTCGTCGAGCCACTGCGGTTCGGCGGCGGCCGGCGTGAAGGCGGCGCCGTCCCAGTCCCCCGTCCAGTAGGCGTAGCCCGTCGTGCGGCCGGTGGCGCTGCCGTCTGCGCTCGCACCGAGCACCCAAGTGGTGCGGGACGGGTCCCCGGCGACCGACATGACGAACAGGTCGGGGCATTCCAGCAGCCCCAGATCATTCCGCACCATGCCCGACCGGTAGGTCCACGCCCGCAGGTCGGGCGACGTGTAGAAGCCGATCTTGTCGCCTTCGGCCAGGGCCATGACCCACTGCGCGCCGTCCCACACCACCTTGGGGTCGCGGAAGTCGGTAACCCCGGGGTTGTCCAGCACGGGGTTGGCCGGGTCGGATGTGAACGTGTAGCCGCCGTCGGTCGAGAAGAACATCGACTGTCGCTGCACGCCGGCATCCTGCTGCGTGACGATCGCGATCACGGCGCCGTCCCCGTGCCCCGCCGTGCCGTTCTCGTCGACGACGGCGGAGCCCGACTGGATGTCCCCCAGCCCGTTGGTGTACTTCTCGATCGCCACGCCCTCGTCCCGCCAGTGGATCAGGTCCTCGGAGGTGACGTGGAACCACGCCGTCCCGTTGCCTTCCGGGTAGTCCGCGTTGTAGAGGTAGTAGAGGTGCCAGCGCCCGTCACGCCAGAAAGGACGCTGCGGGTCGTTCATCCAATGCTGCTCGGGCGTGATGTGGATGGCGGGACGGTACACGTCGGACGGCGCCGTCGAGGGTTCCGGGGTCGTCGACGGCGACGCGCTCGGGGCAGGCGCCAGGCGTCCCGTCAACGCCGCGATGCCGATGACCACCGCGGCGATGAGCAGGATGCCCGCCGCCACCGCGCCTAGGGCGAGGCGCCTGCGCTGGGCCGGTTCCATGTGTCCATTGTGGCTGCGGCTGCCGGGCTAGTGCCGCTGCGAGCGGCGGCGGCGTACGGCCGCGGTGGTCGCCGCGGCGGCCCCGAGGACGACGAGCCCGCCGGCGACCAGTGCCAGGGTGGGATCGAACTGCCCACCGGTGCGCGGCAGGGCGGTTCCGCCGCCACCGGCCGGAACGCCGGTCGTCGTGGCCGTGGGTGTGGCCGTCGGCGTCGGCGTCGGCGTCGGCGTCGGCGTCGGCGTGTCGGTCGGGGTGGGTGTCGGACCCGGTGCGGAGATCAGCGTGTCCGCCGCCAGCAGCACCGTCGTGTCGAGTTGGCCGTCCACCGTGTCGGCGACCGCGACGCGCACGCTCACCGGGGCGCCGGGGTCGACGTCCGCCGTGCATGTCAGCGCGGTCGTGAACCCGTTGAGCTCGGTGTCGTACGTCGTCCCGGGCGTGCGTCCGTCGAAGTTCGCGACGTAGAGCTCCGCGTTCGACGCGCTGTTGACGCTGTCGACACCGACGCGCGTGCCGTCCGCGAGGACGGAGCACACTTCGCCGTCGACCCAGATCGCGGCGGCGTCGGTGTACTCGCGCTCGGCCCAGCCGGCATACTCCTCACTGCCCAGCCGGTACTGCAGCGACAGGCTCGGCCCCACGGGGACGACCTCGAGGGTGACCACGGCAGCGTCGTACGTGGTGGTCCCGACGAGCTCGGTGAGGGCCGCATCGCCGGGACCGCCGAAGTCACCGGTCGTCGTGAGGCTCGTGTTGGGCCCGAGCAGCGCAGACTGCGTGAAGTCGAGATCGTCCTCGGACGACGGATCGGCGTCGACGAGCGAACCGCTGCTCACCGCGAGGCCGGACAGCGGCGTGCCGACACCGACGTCGCTGAAGGACGCGACCTGCACGTCGGCGCCGGAGGCCTCCGCCGAGACGACGCTGACGCCGTCGCCGGCGAGGACGGCGGCGAGGTCGGCGATCGAGGCATCGCGCAGCGTCGTGACGGTGCCGGCCGCGTATGCGGGCGCACCGATCATCAGGACGACAGCGGCACACCCCGCCACACCGACGGCGGCGATTCGAGTGATGCGGGCGGTCCGCGGGGGACGGACGGAGGAACTGTTCATGATTCTCCCGGGTTCGCGCGGGTGCGCTTCGTGGGTGGGAGAGAGCTGTGCCACGGGGCGAATCGAGTGCGAATATACGCACGCCTGGCCGCGGTGTCGACCACCCCGGCGCCGCCGCACGATGAGAAACCTCTCACGAGATGAGAAACCTCTCATACCGGCGCGAATGCGTGACGGTGCGGTTGACCCGGTCGCGTGCGGGCTCCTACCCTTGGCGGCAGAGAGCAGCGCCACGATCGACGATTCGTCCCATCGACGAAAGCAGGGATCGTGATTACCACAAACCGAACACGCCGCCGCCGCGGATGGATTGCTGCGCTCGTCGCGGCAGGACTGGTCGCGACGGGCATCGCCGGGGCGCCGGCGATCGCGGCGGTGCCGGGATTCCCCGACCCGACCGAGCATTCGCAGGAGGCGTTTGCCCCCGACGACGACTTCACGTCGCGCTGGACGCGCGCCGATGCACGCCAATTGAAGGCGATGTCCGATCCCACCGCACCCCCCCGGGCTAACTCCATGCCCGAGGAGTACACGATGCCGACGATCCCGCAGGACTTCCCCGACATGTCCAATGAACAGGTCTGGGTGTGGGACACCTGGACGCTGACGGACGGCGCCGCCGACCAACCGAGCTTCAAGGGCTGGGAGGTCATCTTCTCCCTCGTCGCCGACCGCAGTCTCGGCTTCGACGACCGGCACACCTACGCGCGGCTCGGGTTCTTCTACCGGAAAGCCGATGTCGCTGAGCGTCCCGAGAACGGCGGGTGGACCTACGGCGGGCACGTGTTCCCCGACGGGGCGTCCGGCGCGATCTTCGAGGACCAGTCCTTCAGCCATCAGACCGAGTGGTCGGGGTCGACCCGCATCTTCGACGGCAACAAGCTGCGGATCTTCTACACCGACGTGGCCTTCTACCGGAACGACGACGGCAGCAACCGCAAGCCGTACGACCCCCGGATCGTGCAGAGCGAGGGGCGCATCTTCGCCGACGAGAACGGCGTGTGGCTGACCGGTTTCCGCGACCAGCATCAACTGCTGCAGGCCGACGGGACGTACTACCAGAACGGCGATCAGAACGAGTTCTTCAACTTCCGCGACCCGTTCACCTTCGAAGACCCCGCCCACCCGGGCCAGACCTACATGGTCTTCGAGGGCAACACGGCCGTCGAGCGCGGCGACCGGGCCTGCACCGAGGCCGACATGGGCTACCGCGAGGGCGATCCCTACACCGAGACGCCCGATGAGGTGATGGATGCCGGGGCGCACTTCCAGATGGCGAACGTCGGACTCGCGGTGGCCACCGACAAGGCGCTGCGGCACTGGACGTTCCTCCCGCCGATCCTGTCGGCGAACTGCGTGAACGATCAGACCGAGCGACCGCAGATCTACATCAAGGACGGCAAGTACTACCTGTTCACGATCACGCACCGCGGCACGTTCGCGGCCGGGATCGATGGCCCGGAGGGCGTCTACGGGTTCGTCGGCAACGGCATCCGGAGCGACTTCCAGCCGGTGAACCGGGGGTCGGGTCTCGCGCTGGGCAGCCCCTCGAACCTGAACTTCTGGGCGGGCTTCCCGTACGACCCGGACTTCAACCAGCACCCTGGGCAGTTCCAAGCGTACTCGCACTACGTCATGCCCGACGGGCTCGTGCAGTCGTTCATCGACACGATCGGGACGAAGGACAACTTCCGTCGCGGCGGGACGCTGGCGCCGACGGTTCGCGTCAACATCGACGGCGACGACGTGACGGTGGACCGCAGCTATGGCGTCGACGGGCTGGGCGAGTACGCCGACATCCCGGCCAACACGGTGCACGACATCAGTCCCGATCCGGATCCGCGCCCGTTCTGACCGGCGCGGGGGGATCGGACGGGGGGCCGATGCTGCGGATGCCGCGGCATCCGCCCCCCGTCCGATCGGGCAGAATCGATCCATGCCTCCCGTGCACAGTCCCCATCTCCCGGCCGATCACGCCTGCCTCATCGTGCACGGCAGCGACAAGCCCGGAATCGTCGCGGCGGTCTCGGCGATGATCACCCGCATCGGCGGCAACATCGTCGCGTTCGACCAGTTCTCCGACGACCACCGGGGCGGGGCGTACTTCCAGCGGGTCGTGTTCCACCGGCCCGGCTTCGCCGCCGACCGCCCGGCGATCGAGGCGGAGATCGCGTCGACCCTCGCGGACTTCGAGCTGGAGTGGAACCTGACCGACCAGTCGGTGCCCAAGCGCATGGCGATCCTCGCCAGCAGGCAGGACCACTGCCTGCTCGATCTGCTGTGGCGCCACCGCCGGGGTGACCTGCCGGTCACGATCCCGATGGTGATCTCCAACCACACCACCACCGCTGAGGACGTCCGCAGCTTCGGGGTGCCGTTCTTCCACGTGCCGTCGGTGGCGGGGCCGGACAAGTCGGCGTCGGAGGCGGAGATCCTGAAGCTCCTCGTCGGCAACGTCGACTTCGTCGTGCTCGCGCGCTACATGCAGATCCTGTCACCGGAGTTCCTCGAGCAGCTCGGGGTGCCGGTCATCAACATCCACCACTCGTTCCTGCCGGCCTTCATCGGCGCCGAGCCCTACCGCAAGGCCAAGGAGCGCGGCGTCAAGCTCATCGGCGCGACGAGCCACTACGTCACCGGCGACCTCGACGAGGGCCCGATCATCGAGCAGGACACCGTGCGCGTGACGCATGCCGAATCGGCCACCGAGCTGGCCCGCCGCGGTGCCGACGTCGAACGCCAGGTGCTCTCGCGCGCCGTGCTGTGGCACGCGCAGGACCGCGTGATCCGCCACGGCAACCACACGATCGTGTTCTGAGGCGCGCGGCGCTGTACGGGGACCGCGGTTAGTCCCGCTAGACCAGCCGCAGTTCCGCGTCGATGGCGGCGGTGGTCTCGCGCAGCCGGGGCAGGTACCGGTCGATCAGGTGGTCGACGCTGTCGCGGGTGGCCGAGCTCGACACGTTCACCGCGGCGACGACGCGGCCGTGCCGGTCGTGCACCGGCGCGGCGACCGACCGCAGCCCGGGCTCGAGCTCGCCGTCCACAAGCGCCCACCCCTGCGCACGCACGGTGGCGATCTCGTCGCGCAGCGCGGCACGGTCGGTCACGGTGCGCGGGGTGAGCGCCGGGTGGGCGGAGACCGCCAGTGCGGCCTCGAGCGCGTCGTCGTCGAGGCCGGCCAGCAGCACACGGCCCATCGACGTCGCGAACGCCGGGAAGCGGGTGCCGATCGTGATGCGCACGCTCATGATGCGGCGGGTCGGCACGCGGGCGATGTAGACGATGTCGTCGCCGTCGAGCACGGCCGCCGACACGCTCTCCCCCACTTCGTGCGACAGGCGCTCGAGGTGCGGCTGCACGATCTCGGGGATCGACAGCGCCGACAGGTAGCTGAACCCGAGTTCGAGCACGCGGGGGGTCAGCGCGAACCGGCTGTCGTCGCGGCGCACGTACCCGAGCTGCTCGAGGGTGCGCAGGAATCGGCCGGCCGCTGCCCGGGGGATGCCGGCACGGCGGGCGACATCGCTGAGCGTCAGGTCGGCGTGCCCGGCGTCGAAGGCACGGATGACGGCGAGGCCCCGCACGAGTGACTGGACGATGTCGCCGGTCGCCGCGGCGACGCCTTCGCCGGTGGCCGGGCCCGCGGCATCCACTTCACTCATCGTGTGCCCCCGGGTGCAGACTGCGGCACGGCGGTCAGCGTTCCAGGACGACGGCCATGCCCTGGCCGACGCCGATGCAGATCGCGGCGACGGCGACACCACGGCCGCGGCGTGCCAGCTCGTGCGCCGCGTGCCCGATGATGCGACCGCCCGACGCGCCCAGGGGGTGCCCGATCGCCAGGGCGCCGCCGTGGATGTTGACCTTCTCGGGGTCCAGGCTCTCCCAGCCGGCGATGTCGGCGAGCGCCTGCGACGCGAAGGCCTCGTTGAGTTCGACGAAGTCCACGTCGTCCCAGGTCTTGCCCGCACGGGCCAGGGCCTTGTTCGCCGCCTCGATGGGCGCCAGCGGGAACACGTCCGGGTCGACGCCGTGCACGGCGCGGGTGACGATGCGCGCGAGCGGTTCGGCGTCGAGGACGCCCTCCCCGCCCAGCAGCACCGCGGAGGCACCGTCGTTGATGGAGGACGAGTTGCCGGCGGTGACGCTGCCGTCGCCGTCCGGGGCGAACAGCGCCTTGAGGCCGGCGAGCTTCTCCATCGACGTGTCGTCGCGGATGCCCTCGTCGCGCGCCAGCTCGGCGCCGGGAACCTGCACGATCTCGCCGTCGTAGACGCCGTCGGCCCATGCCTGCGCGGCGAGCCGGTGCGACCGCACCGCGAAGGCGTCCTGCGCCTCGCGGCTGATGCCCCATTCGCGCGCGACCTTCTCGGCCGACTCGCCGTTGCTGATCGTCCAGTGCGTCGGCAGCGCCTTGTTGACCATGCGCCAGCCGATCGCCGTGTTCCACAGCGTCTGGTTGCCGGTCGCCGGCCACGGCCGCGCCGACTTCTCGACCACGAACGGCGCCCGGCTCATCGACTCGACACCACCGGCGAGGATGATGTCGGCGTCGCCGGCCTCAATCGCCCGCGACCCCTGCACGACCGCCTCGACGCTCGACGCGCACAGCCGGTTGACGGTGACGCCCGTCACACTCGTGGGGAATCCGGCCAGCAGCGCGCCGAACCGTGCCACGTTGCGGTTGTCCTCCCCCGCCTGGTTCGCGTCGCCGAACACGACGTCGTCGATGCGCGCCGGATCCAGGCCCGTGCGCTCGATCGTGGCCTTCATCACGACGGCAGCGAGGTCGTCGGGGCGGACACCCGACAGTGCGCCGCCAGCCCGCCCGAAGGGGGTGCGGACGGCGTCGTACACGAACGATGCGGACATGTCAGTCCTCCGATCCGGATGCCGGGGCACCGGCATCCACCAAGGTCAGGCCGGTGAGCTCACTCAGCGAGGCGACCGTGTTGTCGCCGAACGCCTCGCGCACGGCGAAGCCGTCGGGCGTGACGTCGAACACGGCGTGGTCGGTGTAGACGCGGGTGACGCAGCCGACGCCGGTGAGCGGGTAGGTGCAGGATGCCACGAGCTTCGAATCGCCGGTCTTGGTGAGCAGGTCGGTCATGACGTAGACGTTCTTGGCGCCGATGGCGAGGTCCATCGCCCCGCCGACGGCCGGGATGGCCCCGGGCGCACCGGTCGACCAGTTGGCGAGGTCGCCGTTCTGGGCGACCTGGAAGGCCCCCAGCACGCAGACGTCGAGATGACCGCCGCGCATCATGGCGAACGAGTCGGCGTGGTGGAAGTAGGCGGCGCCCGGCAGCGCGGTGACCGGCTGCTTGCCCGCGTTGATGAGGTCGGGGTCGATGCGGCCGGGCTCGGGGGCGGCGCCCATGCCCAGCAGGCCGTTCTCGGTGTGGAGGATGATCTCCTGATCGGCCGGCAGGTAGTTGGCGACCTTGGTGGGCGCCCCGATGCCGAGGTTCACGAAAGATCCTTCGGGGATGTCGGCGGCGATGCGCTGGGCGACCTCGTCGCGGCTGATACGGGTCATTGGTCGACCTCCGTCGCGGTGGGGGATGCCGGTGCCGGACGTCCTTCGACGTCGACGCCGCCGATGAATTCGCCGTCGCGCAGCCAGGGCCGCTCACCGACGGCGACGACGCGGTCGACGAAGATGCCGGGGGTGACCACGGACTCCGGGTCGAGGGTGCCCAGCGGCACGATCTCGTCGACCTGGACGATCGTCGTCGCCGCGGCCGTGGCCATAATGGGACCGAAGTTGCGGGCGGTCTCGCGGAAGACGAGGTTGCCCCAGCGGTCGCCGCGGTAGGCGGAGATGAGGGCGACGTCGGCCTTGATCGGGTATTCGAGCGCGTAGGTGCGGCCGTCGATCTCGCGGATCTCCTTGCCCTCGGCCAGCTGCGTGCCGACGCCGGTGGGACTGAAGAACGCCCCGATGCCGGCGCCGGCGGCCCGGATGCGCTCGGCGAGGTTTCCCTGCGGCACGAGCTCGAGTTCGATCTCGCCGGCGCGATACAGCCCGTCGAACACCCAGGAGTCGTGCTGGCGCGGGAACGAGCAGATGATCTTGCGCACGCGCTTGGTCGCCAGCAGGGCCCCCAGGCCCTCGTCGCCGTTGCCGGCGTTGTTGTTCACGATGGTGAGGTCGCTCGCGCCCTGCGCGATCAGCGCGTCGATGAGTTCCACCGGCTGTCCGGCCCGGCCGAAGCCGCCGATCATCACGGTCGCGCCGTCGGCGATGCCGGCCACCGCCTCCTCGACACCGGCCACGGTCTTGTCGATCACGCCGACCTCCTGTGTTCGCTCTGCGAACGCGTGTGCGTTCTGCGGATAGTCTACCGCGAGGCGATGGAGTTGGCGAGGGGCCGAAACCCGCTCAGCCGCCGAGGGCGTCGCGGATCACGGCCGCGGAGCGCGCCAGGCGCTCGGCGATCGCCGCGGGTTCGTGCGACGGGTCGACGTACACGACCGCGAGCGCAGCCGGCCGGCGTCCCCGCAGCGCGAGGGGCACCGCCACCGCCTTCACGGTCGGGATGACCTCGTCGTGGCTCGTCGCATACCCGCGCACCGCGACCTCGGCGACCTCGGCGCGCAGGCGGTCGGACACCCCGGCCGGCCACTCGGCCTCGGGCAGCAGCGACAGGATCGCCTTGCCCGGCGCCCCGACGGTCACCGGATGCTGGGCCCCGGGGCGCTGGGCGACCGAGGCGACGGCGTGGCGCGGCTCGACGCTGGCCAGGGTGATGCACTGATCGCGCTCGAGCACGCCGAGGAAGCACGTGGCCGCCAGTTCGTTGGCGATCGCGGTCAGTTCCGGCAGTGCTTCGGCCTGGAGGTCGGGCGCGACGCCCGCGGCGAGCGCGGCCATGCGCCCGCCGAGCGTCGCCTTGCCGGCCGAGTCCCGTTCGACGAGCCCGTGGTGCTCCAACGTGCGCAGCAGGCGATAGGCGATCGACCGGTGCACGCCCAGGCGGGCGGACAACTCGTCGATGGACAGCGGCACACCCGCGTCGGCCAGCGCCTCGAGGATCTGGATGCCACGGCTCAGCGTCTGGGAGGCCGGCGCCGTCCCGCCCGAGACCTGGGCGTCGCCCCCGCGCGTCTGTGCACCCGTCGCGACCATGCCCCACCTCCGCGACCGGGCATGCTTGCGCGATCGACATCACTTCGTATACGATCTGTCCAATAGTAGAAACAGCCTGTTCGAATATAGAACTCGTTCTGCTCGTCCGTCAAGCACCCGACGAAGTCGTCCGGGGAGAGGAATCGACGACGATGCGGTTCCACCACCACGGTTACGTGTCCGGCGACCCGCGCGTGCAGCCGGCGTCGGGCACCGGCATCCACCGCCCTGACGAACTCCCCGACGAGATGGACGTCCTCATCGTCGGGTCGGGCCCCGCGGGCATGCTGCTGGCCGCGCAGCTGGCCCAGTTCCCGAGCATCACGACACGCCTGGTCGAGCGTCGCGGTGGACGGCTCGAGATCGGTCAGGCCGATGGGATCCAGGCCCGCAGCGTCGAGACCTTTCAGGCGTTCGGGTTCGCCGAGCGCATCGTCTCCGAGGCGTACTGGCTCACCTCGATGAACTTCTGGTCGCCCGACCCCGCCGATCCCTCGAGCATCATCCGCACCGCCCGGGAGAAGGACGACCCTGCCGGCGTGAGCGAGTTCCCGCACCTGATCGTCAACCAGGCGCGCGTGCTCGACTACTTCGCCGAGGCCGCCGCGAACGCGCCCGCCCGCGTCACTCCCGACTACGGCTGGGAGTTCGTGACCCTGACCGTGGATGCCGCGGGCGACCACCCGGTGAAGGTCACTCTGCGGCGCAGCGCCGGCGACGACGAAGGGACGGAGCGCATCGTCCGTGCGAAGTATGTCGTCGGGTGCGACGGAGCCCGCAGCCGCGTGCGGGAGGCGATCGGCCGCAAGCACGTGGGCGCCGTCTCGTACCACGCCTGGGGGGTCATGGACATCCTGGCCGACACCGACTTCCCCGACATCCGCACCAAGTGCGCGATCCAGTCGCACGACGAAGGCAGCATCCTGCTGATCCCGCGGGAGGGCGGCTACCTGTTCCGCATGTACGTGGACCTCGGCGAGGTGCCCGAAGACGACAACGGCAAGGTGCGCACCACGCCGTTCGAGGAGATCGTCGCCAAGGCGAATCGCATCATCTCGCCGTACACGCTCGACGTGCGCAACGTCGCGTGGCACAGCGTGTACGAGGTGGGCCACCGCGTCACCGACAAGTTCGACGACGTGTCGGTGGAGGACACCGGCCGCCGCGATCCGCGCGTGTTCATCGCCGGCGACGCCTGCCACACGCACAGCGCCAAGGCCGGTCAGGGCATGAACGTGTCGATGCAGGACGGGTTCAACCTCGGCTGGAAGCTCGGCCAGGTGCTCGAGGGCCGCAGCCCCGCGTCGCTGCTGACGACGTACTCCGGCGAGCGCCAGGTCATCGCGCAGAACCTCATCGACTTCGACCGCGAATGGTCCACGATGATGGCGCGCAAGCCCGAGGACTTCGCGAGCCCGACCGAGCTGGCCGAGTTCTACACCTCGACGGCGGAGTTCCCCGCCGGATTCATGACCGAGTACCAGCCCTCCCCCATCACCGGGGAGAAGACCCACCAGGACCTCGCGACCGGTTTCCCGATCGGCAAGCGCTTCAAGTCGGCGCAGGCCACGCGCGTCGGCGACAGCAACCCCGTGCACCTCGGGCACCACCACCGCGCCGACGGACGCTGGCGCATCTACGCGTTCGCCGACGCCGCCGCGCCCACCGAGGCCTCGGCGCTGCGCGACTGGGCGGAGTGGGCGGCGACGTCCCCGGACTCGCCGATCATCCGGTTCACGCCCGCCGGTGCCGATGTCGACAGCGTCTTCGATGTGAAGGTGATCTACCAGCAGCCGCTGGATCAGGTGCAGATCACCGACGCACCGGAGCTGTTCTTCCCGCGCGTGGGTCCGTTCCAGGTGCGCGACTACGAGAAGGTGTACGCGACGCTGCCCGAGGACGACATCTTCGAGGCGCGCGGCATCGACCGCGGCGGCGCCCTGGTCGTGGTGCGGCCCGACCAGTACGTCGCGCACATCCTGCCGCTGACGGCCCACACCGAGCTGACCGACTTCATCGCGCAGAGCATGCTGCCCCAGCGCTGACCCGCGCCGCGGGCTACTGGTCGGCGGCGAAGACCTCGGCGGCGATGCGGAACGCGGTGTTGGCGGCGGGCACACCCGCGTAGATCGCGGACTGCAGGATGACTTCCTTGACCTCGTCGAGCGTCAGGCCGTTGCGGCGGGCGGCGCGCAGGTGCATCGCCAGCTCCCCGTGGTGACCGAGCGCGATCAGCGACGACAGCACCGCGACCGACCGCGACCGGCGATCGAGCCCCGGCCGTGACCACACGTCGCCCCACGCCACGCGGGTGATGAAGTCCTGGAAGTCGGCGGTCAGCTCGGTCGTGTTGGCGATCGACCGGTCGACGTGCGCGTCGGACAGCACCTCACGGCGCACCGTCATCCCCTGGTCGTAGCGCTCCTGATCGCTCAGGCCCTCCCCGGCCGGGCGGGTCACGCGGCGCCTCCCACGACCGGGTCGAAGAAGTCGCGCAGGGCGGCGGCGGTCGCGACCGGGTCGTCGGCCGGCGCCAGATGCGACGCGTTCGGGATGCCGACGGCGCGGCCGCGCTGGACGCCTTCGGCGATCTCGACCGCCGACGTCTCCGGGGTCACGCCGTCGTAGGCACCCCACACCGCCAGCACCGGCACGGCGATCTCACCGAGTCGGTCGCGCACGTCGAAGGTCGCGAGCGCTTCGCAGCACAGCGCGTACGACTCGTCGTCGGCGTCCTGCAGCGCGTGCAGCAGCCGGCCGGTGATGTCGGGGTTGCGCTCGATCGAGCCCGGAGCGAACCACCGCTGCGCCGAGCCGGCGATGAGTGTCGACGTGCTCTGCGCGCGCACCTGTGCCGCGCGCTCGTGCCAGGCCTCGGGTTCGCCGATCGCAGCGCCTGAGCACACGATCGCGGCGGCGCGCACCCGGTCCGGGTGGCGCACCAGCAGCTCGAGTCCGACGCTGCCGCCGAGCGAGACGCCGGCGTAGAGGAACGGCGCGTCGACGGCGGATGCCACGGCGTCGGCGAGCTCCCCCACGGTGAAGCCCGCGGTCGCGGCGGGCGCGGCACCGTGGCCGGGCAGATCCCACGCGATGACGCGGTACCGCTCGGCGAGGGCCGGGATGGTCGTCGACCACAGCAGCGTGGACGTGCCCAGCGACGGGCCGAGGACCAGCAGCGGGGCGCCGTCGGGGCCGACGGGCTCGGCGAGCGAGATGGCGGCGATGGTCACGCGGTCTCCTTCGGGTCGGGGTCCGGGGGTGAAGCGTCTGCGGGCGAGGAGCCCGCCGCGCGGACGAGGTCGGCGAGGTCGGATCCGCCCGCGCCGTCACCGGTCGCCCCGGAGCCGACGGCGTCGTCGACGAGCCGGCCGGCCAGGCCGGTGTAGCGGGCGGGGTCGAGCAGGTCGGTGACGAACGCCGCGGGGTCGAGGTCGCGCCCGCGCGCGAAGGCGGCGACGTCGGGGTCACTGGTCAGCGCGGCGGCGAGATCGCCGCCGGCGGCGGCCTCGGCCACCAGGGCCGACACGCGGTCGAAGCCGAGCACGGGGCCGAGCACGATCGAGAGTCGTTCAGCGACAAGGAGCCCCCCGGTGACGGCGAGGGTGCGGGCGACGGCGCCGCTGTCGACCCGGAGCCCGGCCACCAGTGTGGCCGCGTGCGCGGAGGCGCCGAGCGCGAGCCGCAGCAGCTCGCGCAGCGTGGGCCATTCGGCGTGCCAGGCGCCGTCGGGTCGTTCGTCGACGGCGAGGGCCGCGGCCGAGTGCAGTGTCGCGCCCAGGTGTGGTGCCCGCAGCGCGGCCGAGCGGATCAGCACGGATGCCGCCGGGTTCTGCTTCTGCGGCATCGCCGACGATCCGCCGCCGGTGCCTTCGGCGAGTTCGCCGATCTCGGTGCGGCTGCCGGTCGCGACGTCGCCGGCGATGACACCGAGGGCGCCGATGGCCTGCACGAGCGCATCACCCAGCTCGGTGACCGGCCACCGGGTGGTGTGCCACGGCGCCTCCGGCACCGCCAGGCCCAGCTCCTCGGCGAAGGCCGCCGGCAGTGCGGCCGCGGCGTCGACCCCGCCCAGCTCGGTGAACGAGGCGAGGGTGCCGGCGGCTCCCCCCAGCTGTGCGGGCAGCTGGTCGCGCGCGTCGGCGAGGCGGTCGGCCGCCCGGCGCACCCCGCGCAGCCAGGTCGTGGCGCGCAGACCGATCGTGGTGGGCACGGCGTGCTGGGTCAGGGTGCGCGCAGCGGCCACTTCGTCCCGGTGCGCGGCCGCGAAGGCCGTCAGGGTGACGTCGACGGCCGCGAGCGAGGCCAGCACTTCGACGGCGGCGCGGCGCGCGAGGAGCATGAGCGCGGTGTCGAGGATGTCCTGACTCGTCGCGCCCCGGTGCACCCATGCACGGGCCGGGTCGGGCATCTGCGCCTTCAGCAGCTTCACCAGTGGGATGACCGGGTTGCCGCCGGCGACCGCGGCGGCCGCGAGCGCGTCGAGGTCGATCGCGGCAGGATCGGCGACGGCCGCGATGGCCTCGGCCGCGGCATCCGGCACCATCCCCACCCGCGCACCCGCGCGGGTCAGCGCCACCTCGGCGGCCACGAGGGCGTCGCGCACGGCGGCATCCGACACGACCGCGTCGCGCCCGACGGTCACGGGTGAGAGCAGCCCGACATCGATCGAGCTGCCACCACGTGCCTCAGAATGCAAGGAAGACGGTCTCCTTCTCGCCCTGCAGGTGGAAGTCGTGCTGCAGGTACCCCTCGGGGGTGCGCGTCGCGATGAGCGTAGCGCGCTCGTCGGCGTCGAGCGAGGACAGCAGCGGGTCGACCGCCAGAAGCTCCTCGTTGTCGGGCAGGTAGATGCGCGTGTGCAGCTTGTTCGGCAGACCCCGGGCATAAACGATCGCGGCGAAGAACGGCGCCTTGCCCGGCTCGGCACCCGGGTTGCGGGTCCAGAACTCGTAGTGACCCTCGTCGGTCGTGAATGTGCGGCCGAACCCGGTGAAGGTGTGCCCGTCGCGCTTGAGCGAGCCGCGGGCACGGGAGATCGTGCCGTCGGTGTCGGCGCCCCAGATCTCGATGATCGAGTCGGGGATCGGGTTGCCGGCCCCGTCGTACACAGTGCCGCCGACGACGATAGCGCCGGGGCTGTGCGGGAAGGCGATCTCGTTCATACGGTCGAACTCGGTGCCGAACGCGAAGAACGGGCCGACGGTCTGACCGGCGGTCGGGGCGTGGGTCTTGGGACCCCACGCGGCGGGGGGCTGGGCAGCCATCAGTGCTCTCCCTCGGGCTCGAACCAGGTGGCATCGGGACCGTCGACGACGATGTCCCAGCGGTAGCCCATCGAGAACTCGGGCACCGTCAGGTCGTGGTCGTAGGTCGCGATCAGGGCATCCCGGTCGCGCTGGCGCCGGATGGTGTTGTAGATCGGGTCGAGGGCGAACAGCGGGTCGCCCGGGAAGTACATCTGGGTGACGATGCGCTGGGTGAACCCGGTGCCGAACAGCGAGAAGTGGATGTGCGCCGGCCGCCACGCGTTGATGTGGTTCTTCCACGGGTAGGGGCCGGGCTTGATGGTCGTGAACTTGTACTCGCCGTTGTCGTTGGTGACGATGCGGCCGGCGCCGGTGAAGTTCGGGTCCAGCGGCGCGGGGTGCTGGTCGCGCTGGTGGATGTACCGGCCGGCGGCGTTGGCCTGCCAGATCTCCACGAGCTGGTTGCGCAGCGGGCGGCCCCATGAGTCGAGCAGCCGGCCCTCGACGGTGATGCGTTCGCCCTGCGGCTCGCCGCTGTGCTGCAAGGTGAGGTCGGCCTCGATCGCGGCCACATCGCGCTGGCCGTACGCCGGCGACCACAGCTCGATCGACTCGGGGTCGACCAGGCGCGGGTTCTTCGTCGGGTGGCGCAGGATGCTGGAGCGGTACGGCGGGAAGTCGTACAGCGTCGAGGGCACCGACTCCCCCGCCTCTTCACGGGCGTTGGCCTCGGCGTGCAGGTCGATGATCTCCTGCGTGATCTGCGACTGCGGCGGCATGTCGGCCGACGCGAGGAGGGTCTCGGGCGCGGCCACGGTCTGGGTCTGGTCGATGATCACCGACGACGAGAACGCTTCCGAACCTTGTTCAGGCTGGGTCATGAGGTCTCCTTCGACACCCGGACAGACGGGTCGCGTCCAGGTTCGCACCCGACGCGGCGACCCGCATGTCTGATTCTCATTCAGTGAGAACGGATGCCGGTGGGCGCGGCCGCTCAGGCGGTCCGCAGCTCGTGATGCAGTTCCTTGGCGGCCTGCACGACCAGGGGGGCCAGGCGCCGCTCGTCGGCGCGCTCGAGGTGGACGACCAGGCCGATGGCCGCTGGCGGCAGGCCGTCGACGCGCCCCACCGCCGCGGCGACCGACACGTTGCCCAGGGTCATCTCCTCGCGCGTGGTCGCGTAGCCGAGCGTGCGGGCGCGGGCCAGTTCGGCGCGCAGGCGGGTCTCGGAGGTGATCGAGTGCACGGTCTCGCGCTCGAGCGGCGCGCGGAAGTACCGGGCGAGCCAGTCTTCGTCGCGCTCGGCCAGCAGCGCCTTGCCGACGCCTGTGACATGCAGGGGGTTGCGCCCGCCCATGCGGCTGAGGGTCGGAATGGACTGCCGACCGGTGAGGCGCCCCACGAACAGGGCGCTGGAGGTCTCGGGGGTGGGGCCGTCGAGCACGGCGAGGTGGACGTTCTCGCCGGTGGCTTCGTACAGGCGCACCATGTGCGGCAGTGCGGTCTCACGCAGTCGCAGCGACAGGGGGGACAGCTCCCCGAGCTCCCACAGCCGCGAGCCGACCGCATAGGTGTGTCCGGGGCCGCGCGTGAGCAGTCCTTCGGCGACGAGGGTTGCCAGCAGCCGGTGCAGCGTCGACGAGGCCAGGCCCGTGCGGTGGGCGAGAGCGGCGGCGGCGACCGCCGGCTCGTCTTCGGAGAAACAGCCCAGCACGCGCAGCACGCGTTCGAGCACACCCTCACCGTCGGCCATCATCCCTCCTGCCTGTGAGGTTACCGGCCGCGGCCCATGAGACAGTGGGCGCATGGCCAACTCGCCCTCCGGCGACTCGATGACCGACCGCATCGTGCGGGTGCTCGAGACGTTCACCGCCGACCGGACGATGCAGACCGCTTCCGAGATCGGACGGCACGCCGGACTGCCGTCGTCGACGGCGCACCGCATCGTCGACGAACTGGTCGCCGCCGGGCTGCTCGAACGCGACCAGGACCGTCGGGTGCATCTGGGGATGCGTCTGTGGGAGCTGGCCCTGCGCGGCTCGACGGCGCTGCGGCTGCGGCAGGCTGCCCTGCCGTTCATGGAGCAGGTGCAGGCCGTCGTGCGCGAGCACACCCAGCTCGCGGTGCTCGAGCAGGATGAGGCTCTGTTCCTCGAGCGGCTGTCGCACCCCGAGGCGGGCGCCAACATCACCCGCATCGCCGGACGGCTCCCCCTGCACGCGTCGTCTTCGGGGCTTGTGCTGCTCGCCTTCGCCTCGGCAGCGCTCCGCGAGCGGATCCTGGCCGGGCCGCTGCGTGCGGTCTCCCCCGAGACGGTGACGGATGCCGGCCGGCTCCGTCGCGTGCTCACCGACATCCGGCGCAGCGGCGTCACCGTCGCCCCGGGGTCGATCGAGACCGTGTCGACGGGGGTGGCTGTGCCGGTGCGCGACGCCGGCGAGGTGGTGGCGGCCCTGTCGGTCGTGCTGCCGCGGGACGCGGATCCGGCTGCGGCGATCGCGGCACTGCGGGAGGCTGCGGGAGGCGTCGAAGCCGCATTGCGCACCGCGCGCCGCTGACACTCGACGGCACGGCCGCGTCTCTCGCTTCCATCGTTTCCCATTGAACAGGGATCTCAGCCTAGTTCGCCGACGGCGCGGCACACTAGGGGCGCACGAGACTTCACGTCGAAGGAGACGTCATGACCACCACCCGCACCCGTGTCGCGATCGTCGGCGCCGGCCCGGCCGGCCTGCTGCTGGCGCATCTGCTGGGCATCGCCGGCATCGACTCCGTCGTCATCGACCAGCGCATGCGCGAACAGATCGAGACGACGATCCGCGCCGGCATCCTCGAGCAGGGCACCGTCGAGATCCTCGACCAGTCCGGGGCGTCCTCGCGTGTGCGCACGGTCGGCCAGCGCCACGACGGTATCGAGTTGCGGTTCGCCGGCGCCGGCCATCGCATCGACTTCGCCGACCTCGTCGGCCGCGGCGTGTACCTCTACCCGCAGCACGAGGTGTTGAAGGATCTCATCGCCGTGCGGCTGGCCAAGGGCCAGGACCTCCGCTTCGGCGTGACGGCGGTGCGCGTCGAAGGGGTCGAGACGGATCTGCCACGTGTCATCGCGACCGGCCCCGACGGCGATGAGGTCGTGATCGAGGCCGAGTTCGTGGTGGGTGCCGACGGGTCCCACAGCGTGGTGCGCGAGGCGGTGACGGGATCGCGCACCGGCGGGTTCTTCCGCGAGTACCCGTTCGCGTGGTTCGGCATCCTCACCGAGGCGCCGCCGAGCGCGCACGAGCTCATCTACAGCAACTCCCCCCACGGCTTCGCGCTGATCAGCCAGCGCAGTGCGACGGTGCAGCGCATGTACTTCCAGTGCGACCCGGAGGCGGATCCGGACGCGCTGAGCGAGGAGCAGCTGTGGCACGAGCTGCAGTCCCGCGTGCCGGGCACGACGCTCAAGGAGGGGCCGATCTTCCAGCGCGACGTGTTGCGTTTCCGCAGCTTCGTCGCCCACGAGCTGCTGCACGGTCGTGCGGCGCTCATCGGCGATGCCGCCCACACGGTGCCGCCGACCGGAGCGAAGGGCATGAACCTGGCCGTCGCCGACGTCGTCGTGCTCGAACAGGCGCTGCGCGCCCTGCTGCTCGACGGCGACGCGCGCCTGATCGAGGCGTTCCCGGAGACGGCGTCGCGCCGCATCTGGAAGGCGCAGCACTTCTCGTGGTGGATGACGAACATGCTGCACGTCGCGCCCGACGCGTCGGACTTCGACCGGCAGCGCCAGCTGGGTGAGCTGCGCTCGGTCGTCGAGTCGGAGGCCGGCCGCCGCTATCTCGCCGAGGCGTACACCGGGTGGCCGCTGGAGGGCCTCGCCTGACGGCGCTGATCCGCGGCGGACCGGCATCCCCGTCGCAGGCTGCGTGAGTTCCGGGTCACACGCCCGGGGGGAGTGGACGCTCAGCATCGCCGCGGGGCCGGCATCCCCCTCGCAGTCCATGTGAGTTCCGAGGCACACACCCGGAGGGTTGGACGCTCAGCATCGCCGCGGAGCTGGCATCCCCCTCGCAGTCCATGTGAGTTCCGGGTCACACACCCGGTGAGTGGGGCTGCGGCGATGCGGGCTTTGTGCGCGGCTGGGATATCGTCCGTACTCATGGCCTCACCGTCGCGGACGACACCTCCGCCGCCGGCGCGCGGCGCCGCGGTCGCGATGCTGGTGGTCGCGGTGTGCCTGGTCGCGGCGAACATGCGGCCGGCCATCACCGGGCTCGGGCCGCTGCTGGACCAGATCGGCGCGGACACAGGGATGTCGATCGACGCGCTGGGCGTGCTCGCGGCCGTGCCGCTGGTGGCGTGGGCGCGGTTCTCACCCCTCGCGCACACGCTGAGCCGGCGGTTCGGGCAACCGCGCGTGCTGCTGGGCTCGCTCCTCGTCCTGCTCGCGGGCACAGTCGTCCGGTCGCTGCCCGGCGTGGGCGACGGCCTCGGCCAGGTGGTCTGGCTGTGGCTCGGGACAGCCGTCATCGGCCTCGGGATCGCGGTTATCAACGTGCTCATGCCCGCCGTGGTCAAGCGCGAGTTCCCCGGCCGGGTGGCCCTGGTCACCGCGATGTACACAGCCCTGCTCGGCGGCTTCGGCGCGATCTCGTCGGGCGTCGTCGTGCCGATCTCGCACCTCGACGTGGGCGGCGACCCGGCCGGCTGGCGGGTGGCGCTGCTGGCCACCGGCGCCGCCCTGCTGCCTCTCGCGATCCTGGCGTGGTGGCTGACCCACCGCGGCCCACGCCATGTGCACGTCCGTTCGTCGACGCACCGCGGTCGCACCGGCATCTGGACAGACCCGGTGGCGTGGCTGGTCGCCGCCTACATGGGCTTCCAGTCGGCGATGTTCTACATGCTCGTGACGTGGCTCGCGGCGATCTCGATGTCGACCGGACGCTCGGAGGTCGTCGCCGGCATCGACGTCATGGTCTACCAGCTCATGTCGCTGGCGGGGGCGACGACGCTGCCGTTCCTGCTGCGCGGCCGCGTCGAGCGCTACATCCCCGCGCTCATCCCGGCGCTGGCGATCGTCGGCACGATCGGCCTCATGGCGGCTCCTGCGGCCATCACGCTCTGGGCCGTGCTGCTCGGCCTGTCCTCGGGGTCCACCCTCGGCATGTCACTGACCCTGATGGCGCAGCGCGCCCGCGACCACGACGCGTCCAGCGCCCTGTCGGGCATGTCGCAGTCGGTGGGCTATCTGATCGCCGCGCTCGGACCCATCGCCTTCGGCTCCCTGCACTCACTCACCGGCGGCTGGACCGCGTCGCTCGCGCTGCTGCTGGTCGTACTGGTGCTGCTCACCGTCACGGGCTTCTTCGCCGGACGCCCGCGCTTCGTACTCGAACGCCGCTGACCCCCGCGCGCGCTGCGCTTCCGCAGCCGCGCGCCCCCGTTTCCCGAGCCGCCTACCCGCGTGCGAGCCGCCCATGTGTGTACCGCCCACAGCTGGGCGGCTCGCACAGAGGCAGGCGTCTCGCGGAAGGGCTCGCACAGAAGTAGGCGGATCGCCGAAGGTGGGGATGCCGGGGGGCGGCGCGGCTCGCGAAGGGCGACAGCGCCCGCAGGTCAGTCGACGGCGGGGGCCCAGGCGAGTTTGCGCAGGGCGGGGGCCAGGGCCGCGACCTCGGCGGCGTCGAGCCGGGCGAGGAACTCCTCGTCCGCCTGATCGGCCGCCGCCCGCGCGCGGCGGAACAGCGCCTTGCCGGCCTCGGTGGCCACCACGACCTTGGCCCGGCGATCGGTGGGGTCGGGCTCGCGGCGCACGAGGTCGCGCGATTCGAGGTGGTCGACGACGGCGACGATCTGACTGGGGTCCAGCCGCAGGAAGTCCGACAGCTCGCGCTGCGACGGGCGCAGGCCCCCGGCCGCGATCGCCAGCACGGAGTACTGCCGCACCCGCAGCCCATGCTCGGCCAGGGCCGCATGCACGCCGGCCAGCGACAGCGCGTTGGCCCGCGCGAGCACGAAGCTCAGGCCCCCGCCGACGGAGGACTGCCAGAGGCGGTCGTCCGCCGACGCCGGGAGCACCGGCGCAGGCCTTCGCGTCGTCTTCGACATGGCACTCATCCTAGAGCAGTTCATTGAGCTCAGAAACCATTGACAATTTCAACTATGTCCACTTCAATGAGGGCATCACGTGTGAAGGAGCACCCCATGAGCCTTGACGGCAAAGTCGCCATCGTCACCGGATCGGGCCGCGGACTCGGTCTCGCCTACGCCCAGGAGCTCGCCCGCCAGGGCGCGGCGGTCGTGGTCAACGACGTCGACGAGGCCACTGCGGCCGCCGCCGTGGCATCCATCACCGACGCCGGCGGACGCGCGGTCGCCGTCGTGGCCCCGGTCGGCCCGACCGAGACCGCCGACACGCTCGTCCAGACCGCCGTCGACACGTTCGGGCGGCTCGACATCCTCGTCACCAACGCCGGCGTGCTGCGCGACACGGTGCTCTGGAAGATGAGCGACGAGGACTTCGACACCGTCATCGGCGTGCACCTGCGCGGCACGTTCACCACCGTCCGCGCGGCCGCCACCTACATGCGCGAGAACCAGATCGCCGGCCGCATCATCACGATCGGCTCGCCGACCGGCCAGCGCGGCAACTTCGGCCAGACCAACTACGCGGCCGCGAAGGCCGGCATCGTCGGCATGGTCCGCACGTGGGCCCTCGAGCTGAAGAAGGCCGGCATCACCGCCAACGCCGTCATCCCCGTGGCCGCCACCGCGATGACGGCGACCGTGCCCTTCTTCGCCGCCGCCGTCGAGGCCGACGCGAAGGGCGAGGCCATGCCCGCGTTCTTCCGCCACGACCTGGGCTTCGGCACCGCGGCCGATGTCGCCGGACTCATCGCCTACCTCGCGTCCGACGAGGCGGCCGGGATCACCGGTCAGGCCATCGGCATCGGCGGCGACCGCCTGCAGGTGTGGTCGCACCCGGAGGCCGCCACGACCGAGTACCGCGAGGGCGGCTGGACCTACGACGCGCTGATCGAGCGCGGCGCCGACGTCATCGGCGGCCACCTCCAGTCGGTCGGCGAGTCGTTCCCGCCGCTGCCCGAAGACCTCCAGCGCTGACCACCGCCCACCCCGACCGGAGACCCGAGCACCCGAAGCCATGACCCGCTACGAACCCGCGATCGACCTCGACGCCCTCACCGCGATCGACGTGCACGTGCACATCGAGGTCGACGCGCACGGCCGCTCGTCGCTGCCGGCGGATCTGTCCGAGGCCGCGTCGAAGTACTTCTCGGCGGAGGGCCCCCGGCCCGACCTCGACAGCGTCGCCGCGTACTACCGCGAGCGGAAGATGGCCGCCGTCGTGTTCACGGTCGACGCGCAGACGCAACTGGACCACCCGCCGCTGTCGAACGAGGAGATCGCCGAGGGCGCGGCCCGTAACAACGACGTGCTGATCCCGTTCGGCTCGGTCGACCCGCGCCGCACCGACGCCGTCGACCGCGCCCGGCGCCTCATCGAGGACCACGGCGTGCGGGGGTTCAAGTTCCACCCCACCGTGCAGGGCTTCGACCCGAGCGACGAGCAGCACTACGGGCTGTACGCCGCGCTGCAGGATGCCGGGGTGACCGCCCTGTTCCACACCGGACAGACCGGGATCGGCGCCGGCATGCCTGGCGGGCGGGGCTTCCGTCTGGCGCTGTCGAACCCCATGCTGCTGGACGGGGTCGCCGCCGACTTCCCCGACCTGCAGATCATCATGGCCCACCCGTCCGTGCCGTGGCAGGACGAAGCCCTGTCGGTCGCGACACACAAGCACAACACCTGGATCGACCTGTCGGGCTGGAGCCCGAATTACTTCCCGGAGTCGCTGGTGCGCGCCGCCAACTCCTACCTCAAGGGCCGCGTGCTGTTCGGTTCGGACTTCCCGCTGCTGACGCCCGACCGCTGGCAGCGCGATGCGGCGGCGGCCGAACTGTTCAAGCCCGAGGTCCTCCCCGGCATCCTCAAGGACAACGCCGCCCGGCTCCTTCGCCTCGGAGGCACGTGATGACCCTCGCCCGCGACGACGCGATCGGCCTGGACCCGTACGGGTACGCGCAGACGCACCTCAGCGAGACCGCGCGCGCCGCCCTGGCCGGCCTGGCCGCCACGCTCGAACGCGAGATCGCTCCGCTCATGCGCGACGCCTGGGAGACGGCGACGATGCCCGCCGCCGTACTCGAGGCGCTCGTGCCGCTGGATCTCATGGCGCCCGAGGGCGTTCCCGCCGAAGAGGCCGACTCGTCCATGTTCAACGGGTTCCGCAACTATGTGCTCGCCCGCGCCGACGTGTCGGTCGCGACGCTCTACAACGCACAGTCCGGCCTGTTCCGCGCCGCGGTGCGGCTGGGCGGGTCCGCGACGCAGGTCGCCGAACTCGACCCGCTCGTGCGCACGTTCGCGCTGACCGGGGTGTTCGCCCTCACCGAGCCCGACCACGGCTCCGACATCGCTGGCGGCCTGGCCACGACCGCCCGCCGCGACGGGGACGACTGGGTGCTGTCGGGTCGCAAACGCTGGATCGGCGGCGCCGACACCGCCGACGTGCTCGCCGTCTTCGCCCGCGCCACCGCCGACGGCGAGATCAAGCTCTTCCTCGTCGACCGCGTCGCCACCGGCATCCACCTGGAGACCATCACCGGCAAGGTGTCACTGCGCCCCATGCAGAACGCCGTCATCACGCTCGAGGATGTCCGCGTGCCCGAGGCCCGGCGCCTGCAGAACGTGGACTCATGGCGGGACGTGTCGCGGATCCTGCGCACGATGCGCTCGGATGTCGCGTGGATCGCAGCCGGCCTGCAGGCCGGTGCCCTCGAGGCCGCTGTGCGGTACGTCCGCACCCGCGAGCAGTTCGGGCGCCCTGTCGGCGGCTTCCAGCTCGTGCAGGAGAAGCTGGCCCGCATGCTCGGCAACGCCGTCGCGTCGCTGGGCATGGCGGTGCAGCTGTCGCAGCGGCAGGATGCCGGGGACTTCAGCGACACGAACTCCGCGCTGGCGAAGATGACCACGGCGCGGCTGGCCCGCGAGACGGTGGCGCTGGGCCGCGAAGTGCTCGGCGGCAACGGCATCCTCCTCGAGCACGACGTCGCGCGGTTCTTCGCCGACGCCGAAGCCGTCTACTCCTACGAAGGCACCCACGAGATCAACTCCCTCATCGTCGGACGCGCCCTGACCGGCGTGGCCGCATTCGTCTGACACGAAAGGCCCACCTATGACCACCACCGCCGCCTACGCCGACGCCGCCACCCTCGCCGGCACCGACCTCGGGTTCAGCGACTGGACCGAGGTGACGCAGGACCGCGTGAACCTGTTCGCCGACGCCACCGACGACCACCAGTGGATCCACGTCGACCCCGAGCGCGCCAAGGACGGCCCGTTCGGCGGCCCGATCGCCCACGGATTCCTGTCGCTGTCGCTGACGGTCAAGTTCTGGTCGGAGCTGTTCGACCTCGAGGGCGTGACGACCAAGGTCAACTACGGCCTCGACAAGGTCCGCTTCGTGTCGCCGGTCAAGGTCGGCGACCGCGTGCGCGGCGGAGCCGTCATCGCCGAGGTCACCGAGGTGCCCGGGGGCTATCAGTTCGCCGTCGACCAGACCATCGAGATCGACGGCGGCACCAAGCCCGCCGTGGTCGCACGGGGCCTGTACCGCTTCTACGCCTGACTCGAGCCGGGCCCTCCACAACTGAACATCGCACAGCAACCACCCGCAGTTACAAAGGAGTCACTGAAATGTCACGACGTACCCGCTTCACCGGTCTGGCGGCCCTGGCCACCGCCGGTGTGCTCCTGCTCTCCGCGTGCACGTCCGGTTCGCCCAGCGGCGACCCGGACCCCACCGGCGACACCGACCCCGGCACGACCGACGAGCTCACCTCGATCAACGTCGGCCTGCTGGCCATCGCGCCGTCGGCCGCCGTCACCTACGGCATCAACGAGGGCATCTTCGAGAAGCACGGCCTCGATGTGGAGGTGACCATCCAGGAGGGCGGTGCCGCCATGCTGCCGGCCGTCTCGACCGGTCAGCTCGACTTCGGCGTCGGCAACCCGCTCTCGGTGCTGGTCGCCTCCAGCCAGGGTGTCGACGTCCGCGTCGCGACCGGCTACTCGTTCTCGCTCGCCGAGGGCGACGACATCAACGCCGTCGTCACCCGCGCCGGTGACGGCATCGACAGCTGGGCCGACCTCGAGGGGAAGCGCGTGTCGGTCAACGCCGTCAACACGCAGGGCGACCTCACCATCAAGGAGTCCGTCGCCAAGGACGGCGGCGACCCCGACGCGGTGAACTTCATCGAGATCGGCTTCGCCGACGCGCTGGCACAGCTCGACGGCAACAACGTCGACGCTGTGTGGATCCCGGAGCCGTTCATGTCAGCAGCCATCGCCGACCCGGAGAAGTACTCGGTGCTCGGCTACCCGAACCAGAACACCATCCCGGGCCTGCCCACGATGGTCACGTTCACCTCGGGCGCTGTCGCCGAAGACGCGGACACGCTCGAGAAGTGGCGTGCCGCCCTGGGCGAGACCCTCGATGCCGCCAACGACGACCGCGAGGGCCTGGCCGCCGCGATCGCCGAGCTCACCCCACTCCCCGAGGCCGCCGCCATGGACCTGCGCCTCGAGCGGCTGTCGGCCGACCTCGACCCGCAGGTGCTGATCGACCTGAGCGACCTCGCCCTGAAGTACGACTTCATGGACGCCGAGCCCGACCTCGACACGGTGATCATCCCGTAATCCGCTCGGACGGGGGCGGGCGCCGCCCGGCGGCACCCGCCCCTGTCCTGCAATCCCGCTACAGCAACGAGGCACACCGAATGGAAAACCAAGGACTGGGGACCTGGATAGAACGACGCCGCGTGAAATCGCACGGCGACACCGCGATCATCTCCGCCGAGCGGACCCTGCGCTACGAAGAGCTGGCCGACCGCATCGCCCGCCTGACGAACGTCCTCGCCGACCGTGGCGTGGTCGCCGGCGACCGCGTCGTCTACCTCGGCAACAACCACCCCGACTTCCTCACCACCTTCTTCGCGTGCGGCGCGATCGGCGCGATCTTCGTGCCCTTGAACACCCGGCTCGCTCCCCGCGAGCTCGAGTACATGATCGAGGACTCCGGGGCGCGCTTCCTCATCACCCACCAGTCGCTGCGCGAACTGGCCCGCGCGGCCGCGTGGTCGAGCGCGATCACCGGACGCCTCGTGGTGGACGGTCCGGCCGAGCCGCCCGCCGTCGAGTCCTTCGACGAGGCGCTGGCCGCGGCATCCACCGATCTGCGCGTCGCGCCGGTGACCTTCGACGACCCGGCCATGATCCTCTACACCTCCGGCACGACCGGTCGCCCCAAAGGCGCGGTGCTCACCCACGGCAACCTGACCTGGAACTCGATCAACGCACTGGTCGACTACGACGTCACCAGCGACGACGTGTCGCTGCTGATCGCGCCGATGTTCCACGTCGCGTCGCTGAGCATGGGCGCCCTGCCCACGCTGCTGAAGGGCGGCACGATCGTGCTGCACGACAAGTTCGACCCGGGCGCCGTGCTCGACGCGATCCAGACCCACGGGGTCACCAGCCTGTCGGGCGTGCCCACCACCTTCCAGATGCTCGCCGAGCACCCCGCCTGGGAGAGCACCGACCTGTCGTCGGTGCGCAAACTCACCTGCGGCGGGTCGAGCGTGCCGCTGCGGGTCATCGAGGCCTACGAAGCGCGGGGATTGAGCTTCTCCTCCGGCTACGGCATGACCGAGACCTCCCCCGGTGCGACCTCGCTGCCCTACCGCAAGGCGCGCGCGCACGTCGGCTCGTCGGGCCTGGCGCACTTCTTCACCGACGTGCGCATCGTCGGCCCGGACCTGCAGCCGCTACCGGCAGGGCAGACCGGTGAGATCGAGATCAGCGGCCCGAATGTGATGCGGCAATACTGGAACCGACCGGATGCCACGCGTGAGGCCTACGACGGGCAGTGGTTCCGGTCCGGCGACATCGGGCACCTCGACGAGGAGGGGTATCTCATCGTGAGCGACCGCCTCAAGGACATGATCATCTCCGGCGGTGAGAACATCTATCCCGCCGAGATCGAGCAGCTCATCATGGAGCTGCCCGAGATCGAAGCGGCCGCCGTCATCGGTGTTCCGGACCAGCGATGGGGCGAGGTGCCCGTCGCCGTGGCCGTCGCCCGCCGCGAGATCGCCGCCGACGCCGTGCTGGCCCACCTGAACGGACGGGTCGCCAGATACAAGGTGCCCCGGGCCGTCGCGTTCGTGGCCGATCTGCCCCGCACCGCGAGCGGCAAGGTGCGCAAGGCCGACCTGCGCGCGCGGTTCACGACACTCGAGGCGGTCACCGGACAGGAGGGGGGCTCATGACCGACACCATCACACGCACGGTCGCCGTCGCGAACGCCCGGCGCCGGCGCCGCCGGTTCCGGCCACGCCGGATGCTGCTGGGTGCGGCGGGGGTGCTCACGTTCCTCGCCGTCTGGGAGATCGCCTCCCGCACCGGCATCGTCGACCCGACGTATCTGCCCCCGGCATCCACCGTTCTGGTCACCCTCGCGCAGAACGCGACGCTCACCGGCTTCTGGGAGGCGGTCGGGCAGACCGTGACCAGCTGGGCGCTCGGCATCGGACTGGCGCTCGTACTGGCGCTGCCGCTGGGGGTGCTCATCGGCCTGTCGTCGTTCCTGCAGAAGGCGACGCGCACGACCGTCGAGTTCCTGCGGCCGATCCCCTCGGTCGGTCTCATCCCGCTGGCGGTGCTGCTGTTCGCCGTCCCGCTGCAGCAGAGCCTGCTGATCATCACCTACGGCGCGTTCTGGCAGATCTTCATCCAGGTGCTCTACGGCGTCGCCGACGTCGACACCGTCGCCATGAACACCGCCCGCAGCTTCGGCTTCACCTGGTGGCAGCGCGTGCGCGACGTCGTGTTCCCCACGATGCTGCCGTACCTGCTCACGGGGCTGCGCCTGGCGGCGGCCGTCGCGCTGATCCTGGCGGTGACCGCAGAGCTGGTCATCGGCACGCCGGGGCTCGGCAACCAGATCGCCCTGTCGCGCAACGTCGGACTGTACGAGTCGACGTACGCCCTGGTCCTGGCCACCGGCCTGCTGGGCCTGGTCATCAACGTGGGCGTGCGACTGCTGGAGCGCCGGCTGCTGAGCTGGCACCAGTCGGTGCGCGGGGAGGCGGTCGTATGAAGAAGTTCCTCATCGCCGCGGCCTACGCGGTCGGGCTCCCGATCATCCTCATCGCCCTCTGGTGGCTGCTGAGCCTGAACGCGACGAGCATCTTCGTGCCCAAGCCCGCGGAACTGGTCGCCGAGTTCTTCGAGACCTGGGTCGGCGAGCGCTTCTTCAGCGATGTGCTGCCCTCGCTCGGCCGGTTCGCCGTCGGCACCGGTGTCGCGATCGTCCTCGGCGCCGTGCTGGGCCTGCTGATCGGCCTGAACCGCGACCTGCGCGCCTTCACCGAGCCGATCTTCGAGTTCTTCCGTGCGATCCCGCCGCCGGTGCTCATCCCGATCTTCGGGCTGCTGATCGGCGTCGACGACACGATGAAGATCGTCGTCATCGCCGCCGGTGCGATCTGGCCGGTGCTGCTGAACACGATCGAAGGCGTGCGCGCCACCGACTCGGTGCAGACCGAGACGAGCCGGTCATACGGCATCCACGGGTTCTCCCGGGTGCGCTATCAGGTGCTGCCGTCGGCGGCCCCGCAGATCCTCGCCGGGGTGCGCCAGGCGCTGCCCATCGGCATCATCCTCATGGTGATCAGCGAGATGTTCTTCTCCTCCTCGGGGCTGGGCTTCTCGATCATCCAATTCCAGCGGCGCTTCGCGATCCCCGAGATGTGGTCGGGGATCCTGATGCTGGGACTGATCGGCATCGCCGTCTCGGTGCTGTTCAAGTACGTCGAGCGCCGCATCCTCCGCTGGTACTACGGACTGAAGGACATCGAGAATGCCTCTTGAGAACACCCCGCCGCTCGTCGGCCGCGGCCGCACCCTCGCCGCCGAGGACACGCTGCTGTCGGTGCGCGGGCTGCAGAAGATCTACCACACCGACGGGGGCGACATCGAAGCCGTCCGCGACCTGACCTTCGACCTCGGCAAGAACGAGCTCACCTGCCTGGTCGGCCCGTCCGGGTCGGGCAAGACCACCCTGCTCAAGTGCATCGCGGGGCTGCTCGAACCCACCAGCGGCGAGGTCGTGCTCGACGGCAAGCCCGTGACCGGGCCGCCGAAGAAGATGGCCGTCGTCTTCCAGGAGTATGGCCGGTCGCTGTTCCCGTGGCTGCGCGTGGCCGACAACGTCGAACTGCCGTTGCGCAACGCGGGCGTGCCGAAGGCCCGCCGCAAGGAGCTCGTCGAAGAGGCGCTCGTCAACGTGGGCCTGGACCACGTGCCGCAGTCGTACCCCTGGCAGCTGTCGGGCGGCATGCAGCAGCGGGTGGCGATCGCCCGTGCCATCGCCTACCAGCCCGAGGTGCTGTTGATGGATGAGCCGTTCGCGGCCGTCGACGCGCAGACCCGCGCCGACCTCGAGGACCTGGTGCGCAGCGTGCGCAAGTCGCTGGGCCTGTCGGTGCTGTTCGTCACCCACGACATCGACGAGTCGGTGTACCTCGGCGAGCGGGTCATCATCCTGTCGAGCTCGCCGACGGTGGTGCAGGAGGACCTTGAGATCGATCTGCCGGCCGAGCGGGACCAGCTCGAGACGCGGTCGCTGCCGCGGTTCACCGAGCTGCGCCACCACGTGTACGAGCAGATCCAGCTCGCGAAGAAGGGGTTCCGGCCCGACGCCGTGACCGCCTCGTGACCGACGCCGCCGCATCCGGCCGCCGCGACCCGCTGGGCGGCGGCCGGATCTACGCGCTCGGGTTCGTGTCGATGACAGCGTCGCTGTCGACCGACATGTACCTGCCGGCCTTCCCGTCGATGGCCGACGACCTGGGCGCGGCGGCCTCGGCGGTGCAGCTGACGCTCACCGCGTTCCTCATCGGCTCGGCGTTCGGGCAGCTGATCATCGGGTCGATCTCCGACGCGCTGGGGCGACGCCGCACGCTGATCGCGGCGCTCGCCCTGTTCTCGGCGTGCGCGCTGGGGGCCGCCTTCAGCCCGACCCTGTCGGCGCTCATCGCCATCCGGGCGGTGCAGGGCTTCGCCGGGGCGGCCGGCGCGGTGCTGTCCCGGGCCGTCATCGCCGACCTCGTGTCGCATGAGCGCGCGGTCCGTGCCTTCAGCACCCTGTTCGTGATGATCGCCCTGGGACCGGCGGTGGCCAGCCCCCTGGGTGCGCTGTTGGCCCAATGGGGCGGTTGGCGGGCGACGCTGGGCGGACTGGCGGTGATCGGCGCGGCGATGCTGGCGGTCGCGATCCTCGCCGTCCCGGAGAGCCTGCCGCGCGAGCAGCGGCATCCCTTCACCCTGGCGGCGCTCTCCGGCAACATCGGTCGGCTGCTGCGCCGCCCCGTGTACCTGGGGTACGTGCTCGCGTACGGTGCGGGGTACGCCGCCCTGATGACCTACATCAGTTCGTCGTCGTTCATCGTGCAGGATGCGCTGGGCCACACCGCCCTCACCTACGGCCTGACCTTCTCGGCGACGTCGGTGGCGGTGATGACCGGCGCCTGGCTCAACGGTCGCATCGCGGCGCGGTGGGGAGCACCGCCCACGCTGCGCGCCGCGCAGCTGCTCGTGGTGTCCGCGGCGGCAGCCCTCGCGGTGCTGGCACTGTCGGATGTCCTCGTCCTTTGGTCGTATCTGCTGCTGGCCTGCCTGTTCGCGGCCGGCTGCGGGGCGGTGATGTCGAGCGCGTCGGCCCTCGCGGTCGGCCACGCCGCCGGGACGGCCGGCGCGGGATCGGCCCTGCTGGGCTTCGCGCAGTTCGTCTTCGGCGCGGGCGCGTCACCGCTCGGCGGCCTGGCGGGAACGGCCACCGCGGTGCCCGCGACCGTCGTGATGACAGCGTTCGCCGCGATCGGCATCGGCGCGGCCCTGTTCGCCGCTTCGCGCGAGCGCACGCCCTGACCCGGTGGCTCCCGTCGCAGCCTTTGACCCGGTCTTGTCGCCGGACGCCGGGACCGTCTGCGCACTACCGTGATCAGCGAGCGCACCGCCGCGCATCCGCCGGGATGCGCGGGCTCGCCGTGCGCACCCGCTGCGTGAGGAGACGCTGATGACCAGCCACCAGGTGAAGATGATCGTGCTGTCGACCGAAGACCTCGACGAGTCGATCCGGTTCTACACCGAGACCCTCGGCTTCCCGCTGAAGTTCCGCGACAGCAACCACTTCGCCGCGCTCGACGGCGGCACGGTGACCATCGCCCTGGCCACCGCGATCGACCACCCGATCCCGGGCCAGGTCGTGGTGGGCATCAAGACCGACGATGTGGATGCCGCGGTCCAGGCCGTCGACGACAACGGCGGCGGACTGGCGCGCGGCCCCTACAACGACGCGCACGAACGCCGCGCCGTCGCGTACGACAGCCAGGGCAACGGCCTGGTCTTCTACTCGCCGCTCCCGCGCTGACCCCCGCGCCGCCGCGCGGGCCCGCGCCCCCGGCATCCGCCGATCGGCGAGAGAACAATGGGACGCCGAGAGAACGGGGATCACCCGCACCCTCGTCCGCCCGTTGTTCCCTCGCGGGGATGGTGCGCTCGGGGGCCGGGAAGAATTTCCCTCTTGCGATTACCTATCTCCATAGGTAACGTGACGAGGGAGGGCGCGACGAAGCGCTCCGAAAGGGACTCGCTGTGGCATCCATCTCCCCCGCCCCCGATCGGGCGGCCGCTCTCCGCCTCGTCGACGGCTTCTCTATCGAGATGACCGGCAAGGATGTGCCGGGGCTCGAAGAGGCCGCACCGGTCATCCCGGCCGGCACGAAGATCAACGTCACCTTCCTCGGCAACGAGGACCTCGAGATGCGGGTGGCGGCGGCCAAGGCCGTCAAGGATCTCGGCTTCACCCCGGTGCCGCACATCTCCGCCCGGCGCCTCGGGTCGCAGACGCAGCTCGAGGAGTTCCTCGCCGCCCTGCAGGCGGTCGGCGCGACCGACCACGTGTTCGTCGTCGGCGGCGACCCGGCCGAGCCCGAAGGGCCCTACCCCGACTCGCTGAGCGTGATCCGTTCCGGCATCCTGCAGCAGTACGGCGTGAAGGAGGTGTCGATCGCCGGTTACCCCGAGGGCCACCCCGACATCGCCGACGACGTGCTGTGGCGCCACCTCGAGGACAAGTCCGCCGCGCTGGCCGACCAGGGGCTGGATGCCGTCATCCTCACCCAGTTCGCCTTCGACACCGACCCGGTGCTCGCCTGGATCACCGCCGTGCGCGACCGCGGCATCCACACCCCGATCCGCATCGGCACGCCCGGGCCGGCCGGCATCAAGCGCCTCATCAACTTCGCGCGCCGGTTCGGCGTGGGCGCCAACGCGATGATCGTGAAGAAGTACGGCTTCAGCCTGACCAACCTCATGGGCACCGCCGGCCCCGACCGCTTCGTGGGCGACCTGTCGCAACTGCTGGCGCAGGAGCCGTCGTCGGGCGAGGTGAGCCTGCACTTCTACACGTTCGGCGGCCTGCTGGCCACCTCTGAGTGGGCGCGCGACTACGTCGCCGCGAACTCGTGAGGGGCGACGCGGTGACGGTGTACACCGAGGCGCTGCGCGACCACGCGTGCCTCATCGTCCACGGCCCCGACCAGGCCGGGCTGGTCGCCGCGGTGACCGGCCTGGTGACCCGCAACAAGGGCAACATCGTCACGCTCGACCAGTACTCCGACAACCCCGAGGGCGGCGCGTTCTTCCAGCGCGTGGTCTTCCACCGCAAGGGGCTCACCGCGGCGCTGCCCGAGATCGAGGCCGACCTCGACAAGACGCTCTCGCCGTACGGCATGACGTGGCAGCTCACCGACCAGTCGGTGCCCAAGCGGATGGCCATCCTGGCATCCACCAGCGACCACTGCCTGCTCGAGCTGCTGTGGCGGCACCGCCGCGGCGAACTCAACGTGTCGATCCCGATGGTGATCTCCAACCACACCAACACCGCGGAGGACGTGCGCTCCTTCGGCATCCCGTTCTTCCACGTGCACTCGCAGGGCCCGGACAAGTCGGAAGCCGAGGCGAGGATCCTCGAGCTGGTGAAGGGCAACGTCGATTTCGTGGTGCTGGCCCGCTACATGCAGATCATCAGCGAGGACTTCCTGGATGCCGTGGGCGTGCCCGTCATCAACATCCACCACTCCTTCCTCCCCGCCTTCATCGGCGCCGCGCCCTACCGCAAGGCGCGCGAGCGCGGCGTGAAGCTCATCGGCGCGACGAGCCACTACGTGACCAAGGACCTCGACGAGGGGCCGATCATCGAGCAGGACGTCGCCCGCGTCGACCACTCGATGACCGCCGCCGACCTGCAGGCCCGCGGCGCCTACGTCGAGCGCGCCGTGCTCTCGCGAGCCGTGCAATGGCACGCCGAAGACCGTGTCATCCGGCACGGCAACCACACCCTCGTCTTCAGCTGAAACCACCGCAATGAACAGAGAGGTTCCACCCATGGCTGACAACCTGCAGCAGCTGCTCGACCAGACCAACCCGGTCGAGATGCTGCGCAATTCGCAGATCGGCTCGTACATCTACCCGGTCGTGCCCGCCGACTTCCAGAACTGGATCAAGGAGCAGAAGGCCTGGCGCGACACGGCCGTGCTCTACGACCAGTCGCACCACATGGACAACGTGTTCCTGAACGGCTCGGACGCCATCAAGCTGATCAGCGACACCGCCATCAACTCGGTCGCCAACTTCCCCGTCGACAAGGCCAAGCAGTACGTGCCGACCACCGCGGCCGGGCACGTCATCGGCGACGGCATCCTGTTCCGCCAGGGCGAGGACGAGTACGTGTACGTGGGCCGCGCCCCGGCATCCAACTGGCTGCTGTACCACGCCGAGACCGGCGGCTATGCGAACCTCGACATCTCCGTCGACCGCCGCTCGCCCTCACGCCCGTACGGCCACGCCGTCTCACGCCAGTACTACCGCTTCCAGATCCAGGGGCCGCGGGCGTGGGACGTCATCGAGAAGCTCAACGGCGGGCCGCTCGAGAAGATCGGGTTCTTCAACATGGCGACCATGAAGATCGCCGGCAAGGACGTCCGCACCCTGCGCCACGGCATGGCGGGAGCCCCGGGACTGGAGATCTGGGGACCGTACGCCGACCATGACGACATCCGCGACGCGATCGTCGAGGCGGGGGCAGAGTTCGGTCTCGTGCCCGTCGGCTCGCGCGCCTACCCGTCGAACACGCTCGAGTCGGGGTGGATCCCCTCGCCACTGCCGGCCATCTACAGCGGCGAGGCCGAGCGCGGCTACCGCGAGTGGCTCGGCGTGGACAGCTACGAGGCCACCGGCACGCTGGCCGGATCGTTCGTCTCGGACAACATCGAGGACTACTACCTCACCCCGTGGGAGCTCGGCTACGGCAACTTCATCAAGTTCGACCACGACTTCATCGGTCGCGACGCGCTCGAGAAGATCGACCCGGCCACGCAGCGCAAGAAGGTCACCCTCGCGTGGGATGCCGAAGACCTCGGCAAGGTGCTCGCCTCGCCGCTGAACGTGGACGGCCCGAACTACAAGTTCTTCGACCTGCCGCTGGCCAACTACGGCTCCGCGAACTACGACTCGGTCGTGGATGCCGACGGCAACGTCGTGGGCTTCTCGATGTTCACCGGGTACAGCGCCAACGAGCGCCGCGGCCTGTCGCTGGCCACGGTCGACCCCGACGTGCCGGAGGGCACCGAGCTGAAGGTCGTCTGGGGTGAGCCGGACGGCGGCACGTCGAAGGCGTCGGTCGAGCCGCACGAGCAGACCGAGGTCCGCGTCGTGGTCTCGCCGGTCCCGTACTCGACGGTGGCGCGCCAGACCTACCACGGCGGCTGGCGCACCGGCTACAAGAAGGACTGATCCTTCGCCGCATCGAGGGGTCCGGGTCAGCCCGGGCCCCTCGAACTCGCTACGCTCGTCTGGCGGAAGGAGCCCCCATGAGTCTGCGCTACGCGCTGCTGGCGATCCTGCGTGTCGGCCCCCTGTCGGGGTACGACCTGCAAAAGCAGTTCGCCCAGTCGGTCGGGCACGTCTGGCACGCCCCGGACTCGCAGATCTACCCCGAGCTGCGCAAGATGGCCTCGCTCGGGCTCATCGAGGGCGAGGAGCAGGCGCGCGGCGAGCGCGGCACCCGGCGCGTGTACCACGTGACGCCGGCCGGGAACGCGGCGTTCGAGGAGTGGATGGCCTCGCCGCTGGACTATCAGCGCGTGCGCGACCCCGCCCATCTGCGCGCCGCCTATCTGGCGACCACGACGCCCGAAGCCGCGCGGGACTTCCTGCAGCGGCACATCGCCGTGTGGGAGGACGAGCTCGCGCAGTTCCAGGGGCAGCTCGACGCCATCGAGCAGATGAGCAGCGCGATGCTGTCCCGCCGCCTCTCGGTGACGCCGCCCGCCGAGCACGAGCGCACGATCGCCTACAAGCGGTTCACCTACGAGGGGCTCGCCGCGCGCGCCCGCGTTGAGATCGAGTGGGCGCGGCGCGGCCTCGAGCTCGTCGACCGCATCGAGGGCTGAGCCCGGCCCGCTTCGCCGAGCCGCCTACCTTCGTACGAGCCGCCCAGGTTCGTACGGTCCACAGGTGGGCGTCTCGTACAGAGCTGGACGGCTCGCGGGGAGTGAGTGGCTCAGTGGGCCATGCCGGCGAGGGCCTCGGGGTCGATGGTGGCGATCGAGCGGGTGTCCTGGAAGGCCCGGATACCCGCGAGGCCCTGCTCGCGGCCGAAGCCCGAGGACTTCATGCCACCGAACGGCGCGCGCAGGTCGAGGCGCGTGGCGCCGTGGTCGTTGACCCACACGTAGCCGCACACCAGTTGCGAGCCCACGCGCTGAGCCGCCTCGGGCGACGCGGTCCACACCGAGCCGCACAGCCCGCCCCAGGTGTCGTTGGCCATCTGGACGGCCTCCTCCTCGGTGTCGAACGCGATCACGGGGATGACGGGGCCGAACTGCTCCTGTGTCACGACGCGCAGCTGCGGGTCGGGGTCGACCACGAGCGCGGGCCGCACGAGGTTGCCGCCGGCCAGGTCACCGCCGGGCAGCTCTCCGAACTCGCGCACGTCGGCACCGGCATCCTTGGCCTCTTGGATGATCTCGTCGACGAACGCCTTCTGCGCGGCCTGGTGGAGCGGACCCATCGTCGTGCCCTCGTCGAGGCCGTAGCCCAGCGTGACCTTCTGCAGCCGCGCTTCGAGCCCGGCGACCAGCTCGGCCTGCCGCGACCGGTGCACATAGACGCGCTTGGCGTTCATGCAGATCTGCCCGGTCGTGTCGTAGATCGCCGCGAACAGCCGGTCGAGGTGCTCGTCGTCCAGGATCGCGTCCTCGAGGAACACGGCGGCGTCGTTGCCACCGAGCTCCAGCGTGACCCGGGTGAGCGAGTTCGCCGCCATCGCCATGATGCGCTTGCCGCCGTTGACACTGCCGGTGAAGCACACCTTGGCCACATCGGGGCTCTCGATGAGCGCGGCCATGTCCTCGTCGCGACCGGTGACGATGTTCAGCACGCCCGCCGGCAGCTTCTCGGCCACCCGCTGCACGAGCCGCGTGATCGCCAGCGGCGTCGTGGGCGGCGGCTTCACGATGACGGTGTTGCCGGCCAGCAGCGCGTGCGGCAGCGAGGCGCCGAGGATCGCGATCGGCCAGTTGAACGGCACGATGATCGTCACCACGCCCAGAGCCTGGTAGCCGACGTCGGTCGAGACCGGGATGGCGCCGGGCACCACCGGCAGCGTCGTGACCGCGTCGACCTCATCGGCGTGCATGAGCGCGAGGTTCCACCGGATCTCGAACACGAGTGCGTCGATCCACGCCTCCATGCGGATCTTGCCGTTCTCCTGCGACAGGATCGCGGCGTCGGTGTCGCGGTCGTCGGCGATGCCGGCGATGGCCTGAGTCATCTGGTGCGCGCGTTCCTGCGGGCTCAGCGCCGCCCACCCCGGATACGCGTCGCGCGCGGCCGCGATCGCGTCGGCGACGTCGGCGGGCGAGGCCGCGGCCGCATGGCCCACGATCACTCCGGGCTTGCCGGGGTCGGCGACCGCGAGCGTCTCCGCGGTGGGGCGCTCCTGCCCGCCGATGAACAGGCCGGTCCTCACCTGCGCTGCTGGGACGTGTACCAGCTGTACACGCTCAAGCTCACCGCGTCCGACACGAACGGCGTCGGACGCACGCTGTTCCGCGCGAGCAGCGAACAGGCCCTGCAGCGGCGGGTCGCGGCGATCGAGGCGGCGGGGCTCGGCCACGGCTGGCGCGACGCCGAGGTGGGCGTGGGCCGCTCGTACGAGTTCGAGGACCCGGACGGGCACCTGATCGGCCTGTACTTCGACACCGAGCACTACGTGCCCGACGACGAGGACCGCCCGGCCCTGAAGAACCAGGCGTCGGCCTATCCCGGCCGCGGCATCAACGCCCGCTGGATGGACCACATCAACTATCTCGCCTCGGATGTGAACGCCGCCGGCGAGTTCTGGCGCGACGTCATGTTCGCGCGGGAGTCCGAGCGGGTGCGGCTGGACGACGGCCGCTACGGCGCGTGGTGGTTCCGGTTCCACCAGAAGTCGTACGACGTCGTGTACTCCGACGACTGGACAGGCGAGCGCGGCCGGTTCCACCACTTCGCGTTCGCCCCCGATTCGCGCGAGGACATCCTCAAGGCCGCGGACATCTGCTTCGAGAACGGGGTCTACATCGAGTACGGGCCGTACAAGCACGCCATCAACCAGACGTTCTTCCTGTATGTGTGGGAGCCGGGCGGCAACCGCATCGAGTTCGCCAACGCGCAGGCGCGGCTCATCCTCGACCCCGACTGGCCGGTCGTGGAGTGGAGTCAGGCCGAACGCGCGAAGGGCCAGGCGTGGGGGATGAAGACGGTCGCAACCTTCCACACCCACGGCACGCCCTTCGTCGCCGACCAGGAGGAGATCGACCGCCGCGCGCTCGAAGGCCACTGACCGCCGCCCCTCTGCCTTCTCCATCACCTCCGCCGAGACGCCCACCTTCGGCCGAGACGCCTACTCTCGGACGGTCCGGTCGTAGGCGGCTCGCACGAGGATAGGCGTTTCGCGCAATTCGGGGCCCCACGCAGCGCGGCCCCGCGGGGTCAGCGCCAGACGTCGGCGGCGATGTCGACGACCTCGCGGACCTTGGCCCACTGCTCGTCTTCGGTCAGCTCGTTTCCCTCTTCGGTCGACGCGAACCCGCACTGCGGGCTGAGCGCGAGCTGCTCGAGCGGGGCGAAGCGGGCCGCCTCGTCGACGCGCGCCTTCACAGCGGCCACGTCTTCGAGCTGCCCGGACTTGGTCGTGATCAGCCCCAGGACGACGGTCTTGTCCCCCGCGGGCAGGAACCGCAGCGGCTCGAAGCCGCCGGCGCGTTCACAGTCCTACTCGAGGAAGTAGCCGTCGTAGGCGGTGCCCGCCAGCAGCTGTTCGGCGACCGGCTCGTACCCGCCCGAGGAGATCCACGTCGAGCGGAAGTTACCGCGGCACACATGCGTGGTCACCGTCAGGTCGTCGGGCTTGCCGTCGAGGATCCGGTTGACGATATCGGCGTACCGCTCGGCAATCCCCTCGGTGCGGATGCCGCGGTCCCGCGCCTTGGCCAGCTCGGTCTCGCTGCACAGGTAGGCCCAGGCGGTGTCGTCGAACTGCAGGTAGCGGGCGCCGGCGTCGTAGAACGCGGCGACGGCGTCGCGGTAGGCCTGGACGAGGTCGTCGACGATGTCGTCGCGCCCGGCGTAGCCGCCGCCGATGTGGTCGGGCTCGAGGCGGAAGTCGAGCACGGTGGGTGAGGGGATCGTGAACTTCGGGGTGGCGCCGGTGGAGCGGGCCAGCAGATCCTTGAGCGAGCGGAAGTGCGCGAGGAACGGGTGGGTGTCGCTGAAGCCGATCCGGCCGGCGACCTCGACGCCCCGCGGCTTGGTCTCGACACCGGTGAACTGGATGCCGTGGTCGAGCTCGACGATCTCGACCCCGTCGAGGAACCCGAAGAAGTCGAAGTGCCACCAGGAGCGGCGGAACTCGCCGTCGGTCGCGACCTGGAGCCCGGCCTCGGACTCCTTCTGCACGAGCTCACCGATGGCGGTGTCCTCCGCGATGCGCAGGGCATCGGCATCCACTTCGCCGGCGGCGTGGCGGCGACGGATGTCGGCGAGGACGGCGGGGCGCAGGAAGCTGCCGACGATGTCGGCGCGGTACGGCGGGACAGGCATGAGTCGAGCCTACGCCGGGCGTCTGGGCACGCGGTGTACCCCGTCACCGGACGAAACGGTGGGCCCGGCCCCGGGGAGCCGGGCCCACCGCTGTCACCTCAGCACGATCACCAGACCGTGCCCGGTGGCCGGGGCGACGGTGTCGGAGCCGGCGTAGGCGGCGGTGATGCGGTGCACACCGCGCGGCAGCGCGCCCACCTCGATGGTCGCGATGCCGTCGGCGACGGTGCCCTCGAAGGTCGTGCCGCCGACCGTCACGGTGACCGGCCCGTCGGCGTCCACCCGGGACGGCAGGATCCGCACGGTGACGGTGACCGGCGTGCCGCGCGAGACGACGACCGGCTTCGCGGTCACAATCGCCACCGCCGCGTGGCGCACCTGCACCTCGGCGCTGACGGTCTCCGCCGTGCCGTCGGCGTTCGTCGCGGTCACGCGGACGCTCAGGGCATGGCCCTGGTCGCCCGGCCGCACCCGGTAGTCGGCGCGGTGCGCGCCGCGGATCGGCTCACCATCGCGCAGCCACTGGTAGCGGTACGTGATGTCCGTCCCGCTCCAGTCGCCGGCCGATGCCGTGAGCATCTTCCCCACCTGCGGGGTGCCGGCGATCGACGGGTCGACGATGACGATCGGCGCCTGGGACGTCGAGCAGGTGAAGCTCGCGGCCGACTCCGGATCGCCGCCGGTGTAGACCGCGACGGCCGGGTACACGCACAGCGGCCGGCTGCGGGTGTCGGACCAGTCGGCGGGCAGCTCGGGGTTGCCGGGGTTCACCGTCGCGACCAGCGCCTCGGGGGCGACGCCCTGCTCGACCCACGCGACGAGAGCGGCCAGGGCCGCATACCGGTCGGTGGCGGGGCCGCCGCTGACGTGCCCCATGCCGGGCACTTCGTAGTAGCGGACGAACTCCTCGGCGGCGCCGCCGTAGTTCGCGTCGAGCGCGTCGAACCATGCCGCGGTGTCGTCGGGCGAGAACACGCCGTCCGAGGCGCCGTGCGTGATGATCATCTTCCCGCCGCGGTCGCGCAGTGTGTCGAGGTCGGTCGGGTCCGGCGGGGTCATGAACGACATCGCGCTCTCGGTGTAGATGCCGTCGGTGTCATAGATCTGCCGCGCGACGCGGTCGATGTCCACCGACAGGGCGTACTGCGGCAGGGCGTTCAGCGCCGGTGCGTCCGGCGGGGTGCCGAACACGTAGCCGACCGCGGAGGGGTCCAGCGCCACCGCGGCGAAGAACTCCCAGAAGCCCCAGCCGCCCTGCACCAGGCCCGGATCGAACGGGAAGGAGCTGTAGATCTCCTCCCCGTCGCTGGTGCGTGCTCCCGCGAAGATGGCGGCGACGACCGCCTGCTGCGCCGCCGTGAGGCAGGTGCCGTCGCGGTCGCCGTCGCAGGTGGGCACGTCGCGTTCCACGTCGAAGGCCGCCTGGCAGCGGTCGAGGGCCTGCACCATGCCGTCGGCGAGTCCGTCGAGCCCGTCGCAGCGGGTGAGGATGCTCTCGGCCACGACGCGGCGCTCGGCAGGCGTGAACGCGGTGTTCAGGTCGGCGGGGTCGGTCGCCACCGTCGCGTACTGCTGCGCACCCCACAGCTGCGCCACCGCGGCCTGCGGCAGATTGAACCCGGGGGCCAGCGCGAGGAAGCCATCGTACTCGTCGGCGTATCGCGCGGCGCCCACCATCGTGTGCCGCCCGCCGTTGGAGCCGCCGGTCATGTACGAGCGGTCGGGTCCGCGGTCGTAGCCGGCGGTGATGAGCGCCTTGGCCATGGGCGTGAGGGTGCCCACCGCCTGGTACCCGTAGTCGAGTCGCGCCTGCGGGTCGAGACCGAACGTCGGGTTCTGTGCGCCGGAGTGCCCGGCATCCGAGCTGATCACCGCGAAGCCCATCTGCAGACCGCTCTCGCCGCCGCCGACGCCGCCGAGCGCGGGCGCCACCGCGCCGTCCATGCCGCCGTTGGCCTGGTAGAGGTAGCGGCCGTTCCAATCGACGGGCAGCCGCATCTCGAACCCGATGGCGTAGGTCTGCCCGTCGACCGCGCTGACCCGTTCGTTCATGCGGCCCTGCACGAGACAGTGCGCGCTGACGGAGACCCCCTGTACGAGGCCGGCATCCACTTCTTCGGCGCGGGTGATGGTGGTCTGCGGATAGGTGAAGTCCGCCAGCTGCACGCACTCCTGCAGCGTGCCGGGCTGTGCGGCCGGCAGCGGACCGGCCGGCGTCGCGCTCGCGGTCGCGGTCATCCCGCTCAGCAGCAGCGCTGCCAGCGCCACCGTCGACGCGGCCAGACCGGCCGCCTTCCGGCGGTTCACCTCGCCCCTCCCGCACCTCGGGAGGTCGGATACATGATCGTGGAGAACATCGTTTTCCTCTCTGCGTCACGCCGCCTGTGCCCCATCGCACGACGGCCCGGCGGCGTCATCGCCGCGCGTTGGCGCCAACGTAGCGGGCAATCGTTGGTCTTGGCAATGGTTGCAATGCGCAATCAGCGTGGTCGCGGCGCGCACGCGGTGGCTAGACTCCCGGGATGTCCACCGTGTCGCCGTCGACCTCTGTCCGCCGCGTGGGCGCCGCCCGTTCCGCCGGCTCCGCCCGAAGCCGGGCAGACGACGTCGGACGCCTCACCGACAACATCGGGTTCCTCGCCGCGCGGCTCAGCTACGCCGCCGCCAAGGCCGGCCATCGCGCGCTCGAGCCGCTCGACCTGTCGATCCGCGAGTACACCGTGCTCGAGCTGTCGACGGTCGGTGCGGGCATGTCGCAGCGGGAGCTGGGGCGCATCATGTGCCTCGATCCGAGCAACGTGCTGCGGCTGGTCGACCGGCTGGCCGCCCGCGACCTCGTGGTGCGCCGGCGCGACGCGGCCGACCGCCGCGTCACCCTCATCTGCGCCACCGCGTCCGGGCGGCGCGTCGCGGCCGACGCCGGTGACGCGCTCGAGCAGGCGCATGCCGAGCTGGTCGCGCCGCTGTCGCCCGCCGAGCGGGACACGGTGCTGGCTCTGCTGCGCCGGCTGGCGCTCGACCCGGAGTCCTGACCGGCCGAGACCCGAAACCGCCGGCGGGCCGCGTCCGGCCACGCGGTCGCCGCGTCAGAACACGTGGTCCATGAGGTCGACCCCGAACGTGCGGAACGCGTCGTGCACGCGCAGCCGGTGCGCGATCGACAGGTCGTCGAAGGCCACGACGAGGGCGTAGGCGACCCCGGCGCGGGGACCGGCGAGCACGCCCGCCTCGGCACGGATGCCGTCGGCCCGGCCGGTCTTGTTGATGAACAGCAGATCGTGCCGGTCGTCGTCGTGCGCGAACGGATCGAGTCCGGTGACGGATGCCACCAGCGACAGGTCGTGGTTGAGGCTCAGCCACTCGGAGACCTGGGCGCTGACAGCGGGCGAGACGAGGCGCGAGTTGACGAGCGCGGCGAACACGGCCGCCAGTTCACCGGCCGTGCCCAGCGCCACCTGGGGGGCGTCGTCGGGCCCACGGTGGTCGCGGAAGCCGTCGAGCAGCGCAAGGTGCTCCAGGCCCAGCTGTCCGATGCGTCGGCGCACCGCGTCCAGGCCCACGCGTTCGAGCAGCATGTTCGCGGCGAGCGCGTCACCGGTGGCCGCCACGAGCACGGCGAGGTCGCACAGCGGCAGCGCCGGTGCCTTCAGGTGCTGCCAGATGCCGGCGATGCCGACCGGCTCGACCCCGGCGCGGTCGGCGATCTCGAGCGGGTCGAGGGCGCCGTCCTCGAACGCAGCGGCCACCTCGATCAGCAGCGGCACCACCCCGAGGCCGGCCACCGGCAGCAGCTGGTGGTCGTCGCCGGCGAACACGACGGTGTCCCGGTCGAGGTCGGTCACCCGCACCGAGACCTTCGCCCCGGAGACCGCCAGCTCGTGCAGGGCCCGCAGCGTCGCGTCGAACGAGCGGCCGGAACTGGCCGGTCGCCGCGGCCGCCGCAGCGCCGCTCGGGTGTTGCCGCGCAGGCTCTGGGTCTCGCGCGCGGTGCGCATCGGCTCTTCCGTGGCGGCCGCGTCGATCGGTCCGGCCTCGCGCGCCGACGACCGGCGCCGGGGTCCCGGCTCGTTCGACTCGGTGCCGGTCACCAGATCGTGACGCGCTGTTCGGGGTCGAGCCAGAGCACGTCCCCTTCGGTGACGTCGAACGCGCGGTAGAACTCGTCGACGTTGCGCACGATCTGGTTGCAGCGGAACTCGTTGGGCGAGTGCGGGTCGATCGTCAGCAGCCGGATCGTCTCGGCATCCCGCCCCTTCTGCTGCCAGATCTGCCCCCAGCTCAGCAGCAGGCGCTGGATGCCGGTGAACCCGTCGATCACGGGACCGTCACCCTCGGCGCCGGTGGCGGCCAGGTGCAGGCGGTATGCCTTGATGGCGATCCCGAGCCCGCCGAGGTCGCCGATGTTCTCGCCGATCGTGAGCGCGCCGTTGACGTGGTGCTCCGGCGCGAGACCCTGCGGCACGAGGGCGTCGTACTGGGCGATCAGGGCGCCGGTGCGCTCCTGGAAGGCGGCGCGGTCCTCATCGGTCCACCAGTCGTGGAGCGCCCCGGTGCCGTCGAACGCCGACCCCTGGTCGTCGAAGCCGTGGCCGATCTCGTGCCCGATGACCGCGCCGATGCCGCCGTAGTTGGCCGCGGCATCCCGATCCACTTCGAAGAACGGATGCTGGAGGATCGCGGCCGGGAAGACGATCTCGTTCATGAGCGGGTTGTAGTACGCGTTGACCGTCTGCGGGGTCATGTACCACTCGTCGCGGTCGATCGGCTGGCCGAGCTTGGCCAGCTGCCGCTCGTGCTCCCAGGTGTTGGTGCGACGGACGTTGCCGATGAGGTCGGCAGGGTCGACCTCGAGCGCGCTGTAGTCCTTCCATTTCACCGGGTAGCCGACCTTCGGGGTGAAGGCGGCGAGCTTCTCCAGCGCGCGCTCGCGCGTGGCCGGCGTCATCCACTCCAGCTGCGAGATCGACTGCCGGTAGGCCTCGATCAGGTTCCCGACGAGTTCGTCCATCGCCGTCTTCGCCGCCGGCGGGAAGTGCCGCTCCACGTACACCTTGCCGACGGCCTCGCCCATCGCCGCCTCGACGAAGCTCACGCCCCGTTTCCAGCGCTCGCGGTTGACGGGGACACCCGTCAGCTCGGTGCCGTAGAACGCGAAGTTCGCGTCGACGAAGGCGCTCGACAGGAACGCCGCGTTCGCCCGGACGACGTGCAGCCGCAGCCACGCCTTCCAGTCCTCGAGGCGGTCGTCCACGAGCAGCGTCCCGAGGCCCTCGAGGTAGCTCGGCTCGTTGACGTTGATCTCGGCGAACCCGTCGCGGTGCGCGGGAGCCACGGCCTCGAGCCACGGGTCGAGGTCGACGCCGATGAGCCGCTGCACGTCGTCCCACGTCATGAGGTTGTAGGTCGCGACGGCGTCGCGCGTGCGCACGTTGTCCCAGTGGTGGGTGGCGAGCTCGGTCTCCAGCGCGAGCACGCGGTCAGCCTGCGCATCGGCATCCGCGATACCGGCCAGACCCAGCACGGTGTGCACGTACCCGCGGAACGCGACCCGCGTCTTGTCGAAGTTCTCCAGGCGGTAGTAGCTCTCGTCCGGCAGCGACAGCCCGGACTGCACGAAGAACACGACGTAGCGCTCGGGGTTGCCGGGGTCGGGCTCGATGTAGGTGCCGACGATGCCGCCGACACCCTCGCGCTCCAGTTCGCCGACCACCCGCAGGAGCGCCGGGATCGAGTCGATCGCGTCGACCCGCGCCAGCTGGTCCTGCAGCGGGGCGGCGCCGAGCGCCTCGATGCGCTCGGTATCCATGAAGCTCGTGAACAGGTCGCCGATCTTGCGGGCCTCGGTGCCCGGCTCGGCATCCACCACCTCTTCGATGATCGCGCGCACGTCCTTCTCGGCCTGCTCCGCGATGAGGTGGAACGACCCCCACCGGGCCTTGTCCTCGGGGATCTCGGTGCGCTCCAACCACGCCCCGTTGACGTGGCGGAAGAGGTCGTCCTGGGGGCGGATGCCGGGGCTCAGCTCGGACAGCTCGATACCCGAGCGCAGGGGGGTCGCGGTCATGCGTAACAGGATACGCGCCGCCGCCCGCGGCCGATCCGGCCGAGCCCGCCGGTCACGTCGAGGTCACTTCTCGGTCACCGTGCAGCCGAGGCCCGCGTCCGTCGCGGCGAAGCGGCCGCGTGTCCATTCGAGCAGGTCGGCCGCCAGCGGCGAGTAGCCCTCCATGACCTGGGCGTGCTGGAAACCGGCATAGCGGCGGTAGTCCACGCGCTGGCCCGCTTCGCACATCCGCGCGACGAAGTCGTCCTGCACGCTCGGCAGCACGATCGAGTCGGCCGCTCCCTGCCCGACCAGCACGGGCGGGCCGATGAGAGTCGGGGCGGCATTCGCGCGCAGCGCCGCACCGAGCGGGCCGGTGGTCGGGTCCTCGGCGAACACGTCGGGATCCTGCGTCGTGCCGAGCACGGCGAGGATCGACAGCGCCATGTCGGGGTCGGTGAGGCAGCGCTGGGCCATCGACCGGACGAACGTCTGCGCGCCGGGGCGCACGTAGCGGTCGTACGTCACGTCGGGCTCGATGGCCGCGTACGCGGCGAACGCGTACGACGCGAAGATGCTGCCGCCGGTGACGTCGTCGACGTGCCGCACGATCGTCGGCAGGTCGCTCGCGGGCGCGAGCGCCGCGACCCCGCGCACCCACACCTCCGGCGCGTAGGTCTGGGCGAGCGCTCCCGCCCACAGGGCCGCGTGACCGCCCTGCGAGTGGCCCCAGATGACGGTGCGGCGGTCGAGCCGCGCCTCGTCGAGCTGCCGCGCCGCGCGGACCGCGTCGAGCGACGCGTACGCACTGGGTTCCCCGAACAGGTACGGGTGCGGTCCCTGCGTGCCGAGCCCGATGTAGTCGGGCGCGACGATCGCCCACCCCCCGGCGATCACTTTGCGCGGAAAGTACAGCGCGCCGGCCCAGAACGGGCGCTCCTGCAGCGAGGGCGCGCAGTGCTGCGCGTACCCCGTCGTGCCGTGGTTCCAGTCGATGACCGGCCACCGGGTGTCGTCATCGCCACCCTGCGGCGTGACGACGAGGCCGCTGGCGACCCGCACCTTCCCGTCGACGCCGGTCGTCGTGTACAGGATGCGCCAGCCCTGCGCGTCGGCGGGGACCTCGCGCGTGAACTCCTCGGCGCGGATCAACTGCCCCGGTTCGTCGGGGATGTCGCGAGGCGCGGCGTAGAACTCGTCGACGACCGTCGACCCCTCCCGCAGCGGGGCGGTGACCAGCACGGTCGCGACGGCGAGCGCCACCGACCCGACCGCCATGACGGTGCGTCCCCAGCGGCGGCGCGGCGCAGCATCCGTCTCGGCCCGCCCGGCGTCGCGGCGCCGGCGGATCGCCGTCCACAGGTCGGTGACGCCGCGCATGATCAGCCAGGATCCGAACACCACGGCGACGACCAGCAGCGTGATGTCGGGCCACCCGAGCGCGAGCACGCCGAAGATGATCCCGGTCGCCCCGAACGCGACGTCCGCGATGCGCGCGTCCCAGCCGCGACCGCGCCGGAACGCGCCGACGATCCCGGCGGCGCCGTTGACGAGCAGCAGGATGCCGGTGATCACGGCAACGGCGCGCACCGTCAGCGCCGGCCACAGCAGCACGAAGACGCCGACGCCCACCCAACCGGCGGCCATCAGGTGGCGCCACCAGCGACGGGTTCCCTCCTCGGGACGGCTCGTCGCCTCGACCACGCCGGTGAGCACCATGCCGCCGCCCAGCAGCACGGCGAGCACGTCGAGCGCCGTGGTCGGCCGGATGACGATGACGGCGCCCACGACGAGCGTCACGATCGCGAGCGCCACCCGCATCCACTCCGGCATGCCGGAGTGCACCCTCCCGAGCGGGAGGCGGTGCAGGATGCTGGTGCGCGCCATCCCTCAAGGCTAAAGCGGGGTGCGGGCTCCCGCGTCCGCCCCAGCCCATAGGCTCGGGTCATGCCCGCGCCCACCCTCAACCGCGAGATCCTGCGGTTGGCGGTGCCGGCGCTCGGCGCCCTGATCGCCGAGCCGATGTTCCTCATCGTCGACTCCGCGCTCGTGGGCCATCTCGGCGTGGTGCCGCTGGCGGGTCTCGGCATCGCGTCGGCGGTGCTGCAGACCATCGTCGGGTTGATGGTGTTCCTCGCCTACTCCACGACCCCGGCCGTCGCACGACGGTTCGGCGCGGGCGATCATTCCAGCGCCGTGCGTGCCGGCATCGACGGACTGTGGCTCGCCCTCGGCCTCGGCGCCGTGCTCGCGGTCGCCGGGTCGCTGCTGACCCCGTGGCTGGTGTCGCTGTTCGGCGCCTCGGCCGACGTCGCCGAGCAGGCCGTGATCTACCTGCAGCTGTCGATGTGGGGGCTGCCCGCGATGCTCATCGTCTTCGCGGCGACGGGCCTCCTGCGCGGAATGCAGGACACCGTCACGCCGCTGTGGATCGCCGGGCTCGGCTTCGGCCTGAACGCCCTGCTGAACTGGGTGTTCATCTACGGCTTCGGCTGGGGCATCGCCGGTTCCGCGGCCGGCACCGTCGTCGCGCAGTGGGCGATGGTCGGTGCGTACGCGGTCGTGGTGGGCCGTCTGGCGCGGCGGCACGCGGCATCCGTCCGGCCGCAGCGGGAGGGACTGCGGGGATCGGCGCGGTCCGGCGGCTGGCTGTTCCTGCGGACGGTGTCGCTGCGGGCGGCGCTCCTCGCGACGGTGTTCGTCGCGACGGGGCTCGGCACCGACGAGCTCGCCGGCTGGCAGGTCGCGTTCACGATCTTCTCGACGGCGGCTTTCGCCCTCGACGCCCTCGCGATCGCCGCGCAGGCGCTCATCGGCCGCGGACTCGGCGCGCAGGACGAGCCGTTCGTGCGGCGGGTGCTCGGGCGCACCGTCGCGTGGGGCGCGTGGTTCGGCGTCGTTGTGGGCGCCGCGATCGCGGCGCTGTCGGGCGTCATCGGACTCGTCTTCACGGGGGATGCCGAGGTCGCGGCTCTCGTGCAGCCGGCCCTGCTGGTGCTCGCCGTGGCGCAGCCGGTGTGCGGCATCGTGTTCGTGCTCGACGGTGTGCTGATGGGCGCCGGCGACGTGCGGTACCTCGCGATCGCCGGCGGGCTGAACCTGGTGCCGTACCTGCCGGCGCTCGTGGTGGTGTGGCTGCTGCATCCGACGGACGCGACGGGTCTGCTGTGGCTCGCGGTCTGCTTCTTCGGTGTGTACATGCTCGCGCGCCTCGCGACCCTCGGCTGGCGGGTGCGCCGCCCGGACTGGCTGACCGCAGGCGCCTGACAACCGGGCGACCGGACGCGCGACTCGGCAGCCGCGACCGCGACGCGCACGCGCTCATGCGCCCGACCTTTGGCACCGGCCGCGACGGATCCGCTCACGCCCAGCGGCGGCACCACTCGTACATGACGACGGCGGCGGCGGCGCTCGCGTTGATCGAGCGTGTCGAGCCGTACTGAGTGATCTCGACGACACCGGATGCCGCGGCCAGCGCCTCCGGAGACAGTCCCGGCCCTTCCTGCCCGAACAGCAGCACGCACCGCTCCGGTAGCTCCGCCCGGTCGACCGCGACCGACCCGTCGACGTTGTCGACCGCGATGATCGGGATGCCGGCATCCTGCGCCCACGCGGTGAACGCCGCGACGTCCTCGTGGTGACGCACGTGCTGGTAGCGGTCGGTGACCATCGCCCCGCGGCGGTTCCAGCGGCGGCGGCCGATGATGTGCACCTCCGCGGCGCCGAAGGCGTTGGCGCTGCGGACGATCGAGCCGATGTTCATATCGTGCTGCCAGTTCTCGATCGCGACGTGGAACGCGTGGCGGTGCTCGTCGAGATCGGCGACGATCGCGTCCATCGTCCAGTACCGATACCGGTCGACGACGTTGCGCCGGTCTCCCGCGGCGAGCAGCTCCCGGTCGTAGCGCGGGTCGTCGGGCCAGTCCTCCGGCCCGCCGGGCCACGGCCCCACTCCGACCGGCAGCTCGGGCTCGGCGGCATCCGTCTCGCTCACGCTCCCACGCTACCGGCGCGCCGGGCGCCGCCGGCGCACACGGTGCACGCTCGGCGCATCCCACCTTTCGGCCGACCGAAAAATCCCCTGCTACAGTTTTCGGTATGCCGAAATCTGGCGACCTCCCCGCCCGCCGAACCCTCGCGCCTGGACCGAACCCTCGCACCCAGGACGCTCTGGGAGTGAGGGCTGGGTCCGCGGGTGAGGGTTCGCGCGGACGCAGCCGGCCGTCTCCCCCCGCCCGCACCCGGCGGGCGGCGTGGCTGCTCGGCCCCGCCCTGGTCGCGGGCGTCGCGTACCTCGACCCCGGAAACGTCGCGAGCAACATGACCGCGGGCGCCCGCTTCGGCTACCTGCTCGTCTGGGTCGTCGTGCTCGGCAACACGATGGCCTGGCTCATCCAGTACCTTTCCGCGAAGCTCGGCATCGTCACCGGGCAGAGCCTCGCCGAGACCCTCGGCACCCGCATCCGCAGCCCGTGGGGCCGGCGCGCGTACTGGCTGCAGGCGGAGCTGGTCGCGATGGCCACCGACATCGCCGAGGTCATCGGCGGCGCCGTCGCGCTGTGGCTGCTGTTCGGCGTGCCGCTGCCGATCGGCGGCCTCATCACCGGCGCCGTCTCGATCGCGCTGCTGCTCGTCCAGCAGCGGCGCGGCGCCCGCGCGTTCGAGTTCGTCGTCATCGGACTGCTCGCCGTCATTGCGCTCGGATTCTCGTACGGCGTGTTCATCGCGCCGCCGGATGCCGCGGGCATCGCGGCGGGACTCCTCCCCCGCTTCGACGGTGCCGAATCGGTGCTGCTCGCGGCATCCATCCTCGGCGCGACGATCATGCCGCACGCGATCTACGCCCACAGCGCGCTCGCCCGCGACCGGTTCACGGCCCCCGGCGCCCACGCCGCCGACCGCGCGGCAGGCACGTCGCGGCTGCTGCGCGCCACGCGGTGGGATGTCACGATCGCCCTCGTCATCGCCGGCACCGTGAACCTCTGCATCCTGCTGCTGGCCGCGGCGAACCTCGCGGGCGTGCCGGGCACCGACAGCCTCGAGGGCGCCTACCACGCGCTGCAGTCGGGCCTCGGCGCCGTCGTGGCGACCCTCTTCGCGGTCGGACTCCTCGCGAGCGGACTGGCGAGCACCGCCGTCGGCGCGTACGCGGGTGCGGAGATCATGCAGGGCCTGCTGCGGGTGCGCATCCCCCTGCTGGCGCGACGCCTGGTCACCCTCGTGCCGGCGATCGCGCTTCTCGCAGCCGGCGTCGACCCGACCTGGGCGCTCATCCTCAGCCAGGTCGTGCTGAGCTTCGGCATCCCGTTCGCGCTCATCCCGCTGGTCGCCTTGACGGCGCGCGCGAGCGTGCTCGGAGCGCACCGCAACCGATGGTGGACGACGGCGGCCGGGGTGGTCGCCGCGGCCTTCCTCGTCGCGCTCAACGGCGTGCTGCTGTGGCTGGTGCTGTCCGGCGCATAGCCCGCGCCGGATACCCTGACACCGTGGCCGGAAACTCCGTCGCGATCGACGACTACCTGAAGACGATCTACCACCACACCGAGTGGCAGAACGACCCGATCACCCCGTCGCGGCTCGCCGGGGAGCTCTCGCTCGCGCCCTCGACGGTGACCGAGATGGTGCAGAAGCTCGCCGCGCAGGGCCTCGTGTCGCACCGCCCGTACGGGCCGGTCTCGCTGACCGAGGCCGGACGGCTGCGCGCGGCATCCATCATTCGACGCCATCGGCTCATCGAGACGTGGCTCGTGCGGGAGTTCGGCTACGCCTGGGACGAGGTGCACGACGAGGCCGAAGTTCTCGAGCACACGATCAGCGACCGCCTGCTGGCGGGGATCGACGCGCGGCTGGGCCACCCCCGGTTCGATCCGCACGGCGACGCGATCCCGGATGCCGAGGGCGCCGTCGACCGCGCCCCGTTCGTGCGCCTGGCGGCAGCGCACATCGGTCACAGCGGGCAGGTGCTGCGCGTGAGCGACCGCGACCCGGCCCTGCTGCGCGCGCTCGAGGGGCACGGCATCGACGTCGGCCACACCCTGGTCGTCGCGGGGCGCGACGCCGTGCGCGTCGACGGCGGCGCGACGGTGGAGCTTCCCGCCGGCGCCGCCGATGCCGTGTGGCTCACCGTCTGAGCACCCCGCGGCATCCCCCGCCCTCGTCGGCGGACGGAACAGGTGGCGCAATCGACCACCTCGGCCTCGCGGAGGCCGCCGCTCGCGCCCCCTTTTCCTTTGGGAGGCCGCCGTTTGCGCCCCCTTCTCTTCGGGGAGGTCCGCAGAACGCGACCCCGGCCAGGTCAGAAGAGCGCGAGCCCGCGAGGGGTCAGAAGAACGCGAGCCCGGCGACGTAGCTGACCCCCATCGTGCCGAGGCCCACGACGAGCGTCCGCACGAGCACACGCCGCAGCATGAGGTGTCCCGCCCGCGCGGCGACCAGCGACGTCAGCACCAGGGAGAGCACGACGGCCAAGACGATCGCCGTCGTCTCGATCGCGACCGGCGCGAGCCACGTGATCAGCAACGGCACCGCCGCTCCGAGCGCGAACGCGATCGCATACCCGCAGCCGCTGCCATGACCGCGGCGCGCCCGGCGCCGCACTCATGGCCGGCGGGCGCGGCGGGTCTTCGCCGCCTTCAGGTACGGCCATGGCGCCCCGACCGCGTGCTCGCAGTAGTTCCACAGCCGCGCCGCGATCTCCTCGTCGCGGGTGATGCGACCCGCCGTTGCCAGCTTCGGTGCGCCGCTGACGACGCGCGACGGCCCCCAGAACTGCCCGCCGTCGGCATCCGGGTCGACGAGGGCGCGCACGAGCGGCCACGCCCCGCGCTCCTTGGACTGCGTGATCGGGGCCTGCAGGTTGTCGCCGAAGCGCTTGAGACGCGAGGGCTCGTTGACGCCGAGGATGCCGCGGGTGCGGCCGCTGATCGAGTAGCCCGGGTGGGCGACGAGGCTCGCGATCGGCACGCTCGCGGCGCGCAGCCGACGGTCGGCCTCGAAGCCGAGCGCCGTCGTGGCCACCTTCGACTGCACGTACGCGCGCCAGGGCGTGTAGCCGTTCTCGAGCTCCGGGTCGATCGGGTCGTACGCCCACATCGAGGTCGACATCGATCCCACCCACACCATGCGGCCGCGGCCCGCCGCGAGCGGCAGCAGCAGCTCGCCGGCGAGGGCGTAGTGACCGAGCGCGTTCGTCGCGAACACGATCTCGTGCCCGTCGGCGGTGGTCTGCCGGTGCCGCGGCGGGTGGACGATGCCGGCGTTCAGCAGCAGCCCGTGCAGCCCCGCCCGCCCGCGGACCGTCGCGGCGGCGGCACGCACCGAGCCCAGGTTGCTCGTGTCCAGCAGCAGCGTCGTGATGTCGGCATCCTTCGCGTTCCGCAGCACCGCCGCACGCGCGGCGGCCAGCCGGTTGGGGTTGCGCCCCGTCATGATGACGTGCGCACCGGCGCCGGCCAGCTGCAGCGAGGAGAAGAACCCGAGGCCCGCTGTGGATCCTGTGACGAGGTAGCGCCGACCGCTCAGGTCGGGCAGGCGCTCGGGGTCCCAGTCGTCGCGTGCCACATGCTCGACACTAGGGCCGCGAGCGCCCGTTCGGCTGGCGACTCCCCGATAGGCTGGCCGCATGCGGACACGCGCCGATATCGAGTGCTGGCTCACGGACATGGACGGCGTTCTCGTCCACGAGAACAAGCCCATCCCGGGGGCCGCCGACCTGCTCGCGCAGTGGCGGGATGCCGGGATTCCGTTCCTCGTGCTGACGAACAACCCCTTCTACACGCCGCGGGACCTGAGTGCCCGGCTGCGGATCTCGGGTCTCGAGGTGCCGGAGGACCGCATCTGGACCTCGGCGCTCGCGACGGCGGAGTTCCTGCGCTCCCAGCATCCCGGCGGCACGGCGTTCGTCATCGGCGAGGCGGGACTGACGACGGCGCTGCACGAGGCCGGATACGTCATGACCGAGACCCAGCCGGACTACGTCGTCATCGGCGAGACGCGCAACTACTCGTTCGACCGGATCACCCAGGCGATCCGCTTCATCAACGCCGGTGCGCGGTTCATCATCACGAACCCGGATGCCACGGGCCCGACGCCCTCGGGAATCGTCCCGGCGACCGGGTCGTTCGCGGCGCTCATCACCCACGCGACCGGCAAGGCGCCGTACGTCGTGGGCAAGCCCAACCCGATGATGTTCCGCTCCGCGATGAACCGGATCGGCGCGCACTCGGAGAACACCGGCATGATCGGCGACCGCATGGACACCGACGTCGTGGCGGGCATCGAAGCGGGTCTGCACACGATCCTGGTGCGCACCGGAATCTCCGACGACGCCGAGATCGAGCGGTATCCGTTCCGCCCCGACGAGATCCTCGACTCGGTCGCCGACCTCGTGACCGCCGAGCCCGTCGAGTCGGAGATGCCGGAGGGCCTGTGAACCCCTTCGAGCAGACGCTGCTCCTGGTGACGTCCGCGCTCATGATCCTGACGACGCTGGTCGTCGTGGTCGTGCAGTACGTCCGCGGGCGCGGTCGCCGGAAGGACCGCTGATGGCGCTCTTCCTCGTCATCACGGCTCTCGCGCTGCTCATCGCGGCGCTCCTGCTCTTCCTCCGCGGGCGCAGGGATGCCCCGCAGGGCACGCCGCTGCCCAACGGCCGCGGGATCGCGCTGCTCACGGTCGTCGGGCTCGTCCTGGCTCTGGCATCGCAGCTGCCCGTCTTCCGCTGAGCTCGCCCGGCATCCGCCCGGCCAGCATCCGCCCGCCCGGCGCCCGAGGGCAGGCCTACTGCGCGGCGAGCCCCAGGTCGTCGAGGTCGATGACCGAGCGCCAGGTGAAGCCGGCGTCCTCGACGGCGGCCTGCGCGCCGGTCTTGCGGTCGACGACCGTCACGACGGCGACGACGTCGGCACCGGCGTCGCGGACGACGGTAGCCGCCTTCAGCGGCGAGCCGCCGGTGGTCGAGGTGTCTTCGACGATCACGACGCGCTTGCCGGCGACCTCGGCACCCTCGATCTGACGCCCGCGGCCGTGGTCCTTCGGCTCCTTGCGCACGACGAACGCGTCGACGGGGGTGCCGGCGGCGACCGACGCGTGCAGCACGGCGTTCGCGATCGGGTCGGCGCCGAGGGTGAGACCCCCGACGGCGTCGACCTCGAGGTCCCGCACGAGATCGAGCACGAGCCGGCCGATCGCGGGGGCCGCGCGGTGGTCGAGGGTGAGCTTGCGCATGTCGACGTAGTACGTCGCCTTCTTGCCGCTGGACAGCGTGAAATCGCCGTGGAACACCGCCTCCTCGCCGATCAGGGCGATGAGGTCCTGGCGCTGTGCTTCGAGCTCGGGCGTGGAGGCGACGGTCATGCCCAGCAGTCTACGGACGCCCCGTCGCCGTTTTTCACGCGCCGTCCGCCGCCGACGCGCACGGTGTGGCCCTAGAGTCGGGAACGTCGCCGGCGCCCGAGCCGCGGCATCCGTCGCCCGCCGCGAACCGAGGAGCACCATGGCCCGCATCGGCATCGTCACCGAGTTGCCCGGCGAGACACGCGTAGCCGCGTCGCCGACCACGGTGGGCCGCATCGGCGGACTCGGCTACGAGGTCGTCGTGCAGGCCGGCGCCGGCGAGCGCTCGTCGTTCCCGGATGCCGAGTACATCGCCGCCGGCGCGACCATCGCCGACCGGGACACGGCCTGGGCCTCGGACATCGTGCTGAAAGTGGCCGTGCCCACCGCCGACGAGATCGCGCTCCTGCAGCCCGGCGCGACGCTCGTGGGTCTGCTGAGCCCGGCCCTGCGTCCCGACCTGCTCGACGCGCTTGCGGCGCGCGGCGTGACGGCGCTCGCGCTCGACGCCGTGCCGCGCATCTCGCGCGCCCAGTCGATGGACGTCCTCTCCTCGATGGCCAACATCGCCGGCTACCGCGCCGTCGTCGAGGCAGCGAACGCGTTCGGCCGGTTCTTCACCGGGCAGGTCACGGCGGCCGGCAAGGTGCCGCCGGCGAAGGTGCTCGTCGCGGGCGCGGGCGTCGCGGGGCTCGCGGCGATCGGCGCGGCATCGTCGCTCGGCGCGATCGTCCGCGCGACCGATCCGCGCCCCGAGGTCGCCGACCAGGTCGCCTCGATCGGCGGAACCTACCTGCCGGTCGTCGTGCCCGACGAGGCCAAGGAGGTCTCCTCAGACGGGTACGCGAAGGCCACGAGCGCCGCGTACGACGCCGCGGCCGCGCAGCTGTACCGCGACCAGGCCGCCGACGTCGACATCGTCATCACGACGGCGCTCATCCCGGGCCGGCCCGCGCCGCGCCTGATCACCGCCGCCGACGTCGCCGCCATGACGCCGGGCAGCGTCATCGTCGATATGGCCGCAGGCCTCGGAGCCGACGGTCAGGGCGGCAACGTCGAGGGGTCGGTCGCCGGCGAGAAGGTCGTCACGGCCAACGGCGTCACGATCCTCGGGTACACCGACCTCGCCGGTCGCCTCCCGCAGCAGGCCTCCCAGCTCTACGGCACGAACCTGCTGAACCTGCTGACGCTCCTGACGCCCGGGAAAGACGGCGCCCTCGTCATCGACGAGACCGACGTCGTCCAGCGCGCCGTCACCGTCGTGCGGACCGGCGAGGTCACGTGGCCGCCCCCGCCGGTGCAGGTGTCGGCGGCACCGGCATCCCCCGAACCGGATGCCGCGGCATCCGCATCGGCACCGGCGCCCCGCAAGGGGCTGTCGACCCGGACGACGTCCGTGCTCACCGGGGTCGGCATTGCCGCCCTGTTCCTCATCTGCGCGTTCGCGCCCGCGCCGCTGCCGCAGCACTTCCTCGTGCTCACCCTCTCGGTCGTGATCGGGTTCTACGTCATCGGCAAGGTTGCGCACGCCCTGCACACGCCGCTCATGAGCATCACCAACGCGATCAGCGGCATCATCATCGTCGGCGCCATGTCGCAGATCATCGTGCCGAACCCGCTCGTGCAGGTGCTCGCCGCGGTGGCGGTGCTGCTGGCATCCATCAACATCTTCGGCGGCTTCGCCGTCACTCGGCGCATGCTCGCCATGTTCCAGAAGGGCGACCAGAAGTGAGCGGCGCGATCATCGGAGACCCCACGGCGCTGATCCTCGCGCAGTCCATAGCCACGGCGGCATACATCGTCGCGGCGCTGCTGTTCATCCTCGCCCTCGCCGGTCTCAGCAAGCAGGAGTCCGCCCGCCGGGGCATCGTGTACGGCATCGCCGGCATGACAATCGCGCTCGTCGCAACCCTCATCCTCGTCGTCGCGAGCGGCACGCTGCTCACGGGCGGCGCTGCCCTCGGCCTCACCCTGCTCGTCGTCGCGATCGTCGTCGGCGGCGCGATCGGCCTGTGGCGGGCACGGGTGGTCGAGATGACCGGCATGCCCGAGCTCATCGCGCTGCTGCACTCCTTCGTGGGCCTCGCGGCCGTGCTCGTCGGATGGAACGGCCACCTGTATGCCGAGGGCGTCGCCCCGGAACTCAGCGGCATCCACCACGCCGAGGTCTTCATCGGCGTGTTCATCGGCGCGGTCACCTTCACCGGGTCGATCGTGGCGTTCCTCAAGCTCTCCGCGCGCATGAGCTCGAAGCCGCTCATGCTGCCCGGCAAGAACGCGCTCAACGTGGGCGCGCTCGTCCTGTTCGTCGTGCTGACGGTCTGGTACGTCATCACCCCCGACCTCTGGCTGCTGATCGTCGTCACCCTGCTCGCGCTGGCGCTGGGATGGCACCTCGTGGCATCCATCGGCGGCGGCGACATGCCCGTCGTCGTCTCGATGCTCAACAGCTACTCCGGCTGGGCGGCGGCGGCGGCCGGCTTCCTGCTGAACAACGACTTGCTGATCGTGACGGGCGCGCTCGTCGGATCGAGCGGTGCGTACCTGTCGTACATCATGTGCAAGGCGATGAACCGGTCGTTCCTGTCGGTCATCGCCGGCGGGTTCGGCATCGAGGCGCCGCGCACCGCCGACGAGGAGCAGGGTGAGATCCACGAGACGGATGCCGGCGCCGTGTCCGCTCTGCTCCGCGACGCCCGGTCGGTCATCATCACGCCCGGCTACGGCATGGCCGTCGCGCAGGCGCAGTACCCGGTCGCCGATCTCACGAGACGGCTGCGCGAGCGCGGTGCGACGGTGCGCTTCGGCATCCATCCCGTCGCGGGACGGCTCCCGGGACACATGAACGTGCTGCTGGCCGAGGCGAAAGTGCCGTACGACATCGTGCTCGAGCTCGACGAGATCAACCAGGACTTCGCCGACACCGACGTCGTGCTGGTGATCGGCGCGAACGACACCGTCAACCCCGCTGCCGCGGAGGATCCGGGCTCGCCCATCGCAGGAATGCCGGTGCTGCACGTGTGGGAGGCGCGGAACGTCGTCGTGTTCAAGCGGTCGATGGCCTCGGGGTACGCGGGCGTGCAGAACCCGCTGTTCTTCCGCGACAACACCCAGATGCTGTTCGGTGACGCCAAGGAGCGGGTCGAGGACATCCTGCGGGCGCTGTAGCCCGCCTCTACAGCGCGAGGTGCAGGCGCAACGCGGACGCGCACGGGAGCGTGCGAGGATCGGAGGCATGGAGACGCACGACGACGAGCTGACGTCGTTCGCCGATCTCCTCGACACCGCGGATGCCGACGCCCCGGCGCCGGTCATCGATCCCGCCGAGCGGGCACGCCGTCGCCGTCGCCGGCTGCGGACGGCGATCACGACCGCGGTCGTCGCGCTCGTGCTGATGGGTCTGGCGGGAGGGTACGCCGCGTACGCCCTGACCACCCCGGTCGCCCTCCCCGCCGCAGTGACGCGCACGCCGCAGCCGGCGGCGGGCGCCCCGGTGGCCCTGGCGATGCCCGCGGGCGCATCGGCGGTGCAGGTCACCGGCGGGGCGGAGTTCCTCGGCACCGACGGGCTCGCCGCGGCATCCGGCGCCCCGGGTCCCCTCCCGATGGCGAGCATCACGAAACTCGTGACCGCCCTCGTCGTGCTCGACGCGCACCCGCTGTCCGGCCCCGACGACCCCGGACCCGTCCTGACTTTCAGCAAGGCCGACCACGCGCTGTACGACCAGTACTACGTGCAGGGCGCGACGATCGCCGCCATGCCGACCGGCAGCACGATGAGCCTGCGCGACGCGCTGGAGCTCATGCTCGTGATCTCGGCGAGCAACTACGCCGACGCCGTCTCGACGTGGGCGTACGGCGCGCGCGGGGCGTTCCTGCGCGCGACCGACGCCTGGCTGGAGCGCAACGGACTGGCGGGCATCACCGTGGTCGAGCCGACCGGCCTCGACGCCCGCAACACCGCCACGGCGCGCGACCTCATCACGCTCGGCACCATCGCGATGAGCAACGAGACGATCGCCGGGATCGTCGGGATGAGCACGCTCGACGTGCCTGGCTTCACCGGCAGCAACACGAACTCACTGCTCGGCACCGACGGGGTCCGCGGCATCAAGACCGGGACGCTCGAGGGGTCGAACCTGCTGTTCTCGTCACTGCTCGACGTCGGCATCGACGCACCGCTGACGATCACGGGCGCCGTGCTCGGCGGCGCGGACCGCGACAGCGTGAACAGCGACGTCGAGCGGATGCTGGGGAGCATCCGCTCCGGCTTCCACGCCGTCTCGCTCGCCCGCCGCGGCGAGGTGTACGGCAGCTACGAGACGCCGTGGGGAGCCGAGGCGCAGATGGTGGTCGCGGCGGATGCCGCGGTGCTGACGTGGTCGGACACACCCATCACCGCCGAGATGACCACGAGCCCGCTGACCACCGGGCGCGCCGGCGAGAAGGTGGGGACGATCACGTGGACGGCCGGGCCGCGCACCCTGTCGACCGACCTCGTACTCGACGCCGACATCGCGATGCCCGACGACTGGTGGCGTCTCACCCACCCGCTCGAACTCAACGGCCCGCTGGCGGGACGGCGGTAGCGGCGCCCGCTGGCGGGACGGGGGTAGCGGCGCGCGCTGTCGGCGGCGGCGAATACGCTGGATGCCATGCGTGTGGCCACCTGGAACGTCAACTCGATCCGTGCCCGCGTCGTCCGCACCGTCGACTTCGCCGTGCGCGAGGACATCGACGTGCTGGCGATGCAGGAGATCAAGTGCAAGCCCGAGCAGTTCCCCTACGCCGAGTTCGAGGCGGCGGGCTACACCGTCGAGGCGCACGGTCTGAACCAGTGGAACGGCGTCGCGATCGCCAGTCGCGCGCCGATCGAGAACCTGCAGGTCGGCTTCCCCGGCATGCCCGGCTTCGCGAAGGGTCATGAGGGGCCGGACGCTCCGCAGGAGGCCCGCGCGATGGGTGCGACCGTCGGGGGCGTCGAGGTGTGGAGCCTCTACGTGCCCAACGGCCGTGGTCTCGACGACCCGCACTACCGCTACAAGCTCGACTGGCTCGAGGCGCTGCGCGGCTACACGGCCGACACCCTCGCCGCGAACCCCGACCTGGCCCTCGCCCTCACCGGCGACTTCAACATCGCCCCGACCGACGCCGACAACGGCGACCCCACCGTGATCGAGGGCGTGACGACGCACGTCTCCCCTCCCGAGCGCGCCGCGTTCCAGGCGCTGCTCGACGCCGGACTGCACGACACGGTGCGTCCGCTCGTGCCGACCGGCTACACCTACTGGGATTACAAGCAGCTCCGCTTCCCCCGCAACGAGGGCATGCGCATCGATTTCATCCTCGGTTCGCACGCGTTCGCCGACGCGGTGGTCGCGGCATCCATTCACCGCGACGAGCGCAAGGGCGAGATCCCGAGCGACCACGTGCCCGTCGTCGTCGACCTCGACCTCGAGGGGCCCGACGACGACGATCGCCCGATGATCTTCTGACGCGACGCCGCGGCCTCAGGCCGCGCTCGCCCGGCCGTCGACGGCGTCGAGCGCCCTCGCGGAGCGCCACGCGATGAGCGCCGTCCCCAGGGCGGATGCCGCGAACACGGCCGCCAGCAGCGCCCACCCGACCAGTCCGAGGCCGAGTGCGGCGGTCACGACGATCGGCGCGGCCATCGCGCCGAGATTGAATCCCATCGAGAACACGCCCTGGTATGCGCCCGGTGCCCGGGGATCGGCGAGCTCGAAGCTCAGCCCCCAGCCGCCCGCCTGCGACATCACCTCCGCGAACGCGTGCGCCAGCGCGGCCGCGAGGAGCAGCGCCACCGCGAACCCGGCGGCCACCGGCGCCGCCCCGGCGTAGAGCACGCACGCGAGCACCATCAGGACGCCCGCCCACGCCGTCACGGTGCCCGCGCGCCGCACATCGTGGGTGCCACGCGACAGCGGCACCTGGAAGATCACGACGATGACCGTGTTGAGGATCAGCAGCGCCGCCACGATGGCGGTCGGCGCGGCGGTGTCGTGGGCGATCCACAGCGGAACCCCCACCTCCGCCAGCCCGAACTGCATGCCGAAGACCGCCGACAGCGCCGTCACCGCGAGGTAGCGCGCATCGCGCCACGGGCTCGCGCGGTGCTCGGC